>NZ_CAUTOG010000005.1:0-58766 GCF_963540075.1 uncultured Bifidobacterium sp.
CGGCAGCTTTCGTACCTATTCGCGCGGCGTATCCGACCGCGTCTCCTCATGTGTCATAAGGTCGTTCCTCATGTCCGCGCACCCCCGCCCTGGGGACCCGCGGCTTCAGCGTCTGCATTATCGCACCGGAGAGCGACCATTCCCCGGATGCCTCCCGCAGCCGTCCGCCACGGGGGATGCACAATGCCCCGGCGGGGCCGACGGGGCGCCATCCATCGGCGCCGCCCGTCAAAAAAGCGCCCGGACGGATTCCGTCCGGGCGCCTGACGACTAGCGGCGAAGGCCGAGCCGCTCGATCAGCGAGCGGTAGCGATTGATGTCCACCCTGCGCAGATAGTCGAGCAGACGACGACGCTCGCCGACCATAAGCAGCAGGCCGCGGCGCGAATGATGATCGTGCGCATGGGTTTTGAGATGCTCGGTGAGGTCGGCGACCCTACGGCTCAGAAGCGCGATCTGGACCTCCGGGGAGCCGGTGTCGCCCTCATGGGTCGCGTACTCGGTGATGATGCTGCGTTTCTCGTCAACCGTCAGTGCCACGGTGTTCTCCTTCGGTGTCCTGCTGCACGGTGCCACGACCCAATGCCGTAGCGCTCTCTATCCGTGGGCGAAACACGCCAAGGACACAGTCTATACCTCCGCCCGGACGGGAAGGGCGGGCACGCCGAATCACGAACCCCGGCAGAGACCAGGACCAACGGCGGACGCGACACGCCATATGAATCGCGCATCGAATCCCTGCGAACGCGGCCTAGACGTCCGTGAGAAGGCCCGAGCACAGAACCACCGCCAACGCCAGGCCCTGGATGACGGCGAACAGAAGGAAGGCGGCCCAGCTGCGCGTCAGCACGTTCAGCGGCGAATCCCTGCGGATGAGGACGAGAAGACCGACGAACACCACGGCAAACGCCGCCGCGGCGCCACCGGCGGCGATGATGCCCATGTTCGCGGCGTTCGCCAGAGGCGAGTAGCGCCCGTAGACGACGTAGGTCGAATACCAGAAGTCGAATCGCAGAAGACTGGCGCCGGCGATGAGCTGCTCGGCGGCAAGGCCGACCAGGAAGACAATCCGCCAGAACCACCGGGAGGATTCGATGACCGCCATGCCCAGACCCGTCAGGGCGGTGGCCGTGACGACCCAGGAGACGAAGGCGATCCCCTGCGGGGTGAACGTCTCCATGCGACCCACCAGCCATGCGGTTTCGTGGACGGCAAGGGAACGCCCCAGCCAGTACGGGCCGATGATCGCGACCAGAACGCCGCTCAGATACACGGTCCAGCGGACGGGGTGGGAGCGATGACGCTCAATATCCGCCAAGGACAGCCGCGATTCGTAGGCCTCCCGAGCCTCGTCATCCTCGGATGAGGTCCGCCTGGAGGAATCCCGCATACGCCCTCCGATCTCCCGCACGAATCAGCGACCAATCCCCCGGAGCGCGGTCTCGAGTGCCTCCGTCGGCGCGCCGCGAGGGCCGGCAGCGGGTCGCCGCCGTTCGGAAGCGCTGGAGCGGACGACGGGAATCGAACCCGCGTAATCAGTTTGGAAGACTGAGGCTCTACCATTGAGCTACGTCCGCGTACCGCCCTGAGACGGCCCGATTGAGTATACACGACCGGACGGAAACCCGTTCCGGCCCCCGCTTTCAGCGCGTCGATGCCGGTTCCATGACGAGAACGGCCACGGCGGAGGCGACGTCCCCGTCATGCGACAGCGAGACATGCCACCTCAGGTCCGCGCCGTTGCCTGACGACTCGCTCCGCGCACCGCCCCCGCGGCTGTCGCCCGCCGCCCTCACCCCTTCGGACAGGGCCGCGCAGAGGTCGTCGCGCAGCAGGACCCGAGGGACGCCATGCGGGTCGTCCAGAATCTCGATCGCCTCCCAGGGCAGGTCGTCCGGTGAATACGGCGGGTCGTCCACCGCCTCGCACCACGCCTTGACGACGCTTTCCTTCCCGGCCCACCTCGCCGCCAGATGCCGGGCCTCGCCGTCCCCATGACGGCGGGCCAGCAGCGAGCACTGGCGGCGTTCGCGGGCTGAGAACAGCAGGGGCATGCGCGATCCCGCGACCCGCAGACGACGGGCGAAGTCCGTGATGTCCACGACGTCATGGCCCAGTCCTTCCATGCGGGGGATTCCGGGCGCCTCGCAGCGGACGGCGTTCACGACCGGTACGTCCCGTCGGATCCCAGACGCGCGTCGGAATCGAGCAGCATCGACTTCTCGGCCGCATGCGCGTCACCGGAGGCGTCGTCGGGAAGACGGCGGCCGTCCACGGGTTCGTAGAGCGGAGCGCCTCCCATCATCCCCGCAAGGATCCGCCTGCGGCCGCTTCTCAGACGCTCGTCGGCACGACGCCGCCACTCCTCGAGCGTCTCCCGTCCCCGGAAGGAGGCCACGGCGGATTCGAAGGCGCCGGGATGCACCAGGGCGACCACCCCCGAGACGTGGCCGAATCCCAGCGATGTCGCCAGGGCTGCGCGCACAAGACCCAGATGCAGCGGGGACCTGAGCCAGACCATATGGGAATCGCCGCGCATCGCCGGATCGACGCAGTCCAGCGCCGCGTTGCCCGGTATGGTCCCCGTGGCGAACAGCTGGGTCAGACCGTTGATCTGGAACACGCAGGCCCCGCCCTTGGCATGGCCGGTGAGGGTCTTCTGGGAGACGACGAACAGCGGGTTGCCGTCATGCCTGCCGATGGCCGTCGCCAGGGCGTCGTGCAGCTCGGACTCGTTGGGGTCGTTCGCCTTCGTGGAGGTGTCATGCTTGGAGACCACGGCGATGTCGTCCGCGGAGACCCCCAGCCGGCCGAGGCGACGGGCGAGATCCGAGTCCGCGCCGCCCAGACCGGCGGCGAGCGCGCCCAGGCCCGGAGCGGGTATGGACGTGTGGATGCCGTCGGCGAAGGAATGCACGTAGCCGACGACGGCGGACACGGGAAGCCCGAGTCTCAGGGCCACGTCGCCCCGCGTGACGAGGATCGTCCCCCCGCCCTGAGACTCGACGAATCCGCCGCGGCGACGGTCGTTGGCCCGCGACAGGAAGCGCACGTCGATCCCCCGGCCGGTCATGGCCGCGGTGTCGGCGGTGGCGTTCATGCCGCCGAAGCCCTCGACGGACTCCACGCCGATGTCGTCGATGGCCCCGGCGACGACCACGTCGGCCTTCCCGAGGGCGATCTTGTCGCAGGCCTCCTCGAGGGAGACGGCCGCCGTGGCGCAGGCCGACACCGGCTGCACCATGCATCCGTACCCGCCCACGTAGGACTGCATGACGTGCGCGGCCACCACGTTGGGAAGCGCCTCCTGCAGGATGTCCAGCGGGACGTCATGCCCAAGGAAGCGGTCGAGGTACAGCCGCCGCATCGACCGCATGCCGCCGAACCCGGTTCCCTGCGTGTCCGCGACGCGGCTGGGATGCACCGACCGGAGGATCTCCGCCGGGGTGATGCCGGCCGACAGATAGGCGTCCACCGCGGTGACGAGGTTCCACAGCGCGATGGGGTCGACCTCGTCGACCATCGACGCCGGAATCCCCCAGCGACGCGGATCGAAGCCCGTCGGGATCTGACCGCCGGCGGTCCGTCTCATCGCCGCCCGACGAGGCACGCGCACCATCGCCCCCCGCCGCCGCGTCACCGTCCACTCCCCCGAGGAGGGGTCGCGTCGGACATCGGTATGGTCGGGATCGAGCTCCGCGTATTCGCGCGCCCGAGTCTCGTCGGCCACCGTGAAGCGCACGTCGTGGTCCAGGAAGACCTCGGCCTCCTTCTCGCCCGTCCCCTGGCGGTAGTCGCCGCCCATGCCGTCCTCGAAGGGTCGGATGCCGCAGCGCGCGAGAACCTCATCATGGAAGCGCAGGGCGATGTCCTCCTCGGGAACGGCGTTGCCGTCCTCGTCGTACCAGCCCGGCACCGGCCCCGTCTGCCAGGAGACGAGACCCATCCCCCAGGCGAGCTCGAGCACCGCCGAGGCCGAAAGATCCACGTCCCCGGACGGGTCGATCCCCATCTCGGCTTCGAAGCGCGTGCGTCCGGACCCCCAGGGCCCCAGCTCACCCACCGAGACGATGACGATCTGCTTCTCGGGAGGCTCCTCGACGGGGCCCCATTCCTCCGGATCGACGACGGTCACGCGAGGGATACGGGGCGTGGGAAGGGCGCGGAGCATCCCGGCCCGGGAGGGACCGTGCTCGTCGGAACCGATGGGCGCCGAATCCGACGACGTCGCCCGATCAACCGCCGCCGCATCCGGCGCCTCGCCAGCCGCCATCTCCTGCGCCCGGCGTCTCAGCGCGCGGATGTCCACGGGACCGGAGCCCAGCCCCCCGGTGAGGTTCTTCTCCAGCGGCGCCTCCCAAGCGCGTCCACGCGCCTCGGGACTGGCAAGACCCAGCAGCCCCCTGGCGACCTCATCGGTGGAGAAGGTGCGGATCCCCGCCTCTTCGGCGGCCTTCACCAGCGGATCGTTGCCGCCCATCAGGCCGGTGCCGCGCACCCAGCCGATCAGCGGATGGGCGAAGGTGACGCGACGGGACCATCCGGTCTCCGACCTCGATCTGGCGACGAGGGCGTCGAAGGCGCCTTTGATCTCGCCGTAGGCGCCGTCCCCGCCGAAGACGCCGCGGTTCGGCGACCCCGGAAGCACGACGTGCAGCCGATGGTCGACGTCCGTCCCCTCGCCGGCACGGGCCAGACCCGCGACGAGCCTTTCAACGCCCCAGAGCATGAGACGCGCCTGGGATTCGAACAGCGGACCGGCGTCCTCCAGCGTCCCCTGCATGCGGGGTGCCGCGAAGGGGAGGAGCAGATCGGGCTCCAGCGCCGGCTTGACCACCGTTCGCGAGGCCCCCGAGGATTCGGTCTGCTCGTCCACGATCCACGAGGTCAGCGCGTCGACGTCCCTGTAGCTCGCCAGGTTCGCGGGGACCAGCCACAGCGCGGACCCCTGCGTGCCGTGATCCCGGTACGCGTCGCGCGCCCACAGGCGCATCGGCGCGTCCAGCGTGTGGCAGACGGCGACAACCGTCGCCCCGCCGTCGAGAAGCCCCGTCACGACGGCTCCGGCTATGGACCGCGGAGCGACTCCGGTGACGACGGCCACGTCGCCGCGGAAGGAGGGGGCCGCCTGAGCCGCGCCCCCGGCGGTCGTCCCCGCGGACGTGGAGCCCGCGCTCCCCGATTCCCCGGACGATGGTTCCTCCAGCGCCTCGCGGGCGAGGCGCTCAAGCACCTCCGCCGCATCGGCATCCCCATGCTCACGCGCCCTGGTCGCGAACCAGCGCGCCTCGTCATGGACCGCGCGGCCGGCGCCGACCATATGCCGTCGCATGGCCCTTTCGTCATGCTCGTGGAAGATCCGGGCGACGTCCTCCCGGGCCAGGGCCCAGCGATCGTCGAGAAGAATGGCCCGCCGGGCCTCGAAGCGCGGCTGGACCTGACGAGGCCAGTCCGGTCCGAGCTCGGCCGTCACCGTGTCCGTCAGCGCACGGGCATCGGCGTCGGGATCACCCGTCGGGAGTGGGGCGGACACCCCGAGACGGTCGAGGACCAGACGGGCCGCGGATGCCAGCACGCCCTCCCTGCCAGCGATGCGGTCGGCGAAGGCGTCCAGCGCCGCCGAATCGACGACGGCACCCGAACCGACGCCCTGGGAGGACCGGGGAAGGCTCACCGCGACCCCATGGACGGACGCCACCAGGTTCACGGCCGCATCGATGAGGGCCTTGGCGGAGGGCACGTCCACGGCCGGGGAGGCCGGAAGGGTGGCCAGATCCCCGCCGCGCACGGATTCCCCGTCCCGGGTTCCCAGGGCCAGCGCGAGAAGCACATGACCGACCCAGCCCTCGCCGAGGCCCCAGACCGAACGCACGCGCTCCTCGACCTGCTGCCGGCCCAGACCCGCCGATCCGAGCACGGCGTGGATCCGCGAGCGCACGACGTCATCAAGCACCGGACCGAAGGGCCGATAGGTGGGCGCGGCATGGTCGACCATGGGAAGCAGCCGCGATACGGGGGCGTCGGCGGCCCCGTCCACGGACGGAACGGCCAGCTCGACGCCGAGATCCATGATGAGCTGGTTGCGTCGGGAGGACACCCCGTTCGTCAGGGTGTCCGTCGTGTCGGCGTCGCCGATCTGGTCCGGCCGCAGCCGTGCTTCATGGGCGATGAGCGCCCGGATGGCGTCGGAGGCCGTGAAGGGGACGTCGGGCGTCCCGGCGGTCGAATCCGACCCCTCCGACGCCGGGGCGGACGAGGCCGGTCCAGGCGAGGCCGGTCCGGAAAGGGCGTCCGATGATCCGACGGGACGGGGCCTCGATGCGGCTCCACCCCGCACAACCGGCGCCGACCCGGACGCGGGGGACGCAGGGCCGCCGAATGACGCCGGACCGGCCGAAGGCACATGGTCGCCGTCGACCCGGACGCCACCGTCATCGTCGACGTCCCCCCGGGAATCGTCCCGCACGGCTCCGGGCAGCGGATCGGAGTCCGTCATGTACACGCGGGACTCGTCCCGTCCCACGTTCCACACCACCGTCCCCGCTCCGGCGAAGGCGGGCAGGGACAGGGTCCTCGCCGCCATGTTCGCGAGCGTCGGAGCCTTGGCGAGGCCGACCTCGATGCACTGCTCGACGCCGAGGCCTCCCGCCGACCGGGACGAGAACAGCAGACGCTGGGTCTCGATCCATCGTACGGGCGAGGCGAACTGCCAGGCGAGAAGCTCCACCAGGAGAAGACGTCCCAGACGCCGATCGGCGGCCGTCGATCCCTCCCAGAGCGCCGGATCGGCCAGGGCCTCACGGACCGGCTGCGAAGGGGCGACCTCGAGAATGGAGGAGGCGAAGTCGCGCGTCAGTTCGAAGGGGCGCGCAACGAGATTGGGGATATAGCGTCCGACGAGCCGACCGAAGTCGATGTCCTGCGGCAGCAGCTTCTCCAGTCGGCGCCGGAACTCGGGGACCCCTCCGCGCAGAAGACGGGAGTGGAACGGCACGTCGATTCCGGGCACGAGCATGAAAGGCGGCCTGCCGCCCATCTCACGGGAGCGGTGCTCGCTGTCGCGCCGCAGCGCCTCGAGACCGGCGATGGTTCCGGCGATCGCGTACTGGCGTCCCTCGAGGTTGTAGTTGACGATCTGGAGGAACTCGCCGCATTCGCGCGCGACGCCCTCGACGTAGTCGGTGACCTCCTCGTCGCCGACGCCGAACTGGTTGGGCCTGAGCGCCGCCATGCGGTAGTTCGACCGGCCGTCGGCGTCGCGCGGGATGAGATGATGCATCGTCGACCCGCGATGGAAGACCAGCTCAAGCGTCGTCTCGAGCGGGATGATGCCGGCGAAGGCGCTCAGGGCCGTGTACTCCCCCAGTGAATGGCCCGCGAACGCCGCCGGCCAGACGTCGACGCCGGCCTCCCTCAGTCTGGCGGTCTGCGCGAAGGCCACCGTCGCGAGCGCCACCTGCGTGAACTGGGTGAGATTGAGAAGGCCATCGGGATGACGGTATTCCACGCCCTTCGCCATGATCCGGGCGGGGTTGTCCCTGACGACGGCGAGGATCGAGAATCCCAGACGCTCGCGGGTGACCGCATCCGCCCTCCGCCAGACCTCGCGCACCGCGGGCGAGGACGTCCTGTCATCCAGCGTCATACCGCGGCTCTGCACCCCCTGACCGGGATAGACATAGGCCGTACGGGCGGAACGCGCCACCGCGGTGCCCTGGGAGACGACCTCGCCGCGGATGCGGCATGTCACCTCGAGCAGCAGACCGCCGTGCCTCACCCTGCCGATGCGGTCGATCTCCACGTCGACGGGGTCGCCGAGACCCACCATGCCGAACATCGAGTAGGTCCATCCGGCGATCTGCCAGCCGCGACCCATGTCCGCGACGGGGTCGCCATGCGCCTGGATGAGATGTTGGACGGCGGCGGACAGCCACATGCCGTGGACGAGGGAGGCGCCGAGACCGGCGACCGCCGCGGCCCTGCGGGAGGTGTGGATGGGGTTGAAATCGCCGGACGTCCGCGCGAAGGCGGTCATGTCCAATGGCGCCGTGAGCCGTGCGCGGCGCAGAAGGCGCCGCGTGACGTCCACGCGCTCGCCGTCGTCGACGGTCCCTCCGAAGGGCCGTGCGGGCTCGGGGGCATGGGTCGACCCGATGCGGCCGCGGATGGCGAAGCGCTCGGTCTCCCGCGCCAGGACGCGGCCGTCGGCAAGACGATGGAGCACGTGGATGGCGACGAGGCGTCCCGAGGAGGATTCGCTGCAGGGATCCGCCCACGCCTCGGCCGTGACGCGCTCGCCGACGTGGGCGAGCAGCTCGTCCTCGACGACGTCCAGACGGATGGAGTGGTCGAGATGCACCGCGTCGAGCAGTCCTTCGATGACGGGGACGCCGTCCCTGCTCAGGGAGCCCAGAGCGGCGTAAATCGCCGGCCAGGCCGGTCCCGTCAAGGCGTCGGGGACGATGCGCGAGGGTTCCAGCCCCTCACCCATGTCACCGGCCGTGGCGGCCTCATGGTCGGCGCCCAGATTCGCCGACAGGGTGTAGGGATGACGGGCCACGCCCCAGGGATGCGCGTCATCGATCCCGCCGATCTCGGGCAGCGATGCTATGGCGTCGCCGCCGGCGCCCCTTCCGCCGACGCCTGCGGTGGCGGCCAGAAGAGCCCGGACGTGATCCGGCAGACGCTTCGCGTCGACGCACGGGACGCGTCCCGGAACCGACACGTCGACGACGAGCGGAATCGTGATGTCCCTCACCGCATGATGTCCGGGGTCGCCGTCACGCACGTCGCCGGCCACGTCCAGGGGGATGTCGAGGTCCACGGCGACGACCGCCCCGTCACTCCCTTCCGCGCCCCCTTCCCCGTCGGGGACGGGCAGGGCCCGGACACGGCACAGGGGTCCGGCCGGATCCTGCGGGACTCGCGACGATTCGATCGCCACGGCGGGGTTGGCGACGAGCCGGCCCAGCCAGGAGATCGTCGGGCAGCGTCGAACGAAGGCCTCGACGCTGTGCGAGCTCCCCAGCGCCGACGCCAGAGGCTCGGGCTTCTCCCCCATGCCGGTGACGCCGTCGACGGCCGCCTGTTCGAAGCGACGCAGAAGATGCGCCACGGGCTCGTCCATCGTCGTGATGCCGGCGACGGACACGGGTCCGGGGATGACGCGGACGGCGTCCGCCGGGTAACGCGCGTCCTGCGACTGCCAGAGCTGGTCCTGCCCCCACCAGCGCAGCAGGTCCTCATCGATGACGGGGACGAAGGGCATGGGCTTCGGGTACTCGCGGACGAGCTGGGGGAACCAGGCGGCGTCCTGCGGCTCGACGACGAGGCTCCGCGCGGTGGGGTAGCGCCTGACGAGACGGTCGACCGCCGTCTGCGGATCGTCGCGCACGGCCTCGGCGTCCGGGAACAGCGAGACGACCTCGCCGCGGTCCTCCCCGCAGACGCGCGCCTCGATGCGCCGCAGCAGATGGAGGAATCGGTCGACGTAGGTGCCGTCGGCCCAGGGGAAGCTCAGCTCCGCGAAGCGACGGGCCCAGCGCTCGTAGGTCATCGAGTCCAGCTCGCCGAAGTAGGGCTTCGCGGTGACGTCCAGGGCGCGGACGATCTCGTCGCGCCGGGCCGGTATCTCCTCCGGATGACGCTGGAGACGGGCGAGAAGGCGGCCGCAGCGGGACGAGGAGTTCTCGACCTCGTAGATGTCCGCATGCAGATGGCTCAGACCCGAGGTCATGCCGCCCCTGACCTCGCCGGACGGCACCCAGGCGTCGTGCGGGGCGAAGGGGTCGGGGCCGCCGTCACCGCCGACGCCGGACGCCCCCTGCGAAGCCGCGACGCCGGGAGTGGCGACGAGCAGGCGCTTGACGTCGGGGCTGGTGAGCGCCTCACGGACCGTCATGGCGGCCGTGCCGATCATCACGCCGTCGACGGGCATGACGGGCAGGCCCCGCCGCCGGGACCAGCGACCGATGAGATAGTCGGCCGTTCGCTCGGGGGTGCCGATGCCGCCTCCGACGACGAGGACGAGGTTGTCATGCTCGCGGATGCGCGCGTAGGTGGACTCCAGAAGGTCGTCCAGGGACTCCCAGGAATGATGCCCTCCGGCCGAGCCCCCCTCGACCTGCATGATGACGGGGACGGGGGCCACGGATTCGGCGATGGCGACGACCTGGCGGATCTGCTCCACGGTCCCGGGCTTGAACGCGACATAGGGGAACCCGTCGCGGCGCAGAGCGCGCACCAGACGCACCGCCTCGTCCTGCGCGGGGATGCCGGCGGAGACGACGACGCCGTCGATGGGCGCGCCGGCGGCGCGCCGGCGCGGGACGATGCGGGAGGAGCCGAACTGCAGCCCCCACAGATAGCGGTCCATGAACATGGCGTTGAACTCGACGGTGGCGCCGTCGTCCAGCAGCTCGCCAAGCCGGTCCATATGGCGGTCGAACACCTCCGCGGTAACCTGCCCGCCGCCGGCCAGCTCGGCCCAGTATCCGGCGTTGGCCGCGGCGGCCACGATGCCCGGATCGACGGTGGTGGGCGTCATTCCGGCGAGAAGGACGGGCGGCTTGCCCGTCAGCTGGCTGAACCGCGTGACGAGTCGTCGTCCCGAGGGCGTGTCCACCGGTCGGGGAAGGAACCGGCCCCAGTCCTGCAGCCGCTTCGGGACCCGATCGGAGGTGGACAGCCCGGAACGGGAGTCCGGGGAGGAGGCGTCCACGACACCGGCGCCCGTCCCCTCCGCCAGCGACTCCGTCAGACGCCCTACCGCGGTTCCGGGGCCCATGTCGACGATCCACAGCCGCGTCGCGTCCGTGCCCGACAGAAGCCCGCGGACTCGTCCCGCCCAGTCCACGGGCTCCACGAGTATTCCCCGCGCAAGAGCGCGCGCCCTGTCGGGGTCGAGCCCGCAGGCCGCGGCCCAGTCGACGACGGCATCGACGGCGCCCTCCATCAGCGGCGAATGGAAGGGGACGGTGACGTCGAGGTATTCGAGGACGGGCGCGAACGGGGACCCCCCGCGACGCCCCCTGGACCGTTCCCTCTTCTCGTCGCGGGCCTCATCGCGCGCGGCCCGTCCCCATGCCTCGAGGTCCTGGGGATGCCCGCTGAGCACCACGCGGTCATGGGCGTTGACGACGGACACCTCGAGAGGCCCGCGGGTTCCCGTCAACCGGGAGACCAGCGTCCGGGCCTGCGCGGGAGTGACGCCCGTTGCCGACAGCATCGGCGTGGACTCGCCGAGCCGCGGGGCCACGCCGGCGATGCGCGCCTGGCGGGAGGCCGCGGCGCCGATGAGGCGCGCCAGGGCAAGCACGCGGACGGCCGCGTCGGACACCCCTGCGGTCGGGTCGGCATGGAGCGCCGATGACGCCATCTCCTCGGCGAGCAGACCCTGGGAATGGCCAAGGACCGCGAGCGGCCGCGATGACGGATCGTATCCGAGCGAGACGAGGTCCAGCATCGAAGCGAGCTGGGCGAGGGCGATGCCCGGAACGCTCATCGCCACATCCTCGGTCCGCAGGCGGCCGTCCGCGCCGGCGGCCACGGCGGGCACGTCCACGGCGCCGCCCACGGCCTTCATGAGATCGGCGGAGACGGGATGGAGCAGGTCCTCGGCATCCGCCGCCGCCCCCCGCAGGACGGGGCCGAGGACGGGGTCCTCGAGGAGGCGGGCGAGTCCGGCGGCCCAGGCGACGCCCTGCCCGGCGAAGACCAGGGCGTGGGGTTCGGCATGCAGACGGGCGAGGAAGGTGTCGGTGGTGGTGGTCATGGAAGGTCCTTAGGAATCGGTGGAAGGTCAACTCGGCAATGGGAACGCGGGGGAACGGAAACAGAGGGGACAACGAGGGGCCGGTGATGGGACGGTCGGCGGGGGACGGTCAGAAGGGCGGATTGCCATGATGTCGCGGGGGCTCCCCGCGCCTCTTCCCGGACAATGACGCCAGCGCCGTGACGATGGTCTCCCTGGTGCGGGCGGGGTCGATCATCGCGTCGATCTGCCCGGTCCGCAGGGCGAGGTCGGCGTTGAGCACGCGGCCGTCATAGTCCAGGGCGAGACGGGAGCGCAGAGCCTCGACGTCCTCCCCGCGCTCGCGGGCCGCCGCGAGGTCACGGTGGTGGATGATGCCGACGGCCGCCCGGGCACCCAGCACCGCGATACGGGCCGTCGGCCAGGTGAAGACGGCGTCGGCTCCCAGGGAGCGCGATCCCATGACGATGTAGGCGCCGCCGAAGGCCTTGCGCAGGACCACGGTGACGAGGGGCACGCGCGCCTGCGCATAGGCGTAGATCATGGTGGCGCCGCGCCGGATGATCCCCGCATGCTCCTGGTCCGAGCCCGGACGGTAGCCCGGGGTGTCCACGAGGGTGATGACGGGAAGGTTGAAGGCGTCGCACAGACGGACGAAGCGGGCGATCTTCTCCGAGGAGTCCACGTCCAGAACCCCGGAGGCCACCGCGGGCTGGTTCGCGACCACTCCCACCGGCCTGCCCTGGATGCAGGCGAATCCGACGAGGGCGGACGGGGCGTACAGCCCATGGACCTGGACGAACTCGCCGTAGTCGACGATCCGGCCGATGACGTCGCGCATGTCATAGGGTTCGCGGTCCCGTTCGGGCATGATGGCGGCAAGAGCCTCATCCGGCCCCTTCTCCGACGAGACGGCACGGTACTCGTAGACGGGAGGCTCCTCGTCGGCGCAGGATGGCAGATATCCCAGCACCGTGCGGACGTAGTCGATGGCGTCCTCCTCGTCGTCGGCAAGGTAGTGCGCCACACCGGAGACGGAGCCGTGCACGAGCCCGCCTCCCAGATCGTCGCGTCCGATGTCCTCGCCGGTCGCCTCGCGGACGACCTCGGGCCCGGTGACGAACATGTTCGAGTTGTCGCGGGTCATGACGATGAGATCCGTCAGCGCGGGGCAGTAGACGGCGCCGCCCGCGCAGGGGCCGAGAACCAGGGAGATCTGCGGCACGCGCCCGCTGGCGTGACAGGTGGCATGGAAGATCCTGCCGTACTGGGCGAGCGCCGCGACGCCCTCCTGGATGCGGGCCCCTCCGGAGTCCACGATGGCGACGACCGGGACGCCGATCCTCACGGCCTGTTCGATGAGCCGCACGATCTTGTGCCCTTCCGCCGTGCCCAGGGTGCCTCCCCGGACGGAGAAGTCCTGGGCGTAGACGGCCACCGTCCGCCCGGACACGCGGCCCAGTCCGGTGACGACGGCGCATCCGGGCGCGCCCGCCTCGGCGTCGGCTCCCATAAGACGGTTCGTCTCCTGGAAGGTGCCGGGATCGACAAGCAGCCCGATCCTCTCCCGCGCGGTCCTCTTTCCCTTGGCATGCTGTCTGTCCAGGGCCCGCCGCTCACCCGCGTCGACCAGAGCCTCATACCGCGCGAGCCTCGGGTCCGCCGCGCGGGCCACGGCGGAGACCGGACGGGCCACCGCGTTCCCCGCCGCGGCCCGGGCCCTGCCTTTCGGCGTCGCCAGAGCACCGCTCATCGTGCCTCCTCCTTCTCTCCGAAGCCGGACGCGTCGACGGGGCCGGAGCCGGAACGGATCCTGTCCTTCCCGTCCGCCGATCCGTCCGCCGTCGCCTCGTCGGGCGTCCGTGCGGCGGCGAGAACCACCAGCGCATCCCCCGCGGACACCGATTCACCCTGGTCGGCCCTCACCTCGGCCACGATGCCGTCACGGGGGGCTCGGACGTAGTTCTCCATCTTCATGGCCTCGAGAACGACGAGAAGATCGCCCTCCTTCACGCGGGATCCGGCCTCGACGACCATTCGGACGACCACGGCCTGCAGGGGCGCCGCCACGGCGCCGGGAACCATGCCGGACGACGTCGGGACGCCCGACTCCATCGGTCTCCCCTCGGCGTCCCGTCGGCTCCGACGCAGCGGCTGCCGACGACGGCCCCGATCCGGCGTCGCGTCGACCGGCGTGACGTCGGCGGCGTCCTGCCCCAGAACGCCCATGACGTCCTTCGGAAGCGTGACGGTCATGCGGCGGCCGTCGACCTCGACGGGGAAGGACAGCGGCACGGACCCGCCGCTCTCACTGCCGTTCGTCCCGTCCTCCCCCGAGACGACGCCCGGGCTCCAGACGGCCTGCGCAGGGACGGCATCGGCCGAGGAGGGGCCGAGGTAGGCGCTTTCCAGCCATGTCGTCGATATCCCGAGGCGGCCGTCCCGTCCGGTGAACGCCGGATCCGCAAGGATGCGGCGATACAGGTCCACGGGGGTGGGCACGCCGACGACGCGGAGCTCCTCAAGGGCCCGCCGTGCGCGGGCGATGGCGCAGGAGCGGTTCTGGGCCGTGACGATGAGCTTGCCCATCATGGGATCGAAGGCCGGGGAGACCACGTCGCCTCGTCTGACCCCCGCGTCGACGCGGATCCCCGGTCCCGCCGGCCAGCGGATGTCCTCGATGCGCCCCGATCCGGGCGTCAGCCCGGTGCGGGGGTCCTCGCTGGTGATGCGCAGCTCGATGCTGTGGCCCCGGGGATGCCGGGGCGCGCAGACGGAGCCTCCCGAGGCGATGACGATCTGCTCGCGCACGAGGTCGAGCCCGCAGACCTCCTCGCTGACGGTGTGTTCGACCTGCAGGCGCGGGTTGACCTCGAGGAAGTACGCCGTGCCGTCCGGCTCGACCATGAACTCGCAGGTCCCCAGACCCACGTAGCCGACGGTTTCGAAAAGCGCATGCGACCAGTCGGACAGCCTGGAGACCACGTCGTCGTCGAGGAAGGGGGCCGGAGCCTCCTCGATAAGCTTCTGATGACGCCGCTGGACGCTGCAGTCTCGGGTCGAATACACGACGAAGCCCCCGTGGGAGTCCCGCCCGCACTGCGTCTCGACATGACGGGCGTGGGGGATGAAGCGCTCCGCGAAGTAGGAGGCAAGATCGTCTCCGGAACCATGCGCCTGGAGGAAGGTGCGCAGATCCTCGTCGTCGCGGATCACGCTGATGCCGCGCCCGCCTCCTCCGTCCGTCCGCTTCATGACCACCGGATACCCGTGGCATGCGACGAAGCGCGCGACGTCATCCGGACCGGTCAGGCCCCGCGCCGTGCCGGGGACGACGGGAACGCCTGCGGCATCCGCGACCCGACGGGCGCTGACCTTGTCTCCCAGCGCGTCCAGGGCCTTGGGGGACGGTCCGATCCAGACGAGGCCGGCGTCCAGGACGGCCTGCGCGAAGTCGGGTCTTTCCGACAGGAACCCGTATCCCGGATGGATCGCGTCCGCACCGGAGCGGACGGCCGCCGCAAGGATGGGCCCGGAGTCCAGATAGGCGCCGCAGCCGTCGCCGCCGAGCAGATAGGCCTCGTCGGCGGCCTCGACGAAGGCGGCGTCCCTGTCCTGGGCGCCGTACACGGCCACGGTGGAGACGGCCATCTCCCGCGCGGTTCGGATCACGCGAAGCGCGATCTCGCCGCGGTTGGCCACCAGAAGACTGCTGATCTGTTCGGACATGCCGCTCACCGTAGGGTCCGGGCCCGGTCCTCGGCTACGGAGGAAACCTCCAACTTCCCCACCCGGAAATTGGAGGTTTACCAAAACGTCACCGTAGCCTCCCTACGATGTCACCGTCCCCGACGATCGGACGGAGGCCGGATCCGACGCTTTTCTGGAGGTTTCCACAAGGACACGGGCGTACCGGACGTCCTAGCGTGGTCGAGTCGCCTTCGACGGCGGCGGGCATCGGTCGCCCGGAAACCCCGGACCGGCCTCACGACCATGACGATCCGACCCCGTGGGGCACGGCGTCACTGGCGTCGTGGGCCGCCGCCCCCGTCACGACGTCACCCGAAACACGCTCACGCAAGGAGATCCCATGCACGACATCACCCTGAAGGCCTCGGCGGCCATCCGCTCGCTGCCGGCCCCTCTGCTCCGTTCGCTGCTGTTCGCCGTTCTGCTGGCGGCGTCCACGGCGGTGGGGGCCGTCCCCGTCCCCGGAACCCCGGTCCCCGTCACCATGCAGACCTTCGTCCTGATGCTCGCGGGTCTGCTGCTTCCCGTCGGAGAGGCCGTCTCCGCGACGGTGATGTATCTGTCGGCGGGGAGCCTCGGACTTCCGGTGTTCGCCGGCGGAGGCTCCACCGCATCCCTGGTCGGTCCGAGCGCGGGATTCCTTCTGGGGTTCCTCCCCGCCGTCCTCGTCATGGCGGCCATCGCCGGCGGCCGTGACCGGAGCGCGCCCCGAACGGGCCGGAGGAAGTCCATCGAAATGATCCTGGGAACGCTGCGCCGTCTCCTGGCCTGCGTCATCGGAGGCATAGCCGTGGACTACGCCCTGGGGATCACCGTCCAGACCATCCTCACCGGCGTCGCCCTTCCCGTCGTGGCGTCCTCGTCCCTCGTCTTCGTCCCCGGCGATCTGGTCAAGGCCGTCGTGGCGACGCTGATCGCGACCGGGACGCGTCCTCTGTTCCGGCGTCACCGGAGCGGATCCCCCGCCATCCGCTAGCGAAAGGCATCGGTCGGACGCGCCCAACGGCCGACCGATGCGACGACGACCCTCCGGAGTCACCCCGCGAGAATGCCGACGTCACCCGTGCGGATCACATGGCCGATGCCTCGCTCGTCCCTGACCATAAGCGAGGCATCGGCGTTGAGGCCCTCGGCCGTTCCCACGACGGAGTCCCCCGCGACGGGACGGACGACGACCCTCCGTCCGAGCGTCCAGCATGCCTCGGCGGCCCGTTCGCGCAGACGCGCCGACGTCCGCTCCGGCGCCGCCGCGAAGACGGGAAGCCATATCCCCAGTCGCGAGGCCAGCCGAGAGGCCACCGCGTCCCGCAGATCATCGAACGGCGGCAGATCGGCCCGATGCCACTGCAGTGACGTTGCCGTGTCGGGAAGGGTCCCCCTGTCGACGTCGAGGTTCAGGCCCACGCCGATGACGATCCCCGCCCGGTCCGTTTTCTCCCGGAGACGGGCGACGACGGCGTCATCCCGCACGCTGTCAGCAGGTTCAGGGAGAACGAGCTCGACGAGGATCCCGCCGAGCTTGAGCCCGTCGCAGAAGACGTCATTGGGCCATTT
The DNA here is from genome assembly GCF_963540075.1 of uncultured Bifidobacterium sp. Taxonomy (GTDB): domain Bacteria; phylum Actinomycetota; class Actinomycetes; order Actinomycetales; family Bifidobacteriaceae; genus Bifidobacterium. Next base: position 17,057 of record NZ_CAUTOG010000005.1, read on the forward strand.
CAATGCCAGAGAGCATCCCGGATGGGTCGGCGCCGCACCATGGTCCTTGAGGGAGTCCTCCAGCGCCTCGATCGTCGACAGGCCCGCGGCAAGCGGAAGCCAGCCGTTCACCGTCGGGTCGACAAGCGGACGTCTGGGCATGACCGCGGCGAAGGAGATCATGAAGGATCCGGCTCCGCTCGACCAGACGCGCCCCAGACGCCCATGCCCCCGCGTCTGCCCGTCCGCCCCCACCACGGTCATCGGAACCGGTTCGCGGTCGGAAGACAGGACGAGTCCGTCCCCGCTCGAGGCGACCATCCTCTCCAGGATCCGGCGGGCGACGACGTTGGTGGAATCCACCCGGTCGTACAGCAGGGCGCGGTCGCATGCCGCCACGGTCCGTGGCATCCTCGCGGCTGCCGCCGCGGCGGCTCTGACGTCCGTCTCCTCGGGCGTGCACGTCGCATCATCCGCCTCACCCGTCATACGGGTCTCCCTTCCGGCGATCCCGCGGAGCAGCGGCTCCCGACGCGATCGGCCACAGCGATATGAAACCGCCTCCGCAAGACGAGGGGCGGGACATTCTCTCCCCGACCGCGGGGATGAATCCCCCCGATGCCTCGCCACCCCCTTTCGCCCGTCCACGCTAGAATGCCGTCCATGAGTCCAGTCCCCCCGGTCAATGCCGCCGCACCGTGGGAAACGACGTATCTGCATGAGGGGGGTCACGGCCCCCGACCGACGCGTCCGTTCAGGCGCACGACGGTCGGGGGCGCCCTGCGATGGGGATTCGCCGTGCTGGTGTGCCTGTGGATGGCGCTGTGCACGGCGGTCGCGCCACTGTACTGGCGGGACTCCTCCATCCGGGACTTCTCCGGGGAGCAGGCATCCATCCTGCTTTTCTCCTTTCTCGTCTATCTGGGCATCGTCCTTCTTCTCGTCCGCTACGGGCACGGTCACGGATTCCGTCGACGCAGGACCACGAAGGTTCCGCTCCCCGAGGCCACGGCGGCTCCCGAGGTCCGTGGCAGGCGGCGTCCACGGCGCAGAGCGGCGCGCACCTCTCATATGCGGCTGAGACTCCGCCGGGGAATCATCCGGGCCACGGGTTCGTTCCGCGGAATCGCCATCATCCTTCTCGTCGGCTGGGCATGGGCTCCGATCACCCTCGTCTCCGCCTTCGGAGCGGACGTGTTCTCACAGATCCGTGAATTCAGCTGGGCCTGGAACCAATGGACCGGACTCGATCAGCCCTACATCGGCTTCTTCTCCTTCGTGCCGATGGACATCTATCCGACCGCCCATTACCTCTGGCCCTCGGACGCCACCTATCTGACGGATCAGCACAACGTCGTTCTCACCGTGGTCACCGGGGCCGCCGCGACGGCATCGCGGTTCCTCACCGGGTCGAACGACTGGGGGCTGGCCGCCGTCTCCCTCCTCCAGACGCTGATCGCGGCACTGTGCTGCGCCGCCACAGCGAATCGCTTCTTCAACACCCCCTGGCTGCCGACCGTCACGGCATGGACCTGCGAGAACGCCGATCCACGGCGGCCGGAGACGGGCCGACGGCCCCCGCAGGCCTGTCTTCTCCGACCGGACAGGGGAGTCGTCTTGCGAACGCTTCCCGCCGTCCGCGACTGGGGGTCGTCGACGGACGGACGTGGCACCTCATGCTTCGCGGGAACGGCCACCCGGGTGACGATCCTCGTCTTCCTGCTCGTATGTCCGCTCGTCGTCCTGAGCACCATCTCGTTGACGAAATCGCCTCTGTTCGCCTTCGCCTTCGTCTGGTGGTTCGGCGTCTGCTACGAGATGCACTGCACCTCGCAAGGGACCGCCGCCGAGGAGGGGCGGACAACCGCGAGACGATGGACACGGGATCGCCGCCGAGGGATCTTCCGGCTGCGCGGACGCAGCGTGGCGGCCCTTGCCCTGTCGACCGTGCTGATGCTCGTCAGCGCCAAATACGCGTGGTACATCATCGTCGTCACGGCGATCCTGATGCTCCTCGCCGACCGCAGGCACCGTCGCGAGACGGTCATCGCCCTGCTGCTTCCGACGCTGGTCGTGCATGGCGGCATATCCCTGCTCATCCGTTCGGGGGCCGTCATCAGCGGCGACCCCATCGAAAGCCGTGGCGTGCAGATCCAGCAGATCGCACGCATCGCCAGCAGAAACCCCGAGGCCATCCAGGGAAGGGCACGGACGGAGATCTCCCGGATCTTCAACCTCGACCAGATGGCGGACGCCTACAAGCCTCAGGACGCCGACCCGGTGAAGTCCTCGGGGATTCAGTCCAAGAAGGTGAGCTATCGCTGGCGCACCGTCACGGCCGCCGACATGGCGAGCTTCAACGACGCCTGGGCGCACATCGTCGCCGCCGACCCCGTCACGGCCGTGGATGCGTTCCTGGCGAAGTGCTATGGCTACTTCGCGGTCACGGACGCCCCGTACGTGTCGATGTCCTACTACGTCAACAACGGCTATGTGGCGGAGGACACCGCGTGGATCGGGCGCTGGAACCCGCAGTGGCGGGCCGTGGTGGCGGGGGTGTCGGAGGCCTGGAGCAGCCTGCCCGTCCTGGGCTGGCCGGTGAACGGGAACCTCTACGTGAGCCTCACTCTGCTTCTCGCGGCCGCCGAGGTCGTGCTGCGGCGCTGGCGTTCGCTGGCCTGGCATCTGCCTCTGCTCATGCTTATGGGCGTGATGGTCCTGTCCCCCGCCAACAACTTCGACCGCCATATGCTTCCCCTGGTCTTCGTCTTCGGCTTCCTTGCCCTGCAGTTCATCCGTGAATCCCATGAGATCCCACGAAAGGACGGATGAGGATCGGACGACGCGCCGGACTCCTCCCTCAGGTCACGGATTCCGGCGATAAGATGACGAACGACACGACGCCGAAGGGAGGCAGCACCATGCACGGGGATTTTCTCGACCTTCTCGGGCGGCTGACCGTCAGAAGGCATAGGGCCTCTCCCGCTGCCGGCGGGGAGAGGGAGACGATGCCCGACGACAGACTGCGGACCATCGTGTTCGAATGTCTTGTCGAGGGAATCGGTGACGACCGGGTCGATTCCCTGCTGCATGTCATCGGCTGGGATGACGACGACGTGTGCATGTCCGTCGCCGGACGCCCCTCGGAGGAGAGGCACGCCTTCGAATCCCGGGTGAAGGCCAGGCTTCTTGACGCAGGCGCCCGAAGCGTGCTGGCGGGATTGCGCGACGGATGGACGGTCATCCTCGTCGGCGCCCGCGACGCGAGGGCCGCGGAGGCGGCGTGTCTGTCGGCCGCAGCCGAATTCGGTGCGGACGACTTCGTCTGCCTCGGCGACGTCGGCACGTCCGCCAGAGGCGCGGCGGCCTCGGTATGCGGAACGATGTCGGCCCTGAGGGCGGCGCCGGGGGTGCCCGACCTCCCCCATGTCATCCACGCCTCGGATGTGCTCCCCGAGCGTGCTCTGCTGGGCGACGCGACGGCTCGAAGGCAGCTGTATGACGCGGTGTACCAGGCTCTGCGCAGTGGTGGCACCTGCGATTCGGCCCTGCCCACCATCGACGCCTTCCTGAGGTCGGGAGGCTCGCTGGACGCCACGGCGAAAAGGCTCAGGGTCCATCCCAACACGGTGCGCTACCGATTGAAGCGCGTCGCCAGCACGACAGGCTGGGACGCCACCAACCCGCGCGAGGCCTACGTCCTGCGTACCGCCCTGGCTATCGGGAGGATGGACGACGCGAAGCGCGGCTGAGGACCCCATCCATCGAACTGGTCTGCGGGAACGACGGGGACGATGATAGGCGGAGTGCCCTGAGGGGGCCATCCGGATTTCTCTGGATGGCCCCCTCAGGGCACTTATGGCATCCTCCCGAAAGACCAGGGAGGACGGTTCAGGACAGCGAGCTCGGATCGAGCGGAACGCCTGGACCCATGGTGGAGGTCAGCGTCGCCTTCATGACGTAGCGGCCCTTGACCGTGGTCGGACGCAGGCGCCTGATCTCGTCGGCGACGGCCTTGAAGTTCTCGTCAAGAGCATTCTCCTCGAACGACATCTTGCCGATGAGGAAGGAGAGGTTGCCGTGCTTGTCGACGCGGAACTCGATCTTGCCGCCCTTGATGTCCTTGACGGCCTTGGTGACGTCCATGGTCACCGTGCCGGTCTTCGGATTGGGCATGAGGCCGCGAGGGCCCAGGATGCGGCCGAGACGACCGACCTTGCCCATCATGTCCGGGGTGGCGACCACGGAGTCGAAGTCGAGGAAGCCGTCCTGGACCTTGGCCACGAGATCATCGTCGCCGACGATGTCGGCTCCGGCCTCGGTGGCCTCGGTGGCCTTGGGGCCGCGGGCGAAGACGAGGACGCGAACCGTTTTGCCGGTGCCGTGGGGGAGGTTCACGACGCCACGGACGAGCTGGTCGGCCTTGCGGGGGTCGACTCCGAGACGATACACCGCCTCGATGGTCTCATCGAAGCCGCGCTTCGGCAGGCTCTTGAGCAGGGCGATCGCCTCGGGGGCCGTGTAGAGATTGGAGCGGTCGATCTTCTCGGCCGCCTCACGATACTTCTTGGAATGCTGCTTGGTCATCTGTCCCTCTCCTCTCAGTCCGTGACCGTGATGCCCATGGACCGGGCGGTGCCTTCGATGATCTTCATGCCGGCCTCCACGTCGCGCGCGGAGAGGTCGGGCATCTTGATCTCGGCGATCTCGCGGACCTGTGCCTTGGTGACCGAACCGACCTTATGGGTGAGGGGGTTCTCGGTGCCCTTGTCGATTCCGGCGGCCTTCAGCAGCAGCGCCGCCGCCGGCGGGGTCTTGAGGATGAAGGTGAAGGAGCGGTCCTCGTAGACGGTGATCTCCACGGGGACGATCTGGCCCATCTTGTCCTGCGTGGCCGCGTTGTAGGCCTTGCAGAACTCCATGATGTTGACGCCGTGGGAACCCAGCGCCGGGCCGAGCGGCGGAGCCGGATTGGCCTTGCCGGCCTGGATCTCCAGCTTGATCAGCGCCGAGACTTTCTTCTTGGCCATGTGATGGTCTTCTTTCTGACAGCGGTGCGAACGGTTCCCGCGAAACGGACGAGCCGATTCACGGAACGCCTCCCGCAACGGACATTACCGTGCCCGCCCGAGGATGTCTCCCCGGACACAAGCCTTTCTATTATGCCTCGCCGGCCAGGACAGAGCGAGGGCGCCACGCCGTGAACGGCGTGGCGCCCTCGAAGGCCATCCGCAGAGGAATGGCGAAGCGCGCTCAGGACAGCTTCTCGACCTGTCCGAACCCGAGCTCGACCGGCGTGTCTCGGCCGAAGATCGAGACCAGGACGGTGAGCTTCTGAGTGGCGGGCTCGACCTCGGAGATGACGGCGGGCATGGTTTCGAAAGGTCCGTCCGTCACGGTGACCTGATCCCCGATCGCGTAGGAGACCTCGACGGTGCGCTCCTTGGCGGCGGCGGGCTTGTCACCGGCCTCGCGGAGGGCGGCGGCGGAGATCATCGGCGCCATCATCGAGACGACGTCGCCCCGGTTCAGAGGTGCGGGCTGACGGGAAGGCCCGACGAAGCCGGTGACGCCTTCGGTGTCGCGCACGATGCGGCGGGCGTTCTCGTCGGGCTCCATGCGGATGAGGACGTATCCGGGGACGCGGACGCGGGTGACGACCTTGCGCCCCTTCTCCGTATGCTGCTCGACCTCCTCCATGGGAACCTCGACCTGATAGATGACGTCCTCGAGACCGAAGTTCTGCACACGGGACTCGACGTTGGCCTTCACGCGCTTCTCGTATCCGGAGTAGGTATGAAGGACGTACCACTCGCCGGGCAGGGTCTTCAGGCTTTCGGTGAACTCCTTGACCGCCCTGGTCCCGGCATCCTCCGGCTCGGCGTCGGCGTCGGAATCGATCCGGCCGGACTCGTCGGAAGACTCCCCGGAGCCGGCACCGGCCGGCACCGCCGACTCCGTGGGAACCTCGGAGCCGACGTCCGAATCCGGCTTCACCGCATCCTGCGGCATGGCCGAAGCGGCATCCGTCGGGTCCTCGGAATCCACGCGGGCCTCGACGGGATTGACTTCATCAGACATTCACACACACCTTCGTTTCGCATCAGCGTTTCATCGGATCAGCCGAACAGCCACAGGACGAGCTTGCCCAGCCCCCAGTCCATGCCGCTGACCAGGGCCATGAGCAGAAGCACGAAAATGAACACGGCGAACGACCAGGCCAGCAGCTCACGACCCGTGGGCGTCACGACCTTGCGGAGTTCGTCGATGATCTGCTTGATGAATCGGCCGACGCGCATGAACACGTTGGGTTTCCTGGCCTTGACGGCCTTTCCCGTATCGCTCGCCATATCCATCCCTCGTTCGGCTCGTCGTATCCGTTGCGTCGACTCGTCCTGCGTCGCAGGCCTCGCATGCGCACTGGCAGGGACGGCGGGACTCGAACCCACAACCTACGGTTTTGGAGACCGTTGCGCTACCAATTGCGCCACATCCCTAGGGGCTGAGCCCATGGTACCCGACAAACGGGACCGGGGCTTAAAACCGCCAAGGAGCCATAGTAGCGGGCGGCGGTGGTTTCGTCCAATCATTCCCGCCCCTGCCGCCACGTCTCCAGGCACCGGTCAGCGAGAGGCCCAGTCCGCGAAACGCCTCATGCCTTCGACGAGATCGGCGTCGGCGAGGGCATACGAGAAGCGCAGGTATCCCGGCGCTCCGAAGGCCTCGCCGGGAACCGCCGCCACATGGGCCTCGTCAAGAAGCAGAGCCGCCAGAGCCGCGGAGGACTCCGCGACCGATCCGTCGGGGCCGACCGGCCGGCCCAGAAGACCGGAGACGTCGGCGAAGGCGTAGAAGGCGCCCTTCGGCGTCGGGCAGTCGACCCCGTCGATCCCGTTCAGCGCGTGGACGATGAGCCGCCGACGACGATCGAAGGCCTCCCGCATGGCATGCACCGCCTCAAGCGACCCGGACACCGCGGCGATGGCGGCCCGCTGGGGGACGTTGGACACGTTCGAGGTCAGATGACTCTGAAGTTTGACGGCAGCCGACGTCAGCGCGTCCGGCGCGACCATCCATCCCACGCGCCAGCCCGTCATGGCATAGGTCTTGGCGACGCCGTTGAGGATGACGAGCCGGTCTCGGACCTCGGGGACGAGAGACCCGACGTAGGACGTGACGGCGTCATCGTAATGCAGATGCTCGTAGATCTCGTCGGAGACGACCCATATCCCGTGCTCGAGGGCCCACAGTCCGATGGACCGGACCGTGTCAGCGCTCCAGATGGCGCCGGTGGGATTGGATGGCGAGTTGAGGATGACGGCCTTCGTCCGCGGTGTGCGCGCCGCCTCCAGGGCCTCCACCCGAGGCTCGAATCCACGCTCCGCACCGGCGAAGACGGGAACGGGAACGCCGTCGGCGAGCTTCACGGCCTCCGGGTAGCTCGTCCAGTAGGGCGCGGGGATGATGACCTCGTCGCCGGGGTCCAGAAGCACCTGGAAGGTCTCGTACACCGCCTGCTTGCCGCCGTTGGTCACCAGCACCTGGGAGGGGTCCACGGCGAATCCCGAGTCGCGCAGCGTCTTGTCCGCGATCGCGCGTCGAAGTTCGGGAAGTCCCGCCGTCGGGGTGTAGCGATGGTTGCGGGGGTCTCGGCAGGCGTCGACGGCCGCCTGCACGACGTAGTCGGGAGTGGGGAAGTCGGGCTCCCCGGCACCGAATCCGATGACGTCGATGCCGGAGGCCTTCATCGCCTTCGCCTTGGAGTCGACTGCCAGTGTGGCACTGGGGGCCACGGAGTTGATTCGGACGCTCAGGGTACGCCAGTCAGCGATGGTCATGCGGCCACTGTATCGCCCCGTGGAGAGAACGGGAGGGACACGGCGTCTTCGCCTCAGCCATGCTGAGCCCGCACGGTCGACGAGGCCTGGGGAACCTCCGGGGACGGCGGCCGCAGGACAAGCACGAGGTTGTCGCGATGGACGAGGGGATGCGCGTACTCCTCGCCGAAAACCCTCTTCAGCTCCCCGGTGGTGCGTCCGATCATGCGGGGGATTTCCTCGGAGTCGAAGCCGGACAGCCCCTTGGCCAGATGCCGGCCCCGCCCGTCGTCGATCCAGACGGGATCGCCGGCCGAGAACTCGCCCTCGACCCCGATGACGCCGGCGGAGAGCAGACTCGCCCTACCCCCACGCACGGCCTTTGCCGCCCCCGCATCAGCCACGAGGATTCCGCGCGGCTCGGCGGCGAAGCCGATCCACAGCCGTCGGGACGAGCCGCGGGGCTTGACGGGAGCGAAGGCCGTTCCCACGGGATCGCCCATAAGGGCCGGACCGGCCTCCCGAGCCGAGGCCAGAACGGTGGGGATGCCGGAGACGGCCGCGACCCGAGCGGCCTCGAGCTTGGTCACCATCCCACCCGTCCCGACTCCCGACGAGCTTCCCGCGACGCTGACGGCCGACATGGCGGCCATGACGTCCGGCACGAAGGGAATGCGATGCGCCCCGGGCGTGGAGGGCGGAGCCGAGTACAGACCGTCCACATCGGTGAGAAGCACCAGGGCGTCGGCTCGCACGAGGTTGGCGACAAGCGCGGAAAGATGGTCGTTGTCGCCGAAGCGGATCTCGTTGCTGGCCAGGGCGTCGTTCTCGTTGACGACGGGCACGACCCCCAGATCCAGCATCCGCAGCAGGGTGCGCTGGGCATTGCGATACTGCACGGCGCGGATGGTGTCCTGGGCCGTGAGCAGAATCTGCCCGACGCGCACGCCGAAGCGGGCGAACGAGGTCTCGTAGCGTGCCATGAGAAGCCCTTGGCCCACCGATGCCGTGGCCTGCTGGGTCGCCAGGTCATCGGGCCGCGAGGAGAACCCCAGGGGACCGAAGCCCGCCGCTATGGCGCCCGATGACACCACGACGATCCGGGCGTCAAGAAGGCGCATCCGGGCGACCGCGGAGACGAAGCCCTCGAGACGGTCCGCGTCGAGATGCCCGGAGGGCCGGGTGAGCGAACTTGACCCGATCTTGACGACAAGCGTATGGGCCTGGGCGACCCGTGACCGGATCGCCGCCTCATCGGTGGCGTCGACAGGCGTCACTTCCCGACATCCCCTGCGGACCCGTCCTCCCCCGAGGCCTCGTCGCGTGCGCGGGCCGCAGGCCCCTCGGAGGCGATGGAGCCGTCCTTCTTCGGATTTCCGCCGTCACCACGCCCGAGAATCGCCTGCTGGTCATGCGAATCGTCATCCACCGACGGATCGGCCCAATGCCCGGCCTTCCTTTCGGCGTCCATGGCCTGCCGGACGGCCGTGCGGGCGTCCATCATCTCGTGGTATTCGCGACGACGCTCGGTGTTGGTGCGGCGACGCGCCCTGCTGTCGGTCTCCTCGAGACGCAGGTCCCTTCCCCTGGCACCAAGCTGCGATCCGTCGAGAAGCTCCGCTCCCGCCGCGATCGTGGGATTCCAGTCGAAGGCCACGGCGTCCCGGCCCCGGCCGATGACGACCTCGTCGCCCGGTCGCGCCCCCTGACGCCGCAGCTCCTCCTCCACGCCCAGGCGGGCCAGCCTGTCGGCGAGATATCCGACGGCCTCGTCATTGTCGAAGTTCGTCTGTCGCACCCACCGTTCGGGCGCGTCCCCGATGACGACGTAACTGGGGGCGTCGTCCTTCCCCGTGCGCTCGATCCGGAAAGCGGACGCGTCGCCCGCATGCACGCGACGGCGTGTGGACGGGCTGTCCAGCGGACGGACCACGACCCTGTCATCCTCGGCCTGACGTTCACGAAGCTCCACTTCGCGGCGCAGCCGACCGACCAGCGTCCCCAGGGCGTATCCGAGCTCCCTGAGTCCCTCATGCGTGACCGTGGAGACCTCGAACACCGTCAGCCCGAGCGCCTCGAAGTCGGGACGCACGAGGTCCGCCAGGGCGCGGGCGTCCGGTATGTCGATCTTCGCCAGGATGACGATGCGAGGACGTTCGGGGATCGGGATGGCCCCCAGCGGGAGGTCGAGCCTCGCCGCGTACTGGGCGAGCTCATGCTCGATGGCCCGGTAGTCGGACATCGGGTCGCGCCCTGGCTCGAGCGTCGCACAGTCGATCACATGCGCGATGACCTCGGTGCGCTCGACATGCCGCAGGAACTCGAGTCCGAGACCCCTGCCCTGCGCGGCCCCGGGGATGAGCCCTGGCACGTCGGCGACGGTGTAGCGCATGTCGCCGGCGCTGACGACGCCGAGATTGGGCACGAGCGTGGTGAAGGGATAGTCCGCGATTTTGGGACGGGCCGCGCTCATCGCCGCGATGAGGCTTGACTTGCCGGCGGAGGGGAAACCCACCAGGGCGACGTCGGCGATGGACTTGAGCTCCAGGACGACGTCCCTCTCCTCGCCGGGCTCCCCCAGCAGGGCGAAGCCGGGCGCGCGGCGGGTCCGGTTCGCCAGGGCGGCGTTGCCGAGCCCTCCGGTCCCACCGGCGGCCGCAACGAGGCGATCGCCCTCGCGTTTCAGGTCGGCAAGCTGACGGCCATGGCCATGCCCTCGGGAACCCTCGGGGGCGGCCTCGAAGACCACGGTCCCCGGAGGCACGGGAAGCAGGAGATCCTCGCCGTTCGACCCGTCCTTGGTGTCGCCGCGTCCCATGGTGCCGTCGCCGGCACGGCGATGCGGCACGTACCGGTAATCAAGAAGACTGGTGGCGCGCGGGTCGGCGACGATTACCACGGATCCGCCGTCGCCGCCGTTGCCGCCGTTGGGACCGGCCAGCGGCTTGTATTTCTCGCGTCGGACGCCGGCCGACCCATTGCCGCCGTCGCCGCCACGGACGTGGACGACGACGCGGTCGACGAAATCACTCATGTGCCCACCTTACTTCCTGCCAGGCGCCTGCGGGGCGACGGGCCGCCATCGCATGGCCTGCATCGCCGGTCCCGCGACGGGATGGCCATGCCCGGAGATGCCGACCGGCCGCGGACGCCGCGCCACAACGACAAAAGGCCGCATCCGTATGCGGATGCGGCCCCGAAATGCTCCGTCAGTCGATGACGTCGACGACCTTGCGGTCACGGCGAACGCCGAACTTCACGCTGCCGTCCTTCAGGGCGAACAGGGTGTGGTCCTTGCCGATGCCGACGTTCTCGCCCGGGTGGACGTTGGTTCCGCGCTGACGGAGAATGATGTTCCCCGCCACGACGGCCTCGCCGCCATACTTCTTGACGCCGAGATACTGAGGCTGTGAATCACGCCCGTTATGCGAGCTGGAGGCGCCCTTCTTGTGTGCCATGAGGTGTTCCTTTCGACGCTATCCGGAATCGTCGGATTCCGACGGACTCAGGCGATGGCCGTGATCTTCACGGCGGTCAGCGGCTGACGATGACCCTTGCGACGGGCGACGCCGGTCTTGTTCTTGAACTTCTGGATGGAGATCTTCGGTCCCTTGGCTTCGTCGTCGACCACCTCGCCGGTGACGTGATGCTGGGCGAGGTCCTTCGCCGCGAGGGTCACCGAGGAGCCGTCCACGACCAGCGCGACCGGGAATTCAACGGAGTCGCCCTTCCTGACCGACAGACGGTTGACCAGGATGACGTCACCGACCTCGACCTTGTCCTGATGGCCACCGGCCTTGACAATCGCGTACATATCCCATTCCTTGCTGTTGTGGAAGCTCTTATCCGGCACGCTCGAGCCCGCGGCCAGACACCAGCGACCTACGCTACACCGGCATACGACATACCGTCAAGTCCCCATCCGGGCGTGTCCATCCACCGGATGCCAGAGCCCGGAGTCAGACGACCATCGCCGCACGGCGTCGCCATCAGACGTTCTGCGGCTCGGCACCCCCGTCATCATCCCCCTGCTCGGCCTCGTTCGCCGCGGCGGCCGCGGCGGCGATCTGGGCGAGCTTGGCCTTGACGTCGGGGCTGGAGCCCTGGGGAGCCGGCGATTCGGCGCCGCGTCCATGCTTGTTGGTGTGCACGAAGGGGTCTCCCCCCTTCACGGCGTAGGGGTCCGAGAACTCGGCGGACACCGTGGGCTCGTCGTGGAGGATGAATCCCCGTCCATGGCAGGTCGGGCACTCCTCGGAGAAGGCTTCGACAAGCCCCTGGCCGATGCGCTTGCGCGTCATCTGCACAAGCCCCAGGGAGGTGACCTCGGCGACCTGGTGCTTGGTCCTGTCACGGGCCAGGCATTCGACGAGACGCCGCAGGACGAGGTCCCGGTTGGCGGGCATGACCATGTCGACGTAGTCGATCATCACCATGCCGCCGATGTCGCGCAGCCTCAGCTGGCGGGCGATCTCCTCGGAGGCCTCGAGGTTGCATCGGGTGACGGTCTCCTCCAGGCTTTTCCCGCGTCCGATGAACCGGCCGGTGTTCACGTCGATGGTCGTCATGGCCTCGGTGCGGTCGATGACGATCGAGCCGCCCGAGGGCAGATACACCTGGCGCTCCATGCCCTTGCGCAGCTGAGCGTCGATCTGCCAGCGGTCGAAGACGTCCTTGCCGCCATGCTCCCCCGGGTCCCACAGCTCCAACCGGCCCCGGAGGTCAGGGGCCATGGAGTCGAGATAGTCCTCGATGCGCCGGTAGACGCCATCCCCTTCGACGATCATCCTCGAGAAGTCGTCGTTGAAGATGTCGCGCACCACGCGGATGGCGACGTCGGGCTCGCCCTGGAGCAGCTTGGGACGCTTGCCGTGGAGGAACTCGTCCCGCTTGGCCGTGATGGACTCCCACTGACGGCTGAGCATCTCGAAGTCCTTGGCGATGGCGTCCTCCGACGCCCCCTCGGCGGCGGTGCGGATGATGACGCCGACGTTCTTCGGCGCGATCTTCGACACGATGCCCTTGAGCCTTGTGCGTTCGCGCTCCGAAAGCTTGCGGCTCACTCCGGTCATGCCTCCGGAGGGCACGAGGACGAGGAAGCGTCCGGCCAGCGTGACCTGGGACGTCAGACGCGCGCCCTTGTGCCCGATCGGGTCCTTGGTGACCTGGACGAGCACCGGGTCTCCGGATTTGAAGGCCAGTTCGATGCGGCGGGGCTGACCCTCCAGGCGCGTGGCGTCCCAGTTGACCTCGCCGGCGTACAGGACGCCGTTGCGAGGCTGCCCGATGTCGACGAAGGCGGCCTCCATGCTGGGCAGGACGTTCTGGACGCGGCCCAGATAGATGTTGCCCGCGGTGGACACGTCCTGGATGTCCGAGACGTAATGCTCGACGAGAACGTTGTCCTCGATGACGGAGATCTGGGTGTGGCGGCCCTTCTCGCGCACCACCATAAGCCGTTCGACGTTCTCGCGGCGGGCGAGGAAGTCCTCCTCGACGAGCTGGCTCTGACGGCTGCGCTCGCGGCGGTTGTCGCGACGACGCTGCCTTTTGGCCTCGAGCCTCGTGGAGCCCTCGACATCCGTGATCTCGTCGATGTACTGCTGCTTGCGCGAGCGGCGGGATGGGCCCTGCTCGTCTCCCCTCCCCGACGTCTCGGAGTCGCGCGTGCCACGGCGGCGGCGACGGCGGCGGGTGACGGTCCCCTCCTCCTCGTTCGACGGCTCCTCCTGACGGCCCTCGGAGGCATCCTCGTCCTCGTTCTCCGAGGATGCCTCCTCCGGCCCCGCGACGCTTCGCGACCGACGCGACCGACGACGACGACGGGTGCGCATCCCCGTCTCCTCCTCGTCCTGCTCGGATGAGGCCGGACTCTCCTCATCGGCCTCGGCATCACCCTCGGCGGCATTGGTCACGTCGATGGGGCGGTAGCTGATGTCCTCGTATTCGAGGTCCTCCTGGATGCTTTCCACCTCGGCGGCGGCACGGCGTTCCTGGGCATTCAGACGCCGCGAGCGGTGCGAGCGGCGACGAACGCCCTGCTCCTCCTCGGAATCGGCGAGCTCCTCGTCGGCCTCGCCCGTGCTTCCGGTGGCATCGGACTCCGGTTCGACCGGATCCTCCCGCGAGGCCACGGTCTGGTCCGCCCTCGTGCGCGTGCGCCCGCGACGGGTTCTCGGGGACCGCCGGGACCGTGCGGAACGCGTCCCCTCGTCCGAGGGATTTCCCTCTGAAACGGCGACGTCCGCTTCGTCCACGTCAGCGTCGGAGACCGCCTCCGGGGCGACCGGAAGCACGGGTTCGCGGAACAACAGCGAGGTCATCGGGCGCCGTGAGCGCGGATGAGCCCCCGAGACCCCCTTCGTCACGGCGGAGGCCTCCTCGTCATCTCCGTCTCCGGAGGAGAACGACGTCGTCACGGGCTCTTCGAAAACCGGGGTCCTGCGCTCCTCGACCTTCAGCGCCACATCGGCGCCGGCCGCGCCGGCGCCGCGGACGACGCGCCGTCCTCCCCGGCGGCGGCGGGGGGCGGCGACCGCCTGCGCCGACGACGTGGCGGCTTCGGCAGGGGCGGCCGCTCCGGTGGACGGATTCGACGCGGTCGCCGAGGGCGCCTGCTGCGATGATGACGATGACGTGATGGCGGACGTCGACACCTCGACGTCGCCCGTGTTCTCTGTGGGCACGATGCTCCTTGCGAGGCGCTGCATCCGTCCCGCTCTCCTGGCCACGCCGGCTGTCACGTCACGCTCTCACCGTGACCGCGCGTTTCGCGCCCCTGCGTGGCGACCTGAAAAGTCCTCAGCTGCACGATGACGGACACCGACGCTCGCTGGACGCGAGGGGATCGACATCATCGAATGGCTTGACGGCATGCAGTGCCGTCGCCACCAGTATGGCACATCCGGTGACGCGGGGGTTAACCGGGGAAACGACGGGGCGGGAGGGCCTCGGGGCCATGAGGACCAGGCGTCCGCGGCGGCAGGAGGAAGGGGGATGCGACGCGGAAGCTCAAGAAGAGGAGCTAGAAGAGGAGCCAGCGGCGAAGCAGCGATTCGAGCTCCGCAAGCTCCCCGGCCGCGATCTGCTCGTCGCGTCTGTGCGCCAGAAGCGGACTGCCGGCTCCGAGGTTGACGGCCGGAACGCCGAGATCCGCGAAGCGCGCCACATCCGTCCACCCGAGCTTGGCGACCGGACGTCGGCCTGTGCCCTCCTCGACGAGCGCGGCCAGAGCACGCGCCAGCGGCGCATCCATGCCGGGTCTGGCCGACGGGGACTCGTCCTTCATCTCGATGCCGAAGCCGGCGAACACCCCGCCAAGGGCAGCGCGCTCGCCGGCGCCCGGCTTCGCGCCGGTCCCCTCCCCCATCATGAGGGCCTTGGCCGCCGCGACGTCCTTGTCGGGGGCGAAACGATAGTTCACATGGACGCGGCATTCGTCCGGAATGACGTTGGTCCCGCGCCCGCCGGAGATCAGGGTGGCGTTGAGTCCCTCCCGGTAGACGAGCCCGTCCACCTCGACGTCCGCCGGCTCGTAGGCCGCGAGACGGTCAAGCACGGCCGCGGCCTCATGGATGGCGTTGCGCCCCATCCACGCCCGCGCGGAATGCGCGGCGATCCCGTGGGTGATGACGTCGAAGCGCAGGGAGCCGTTGCAGCCGCCCTCGATCCCGCAGGAGGTGGGCTCGCCGATAACCGCGAAGTCGGCCTTCAGCCACTCGGGATGGCGCTCGGACACGCGTCGCAGGCCATTGAGCTCGGCCGCGACCTCCTCATGGTCGTAGAACACGAAGCTGAGGTCGTATCTCGGGTCGTCGAGGGTCATGGCGAGGTGGAGGAGCACGGCGCCGGAGGCCTTCATGTCGACGGCGCCCCGCCCCCACATGACCCGTTCGCCCGGATGCGCCTCGGCGACGTCGGAACGGATGTCCGGATCGCCCGGCTCCAGCCAGCGCGGCGGGAAGTTGTCGATGACGGGCACCGTGTCCAGATGGCCGGCGAGAGCAACGCGCGTAGCCCGTCCCAGATTCGTGGAGGCGACGACCGTATCGCCGTCCCGGCGCACCAGCAGACGTCCGGACTCCCGCAGCAGGCGCTCGACGCAGTCGGCTATGGCCGTCTCCTCCCCGCTGACGGAGCGGATTCCCATAAGCCGCGAGAACAGATCCTCGAGTTCGTTGCCCATGCCCGCCAGTGTGCCAGCACCCGTCGATGGCGGACGATGACGGGCCCCGATCGGACGTCCGGGAGCCGGAGGCCGCCCGTGAGGGCGGGCCGTCGCCGTCGTGCTCGTCATCGGGGCGATCATCGACGTGCTCGCGGCTCCCCGACCCCACCAGGGAGGGACGCAGGCCGATCCAGCGACGCGGTCCCTGCCCCCATGAACAATGTGCTGGGAAAGGACGGGGGTCACATGCCGGGTCTGCTCAGCGCGATGGAGGGCTTCTGCGTCATCGGCGTCGTCATCCTCGTCGGATACGTGGCGGCACGCATGCGCATCGGCGGCCCAAGCGCGCAGATGGTGCTCAACCGCTTCAGCTTCTTCGTCTCGAGCCCCTGCCTGATGTTCGCCATCCTGTCGAAGGAGCCGATCTTCGACATCTTCCACTCCTCCATCGTGGTGGCCTTCCTCTCGGCGCTGCTGGTGGGCGCCGCGTTCCTCGTCCTCAACCGCCTCTTCTTCCATATGGGGCCGGCGGACGCCACCATCGGGGCCCTGAACTCCCTGTATCTCAACTCGAACAACATAGGCCTGCCCATCGCCACCTACATCCTGGGCAACGCGGCCCTGGTGGCGCCGATCCTCGTCATGCAGCAGGCGGTGTTCACCCCGATCGGACTGACCGTCCTCGACGTGGCGACCAAGGGGAAGGCCTCGGCGAAGGAGATCCTCACCCAACCGCTCCATCAACCGCTGCTCATCGGCTCTCTGGGCGGCATCCTCGTCTCGGCCATCAGCGCGAGGGCCGGATGGTTCGTCATCCCCACGTTTCTCTACGATCCCATCGACATGATCGGCGACTCGGCCGTGCCCATGATCCTCATGGCCTTCGGCATGTCCCTGCACGGCACGCAGCCCATGCGCAACCGCGGCGACCGGCCGGCCACCATCACCGTGGCCGTGCTCAAGAACGTCCTCATGCCGGTGATCGCGTTCCTTCTCGCCTACTTCCTCATGGGCTTCCGCGGGACGACCCTCTACGCCTGCGTGGTCCTGGCGGCGCTTCCCACGGGCCAGAACGTCTACAACTACGCGGCCCGGTACAACGTCGGCATGACCTTCGCGCGCGACGGGATTCTGCTGTCCACGGTGACGAGCCCTCTGATGATCGCCCTCGTCGCCGCGGTGCTGTCCTAGCGCTGCTGATCGGCGGCGAGCGCGTCAAGCCGTCGACGGAAGCGCGGCCAGTCCACCCGCAGCGCCGTGAGCAGCCTCAGGGAGGCCACCTCGTTCACCGGGACCCATGCGATCTCCATGCTTTCGTCGTCACCCGCACGGGGTTCGACGCGCCGGCCTTCGCGTTCGAAGGCGAAGACGGTGGTGTACGCCCACGACCCGTGCTCCTCACGCCATGAGCCGACGACGTCGATGTCCTGCGGAGGGATCGAGGCCTCCTCGAGGCTTTCGCGCAGCGCACCCTGAACAGGGCTCTCCCCGTCCGCGATCGCCCCTCCGGGCACTCCCCAGGTGCCGCCCTCGGCGCTCCACAGGGCCCGATGCTGCATGACCACATGGGTCACGCGTCCGCCTGTCGGGTCGCGACGAGCGAGCAGCACGCCGGCCGCGCCATGGAGTCCCCAGTGGCGCCGGCCGCAGGCGCAGTCGACCCATCCGTCTCCCGGCTGGTGGATGTTGCCCTTCGGAGTGCCGGATGACGTGGACGCCGCAAGGACGGGCGTTCTGCCGGGACCGGCGGCCTTGGCGTCGGTCAGATTCCACAGCTCGGGCCAGCGCGCGCCGAGTTCGCCCGCCAGACCGCGCACCAGTGGCAGGCTGAGCCCGAGCACGCCATGTGGGTCGCCGTCGACGCCGTCGATGAAGGCGCCTCCGAAACCCTCGAGCGTGAAGGATCCCGCCACCTCCAGGGGCTCGCCCGTGGCCACATAGGCGTCCACGTCCCTGTCGTCGTAGTCGCCGAAGCGCACCCGGGCATGACTGGTCTCTGACGCCGCACGCCCCGTGGCAAGGTCGACGAGCGTATGCCCGGTCCACAGCTCGCCCAAGTCTCCGCGCATCGTCAGAAGGCGGCTGCGGGCCACGTCGGGGTCATGGGGTTTGCCCTGGGGGCGACCATGGAAAAGGAACAGCGAATCGCAGCCGAGGACCAGAGGACCGGGTCCGGGCTCGTCGACGACGGTGAGGGCCGGGGTCAGCCGGTCGCGTCGGATGGGAACGTCCACGCCGGAGAAGTCCCGGGTGTCCATCATCGGGGGTTCGGCGGATTCCGCGGGGCGGTGTTCGCGTCGTGAAGGCTGCGACGCGGAATCCGGCCCGGCTGGGGCCGTGGCCCGCAGGGGGAAGGCCGTGACCCTCTCGCCATGGGCACGCTCGGCGGTGCGACGGATCTCCCGGTATTCGTCCACGACGGCGTCGGCCTTGGCCTGGGCCAGCACGGCGACGCGCGTCCCCACGTCCAGGGAGTCGGCGTCCACGCCGCGGCGCCCGGCCTCCTCACGCAGCACGGCGTCCTCGTCGACATGAGAGACCCTGATGGTGGGCAGTATCCCCGCCGCGACCAGGACGGCCCGGCGCGACGGCGACTGGGAGGCCAGGATGAGGGGAATCCGCCGAGTGCCGGGGACGGCGCCGGTCATCGGCGCTCCACCTCCACACCGGTCGAGGAGACGGGGAGATGAAGCACCCGCCAGTGCCCCGAGGACAGTCGGTCCCCCGCCACCGCCTCGATGTCCGCACGGGCGTCCCCATGATGGAGCACGAGGACGCAGGGACCCGCGCCGGAGACCGCCGCCGCGAATCCCCGCTCGCGCAGATCCTCGATGAGATTCCATGAGGACTTCATCAGACCACGACGATACGGCTGGTGCATGCGGTCCTGGGTCGCGGCGAAAAGCAGGGCGTTCGGATCCGTCGTCGACCCGCCCGAGACGATCGGAGGATTCATGGCGCCGGGCATCAGTCCCACGCGGGAGAGGTCATAGACCGCGTCGCGGTAGGGCAGACGCTCGGGAAGGGCCTGCCTGGCCTTCTGCGTGGACAGCTCGTAGTCGGGGATGAGGACGGAGGCCAGCACATCGTCCGCCACCGGATAGGTGAGCGTGTGGAATCCCGGCTGCACGGGCTCGCCACCGGCGATCGGGACGGAGCCCACGCCTTCATCGACGGCCATGTCCCAGGAGACGGTCAGCCCGCCGAAGACGGCCGGGGCCACGTTGTCGGGATGCCCCTCGATGATTGCGGCCAGGTCGAAGATGGTCTGCCGGGGGATCTCCCCCTCGTGGAGCAGGGCGGCGGCGGCCCCGATACCCGCCACGATGGCCTCCGCGGACGACCCCATGCCCCTCGCCTGCGGGATCCGGTTCCACGCCTCCAGAACGAGTCCCGGATGGCCGAGCCCGAAGGTGCGACAGGCCTGCCGGAAGGCGGACACCACCAGATGCGTCTCATCCCTGGGCAGGGAATTCTCGCCCTCCCCATGGATGAGGACGCGGACGGACGAGTCGTCCGGGTCGTCGGACAGCGTGAAGTCGAGGTCGTCGTGATAGTCGAGGGCCAGGCCCACCGTGTCGAAGCCCGACCCGAGATTGGCGCTGGTCGCCGGGACGCGGACATGCACCCGCCGGCAGACCGGTGTGATGGTGCTCATATCGGTCCCCCGTCAGCCGATCACGCGAAGAATCGACGGCGTTCCCGTGACGCCGTCAAGCCCGCACACGAGCTTCACCGCCCGGCGCAGCGTCACCTCGTCGCAACGATGCGTCACCAGGCGAAGCTGCTGGATCTCGCCTGAGTAGCCCGGGTCGTGGAGCGTGGGTTTGAGATCCTGGTTGACGCCGTTGATGGAGATTCCCGCATCCGCGAAGGTCTGCGCAATCACGGCCAGGACCCCGGGCTTGTCGTGGATGAGGAAGCGCACGGCGAATACCGCCCTGGACGCCTCCAGTGGCGCCATCGGCAGCGTGCGGTACAGCGAGATGGCGGGTCCGGTGCAGCCCTGCGCGATATGCCGGGCCTCGGTGACCACGTCGCCGACCACCGCCGAGGCCGTCGGGGCGCCGCCGGCGCCGCGGCCGTAGAACATGAGGTCGTCGGCGGCCTCGGCATGGACGAACACGGCGTTGAAGCTGCCGTGCACGGAGGCGAGCGGATGGTCCTCGCCGATGAGGGCCGGATAGACGCGCGCCGAGACGCCGTCCTCTCCGTTCTCCACGACGGCGAGCAGCTTGACGACCTTGTGCTCGGCCGTCGCCGCGGCGATGTCGTCCGCCGTGATCGCGGTGATGCCCTCGACCGTCACGTCGTCGATGGACACGGGCGTATGGAAGCCCAGCGTCGCCATGATCGCCGCTTTGTTGGCCGCATCGAGGCCCTCGACGTCGCCCGTCGGGTCGGCCTCGGCGTAGCCCCTGTCCTGCGCGTCCTTCAGGGCGATGCCGAAGTCGAGTCCCTTCGTGGTCATCTCGTCGAGGATGTAGTTGGTCGTGCCGTTGACGATGCCGAGCATGGAGGTCACGGAATCGCCCACGAGGGATTCGCGCAGCGGCCTGACGATGGGGATGGCCCCGCCCACCGCGGCCTCGAAGTAGACGTCGACGCCGCGCTTCTCGGCGGCCCGGTAGATCTCGGGGCCATGCTTGGCGAGCAGGGCCTTGTTGGCGGTGACCACGGAGGCGCCGGAGTCGATCGCCTTCAGAACGAAGGTCCGCGCCGGCTCGATGCCGCCGATGAGCTCGATGACGATGTCGGCCCGCGTGCACAGCCCCGCCGTGTCCGTCGTCAGCAGGCCCCTGTCGATCCACGGGAGGTCGACCTCGTCGGGATTGAGGCAGGCGACCCCCACGAGTTCGATGTCGCGGCCGATGCGCCTGGCCAGGTCCTCACGCTGCTCGACGATGAGCCGGGCCGTCTGCGAACCGACGGTTCCGGCTCCCAGCAGCCCTACGCGGATCGGTGATTGGGTCTTCTGTGCCACGGATTCCCTCCTCGGGTACCGACCGTCCCTGTGACGGTCCTACGCGGTTTCCTGTGCGGTTCCTGACGCCGACGGCCCTGCCTTGGACGGCATGCCATCACGGATGCACCACGGCGGCGCCCTTCCGGACCATGCCGCCGACCTCGGCCCATCTTACGGAGCCAATCCGACACGCCCCCTGGCGCTTCGACGACCGCGTCAGGCCGTTGTCGGCCCGGATTCGGCTCAGCCCATGTCCAGGGCCAGCAGATCGTCGATCGTCTGCCGTCGGATCATGACGTGCGCGTCCCGGGAATCGACGCCCACGACGGCCGGAATGGGAGCCTGGTTGTAGTTGCTGGCCATGGTGCGCCCATAGGCGCCGGTCACCGGCACGGCGAGAACGTCCCCGCGCCTCAAATCGGCGGGAAGAAGACAGTCCCTGACGACGATGTCGCCGGATTCGCAGTGCATGCCGACCACGCGGCTGCGCATGACCTCGGACGAGCCCGTCCTGTTCGCCAGTCGGGCGGTGTAGTCGGCTCCGTACAGCGCAGGACGGATGTTGTCGCTCATGCCCCCGTCCACGGAGACATAGGTCCTCGCGGCCAGAGGCGACCCATCGCCGTCCGTCGTCCCCGGCGAAAGGGCGACGCGCTTGACCACGCCCACGCGGTAGAGCGTGAGGCCGGCAGGAGCGACGATCCATCGTCCCGGCTCGAAGGAGATGACGGGCTGCGGCATGCCCAGGGCCTCGTTCACGTCCCGTACGTCGGCTCCGAGACGCGCGAGCTCGGCCTGGACGTCCATCGCATCCTCGTCGTCGGTGTACGCCACCGAGTACCCGCCTCCCAGGTCCACTTCGGGCAGCATGACGGCGTCGGTGGCGTAGAAGGTGCGACGCAGCAGCATCATGCGCCGGGCGGCTTCGATGAACGCCGCGGCGTCGTGGATCTGCGAGCCGATATGCGAATGGACGCCGACGAGCTCAAGCTCGTCGGGATGGCGCGCGATCTCCTTGAGCACGGCGAGCGCGGGTCCATCCGCCACCGCCTCCATCGCCCGGGCAAGGCGGCGGTCGGACTCCGCGACCTCCAGATTCGAGAGGTCATAGGGGTAGCGCACGTCGTGGCGCAGCCGGCGTTCGGAGCCCGTCGCCGGCTCTCTCCCCCCTGTCGGTTCACCCGCGTCACCCGGCACGCCCCGCGGATTCTCCACCGTCTCCACGCGGGCGTTGGTCCCCGCCGGCGTCACTCCCGACAGGTCGTCGAGCACCGTCAGCACCCCCGCATCCACGGAGGCCGGGAGCAGGGGGACGCCGAACTTCTGGTCCTCATGAGCGGTCGAGATGTAGTCATGGCCGCCCGCATGGATGCCGGAGGTGACGCGTAGCATGACCCGGGCCCGCAGACCAAGCCGCCGGGCTATCGCGGCGATGCGGGCCGGCTCGTCGGGCTCGTCGACGACGATGCGCGCGAAGCCCTGGCGAACGGCGAGCGCGATCTCCTCGTCGGACTTGTTGTTGCCGTGCAGCACGAGTCTGCGGCCGGGCGCCCCCGCGGACAGGGCGATGCGCATCTCGCCCAGGGTGCAGGTGTCGATGAGCATCCCGGCGTCCAGGGCGATCCGCGCCACCTCGCGGCTCAGGAAGGCCTTGGCGGCGAAGCTCACGCGCGTGGTCGAGGTGGGGAAGCCGTCGGCCGCAGCGGCCACGAAGCGTCGCGCACGGGTCCGCACCTCGTCGAGGTCCATGACGTACAGGGGCGATCCGAACTCGCCGAGAAGGGCCTGAGCCGTCCTGCCGTGGACGGTCAGCGCGCCGGCGTCATCGACGCCGGCACCGGAGGGCCAGATCGCGGACGGTTCCATCTCACATCCTCTCCGGGGCGGTGACGCCCAGCAGGTCGAGTCCGGATTCGAGAAGAACCCTCACGGCGTCGTTGAGCCGCAGACGCGCGGCCGCCCGAGCCGGCTCGGGGTTCTTCGCCACGCGCAGGGCGTCCCTGGCGTCGTCCGGCAGCCGGCGCTCGACGTCGGTGAGCTCCATCGGCACGACGCGTTCGCTGTTGTACCACCGGTGATAGGCGCCGGCGAGGTCCTCGAGATAGCGCGCGATGCGGTGGGGCGCCCGCAGGTCGCCGGCCTGCTCGAGCGTCGTGGGCCACTGGGCGAGCGTGGCGATGACCTCGTCGTCGGCGGGGGTGTCGAGCAGCCCGAGATCCGCGCCGTCGCGCCCGATTCCGGCCTGCTGCGCGTTGCGTGCGACGTTGCAGGCGCGGGCATGGGCGTACTGGACGTAGTAGACGGGATTGTCGTTGGTGTGGGAGGCCAGTAGGTCGAGGTCGATGTCGACGCTGGTGTTGTAGTCGGTGCGGGCCAGAGAGTAGCGCGCCGCATCCGTCCCAACGGCTTCCACGAGGTCGTCGATCGTCACGACGTTGCCGGCGCGCTTGGACATGCGCACGGCCCTGCCATCCTTCATGACGTTGACGAGCTGGCCGATGAGGATCTGCATGTTCTCGCCGGGCACGTCGCCGAAGGCGGCGCACATGGCCATCATCCGCCCGATGTATCCGTGGTGGTCGGCACCGAGCATGTAGATGGCCACGTCGGCGGGATCCGCGGCGCGGTGGCGCTTGTTGTAGTAGTAGGCGATGTCGGCGGCGAAGTAGGCGTAGTTCCCGTCGGATTTGATGATGACGCGGTCCTTGTCGTCACCATGCCGCGTGGAGGCGAACCAGGTGGCGCCGTCCTTCTCGAAGATGTCGCCCCTGGCGCGAAGGGCCTCGATGGCCCGCTCCACCTCGCCGTCCTCGTAGAGGCTGTTCTCATGGAACCACACGTCGAAGCGGACCCGGAAGTCGGCCATCGACCGCTGGATCTCCGCAAACATCATGGGCACGGCGCGGCTTCGGAACTCCTCGCGCTGCTCGGAATCACCCTCGCCCAGGGGATTGCCCTCGGCGTCCCTGCCGCCGTCGACGCGGGGAAGGGCCAGGATGTCGACGCCGTCGGTCCTGGCCTGCGCGACCACCTTCGCGGCGATCTCATCGATGTAGGCGCCCTTGTACCCATCCGCCGGCGTGGGCTCGCCATGCGCCGCGGCGACGAGGGATTTGGCGAAGCGGTTGATCTGCTCGCCATGGTCGTTGAAGTAGTACTCCCGCACGACGGTGGCGCCGTTGGCCTCGAGCACGCGCGCCATGGAGTCGCCGACCGCCGCCCAGCGCGTACCCCCGATATGGATGGGGCCGGTCGGGTTCGCGGAGACGAACTCGAGGTTGAGGGTGCGGCCGGCGAGATGCGCGTTGCGGCCGAAGGACGGTCCCTTCTGAAGGGCCTGGTCCACGACCGAGGCTGCGGAGGCCGAATCGAGAGTGATGTTGATGAAGCCCGGACCGGCCACCTCGACGGAGGCGACGCCCGCCACATCGGCAAGGGAGCCGGCGATGGCCTGTGCCAGGTCTCGGGGCTTCACGCCGGCCTTCCGGGCCAGCTGCATGGCGGCGTTGGAGGCCCAGTCACCGTGCCTGCGGTCGCGGGGGCGCATCACCGCCAGCTTCGAGGGCTCGGGGACGTCGTCGGGGGTCAGGGACCCGGCCTTCGAGGATTCCGCCAGAACCCGGATGATACGTGCCAACTCTTCGCTCAGCGCTTCAGGACTCATTCCGCCCAGTCTAGCGTCCGGAAGGACACGCCCCCGGCGCCCTGTCGACGCATCCCGGCCTCCGACAGGCCTCCCGGAACGGCTTCGGCCCCGACGGAGACGCGTCGGGGCCGAAAGACGGGAGGAGTCGGATGACCGGATGGCAGCACCACCGTCCACGCGCGCGGAGGCGCAGGACGATTCCGCTACTCCACCGCGATGGCGTCGATCTCGACGAGAGCCCCCTTGGGGATGTCATTGCCGCCGAACGCCACACGGGCCGGCTTGACCGACCCGAGGAACACCTCGGCGTAGCGCGCGTCGACCTCGTGGAAGTCCTCCACGTTCTTCATGTAGATCGTGGCACGGACGACCTTCTCGATGCCGCTTCCAGCGGCGTCGAGAATGCATTTGATGTTTCGCAGCGCCTGCGCGGCCTGCTCGCCCGCCGTCGGACCCGCAAGCTCGCCCGTTTTCGGATCGATTCCCAGCTGTCCGGAGACGAAGACGAACCCGTTCGCCTTGACGGCCTGGCTGTAGGCCCCGAGCGCCGCGGGGGCATAGGCCGTGGCGACCTCGTGCATCGAATCTCCCATTGCGATCCCCTTTCCTCGGGGCGCCACAGGGGATGACGCCCGCCCGGGCGCCTCGACGCCGCCCTGTTCGTGGGCTTGATGGGATTCGAACCCACGACCTTCTGTTCCGGAGACAGACGCTCTATCCACTGAGCTACAAACCCGAACGCACTGCACCACTGTACACGTCCGGCCGACAGCGTCCCGCGGCGGCGACGGACGACCGCGACGGACGACGGCGGAACACGCCGGATAACGGAATACACTGGCGTCATGGCACAGACGATGGGCGACTTCGAGTTCGAACGGCGGTTCTTCTGCACGCATATGCCCGCTGAGCTCGACGACGGCGACGCGCCGACGCTGATCGTCCAGAGCTATTACGTGCACGAGGACAACTATGCGCTGCGGGTGCGAACCCAGATGCATGACATCCGTGAACCCATGACGGACGCCACCGACGCGCTTGACGTTCTCAGGCGTCATCGGGACGAGGCGTCCGAGGCCTTCGTCACGGTCAAGGGGCCGGCCGTGGGCGGGACCCGCTACGAGGCGGAAAGGGAGATCGACGCGCATATCGGCGTGGACCTCATTCTCCGAGGGGGCTCGCCCATCGTCAAGAACAGGTATTCGGCATGGCTTGGCGAGGACGGATGGAGCATCGACGTCTTCGGCGGCGTCAACGCGCCGTTGGTCGTCGCCGAGGCGGAGCGGAGCGGGCCGGTGACCAATCTCGCGATTCCCGCGTTCTGCATCACGGAGATCACCGACCAGCCGCGGTTCTCCAATGACGGACTGGCCTCACGACCCTTCGGCCTGTGGAGCGATGACTTCATGGACGAGCTTCGAGAGAACGGCCCGCATTTCGAACAGGTGTTCGGACGCAACAGGCGCGCGCAGGCATAGGGCGCGCGGTCTCCCGTCCGCTCATCCATCCCGCGGACCCGATTCGGCCGCACGACGGGAGGCGACGCGGGCACGTCGTCCGACGGGCGCGACTCAGTACATGAGCGCGGCCAGACGCCGACGGGCGCGCCCCAGGCGAGGGTCCGCGGAATCGGGGATGGCGAAGTACTCGAGCAGGCGCGTGCGCACGGCGGACAGCGCCGGCCTGTGTCCGGCGAGGAAATCAAGCAGCCTCGCGAAGGCGTCGTCGATCTGGCCGCCGATCATGTCCACGTCGGCCACCGCGAGCTGGGCCTCCACGTCGTCGGGCCGGTCGGCCGCCGCGCGCCGCACGGCGCGCACATCCGCCTTTCCCGACCTGGCGAGGAGAAGGGCCTTGGCCCGCTCACGTGCGGCCAGAAGGTCGGAGGGATTCTCCTCGAGGACCCGCTCGTAGGCGACGGCCGCCCCCGACCAGTCCCCCGCCTCCGCCAGACGATGCGCCTCCTCATGCTCGGGAGGAACGGCGTCGGCCTGGGTGGTCTGAGAACCATCGGCGCCATCCTCGGGTTTCGTCCCGGCATAGGGGGCCGTTCCGGTCACTCCGGCGCGCTGGGCGACCTCGATAAGACGCGGAATGACCTGGTCGCGAATCTGGTCGAGTTCGT
Source organism: uncultured Bifidobacterium sp. (assembly GCF_963540075.1). GTDB lineage: Bacteria > Actinomycetota > Actinomycetes > Actinomycetales > Bifidobacteriaceae > Bifidobacterium. Next base: position 43,757 of record NZ_CAUTOG010000005.1, read on the forward strand.
CGGCCGCGGGAAGACCCTGCAGGATGGGCATCGGACGTCCCCCGATAAGCGCGAAAAGCGCGGGCGCCCCCTGGACCTGGAAGGCCTGGGCGATCGTCGGATTCTCGGCGATGTCGATGCGCGAAAGCTGGATCCTCCCCTCCTGGGCGTTGACCGCATCCCCGAGCTCGCGGGCCATGGCGAACAGGCGGTCGTCGGTGGGAACCCAGAGAAGAAGAAGGATGGGGAAGGTCGCCGAGGTCTTCACCATCGCCTCGAAGCCGGACTGGGTGGTGTCGATGACGTAGGCGCCCGCCGCAGGAGCTCCGCCCTTGGCTCCGGGTTCCGCCTCGACCTTATGCTTCAGCGACTCCAGATCGACGGCGCCCGCCAGCGACACCCCCGGGGTGAACTGCTGTTTGTCAGCCATCATTCCTCTTTCCTTGCATCTTGACCACAGGCTCCACGCCCGTCGTCGGGCGCGGAGCCGATCCTCGTATCACGCTACCAGTCGGGCACTCCGCATGGCGGCCCCAGATCCAGGGAGGCGGCGGGACGCCGCGTCCCCTGGGACCCCACGAAGCCCCGGAAGAACCGCGATGCGCCCGGTTCGGCCACGGTCACCGGGCCTCGACCTTGACGGGCTGTCTTTCGGCGCCCACGGCGGTGATCTTCTCCCCCGTACCGGCGTGGGGGATGTACAGGGCGATGACGTTGACGTAGCTCACCGCCATGGTGCTGGTGGCGGTCCCGTTGCCGAACAGGACCTTCTCCGCATCGGAGGCGGGAAGGGACTGCCGTCCGCTGCCGGCCTTGCGGATCCAGGTCGAATCGATGCGCGCCACCACGAGGTCTCCTCCGTCGGTGGACCTCATGACGGCGATCTGGTCCGTGACCGGCGTGAAGCTCTGGCTCTGCGTGCCGTCGTTGCGTTCCATGCCCTCCTCCACGGTCGAGGACAACGTCGCAAGGTCCTGCCTGAAATAGTCGTCGGAGAACTGCGCCGCATAGGTGCTGGAGCTCCCTTTCTCGAGCACGTCCGCGTAGCGGGCGACGGCCTGGGCGGGAGTGGCCACCAGGCCTGAATCCGTGTCGGTCCCCTGGGTGGAGCCCAGTGAGGCGATCTCGAACTTGGGCAGCTCCGCCCCCTGAAACAGCCGGGCCACGGCCCACAGCCTGTAGTTGGAGCGGGCCGAGTCCTGTCGCATCACCAGAAGCCTTTTGGACTGCTGGTCGGCGGTCGTCGTCGTGATGGTGAATACGGATCGGGGCCATCCCGATTCCGTCGGTATCACGGTCTGGACGGCGCCGCTGGGGATGGTGGTCTTGGCGTCGAGGGATCCGGTCGACTTCGCGATGGTGATCTCGCTGGAGCGGATGGCGAGCGCGGGGCCGCTCATGTACCGGTCGAGCCCCTCGGTGCTTTTCGCCTTGTTGGCCTTCGTGATTCCCCCGAGTATGCGATGCCGGATGGACCTTTCCTGGGCGACGCTCAAATCGGGCGTCTCCGAGGAGGAGGACGAGGTTGCCAGCACCGGCGGCTGCCCGTTGCATCCGGCCAGTCCCACCGTCATGGCGCAGGCAAGCAAGGCGGCGGCCGCCGCGGCGATTCGCTGACGCGTTCTCATCATCGGCCGTCCCCTCCCTGCGATCGTCGGACCCCGTCGGTGCCGACGCCACCGTCATCCCCCGAACCATTCTCGCCCGCGAAGCGGGAGAAATAGTCGGCAAGCTCCTCAGGGGAGATCACCGACGTCTGTTCACCGTCACCGCCACCCACCGGAGTCTGTGCGCGGTGGGCACCACGGGATGGCGCGCCGAGCATGCTGCGGGAGGATGGATCGACGACGACGGGACGCCTGCGATGCGTCGCACGTCGCGACTCCTGTTCCTCGCTGGTGGCGGCGTGAAGGCGGGCGCCGCGTCGCGGACGCCGACGCCGTGAACCGCTCAGAGCGCGCAGCGACCCCAGCAGGGCCTCCACGATGGCGACCTCGTCATGCCGACGAGCCACGCGTCGGGCCGGATGCCGATGACGCCGCCTGGCAGGATGCATGGCGAACACCGAGGCGAACAGCACCGTCAGAGCCGCGCACAGCCCTGCCAGGAAGTACATGGGGGTGACGAAGTCGGGGAGGGTCCTGCGCGTCCAGTGAAGCGACACGGTCGCCGGGACGGACGACGATCCGAGATCGACCAGAGCCACCTGACCCGCAGCATCTGAGGAGGGCAGCGTGACGTCCCCCTTCGCGCATCTCACGGCGCTCCACATATCGGAGTCCTTGAAGGACACGCTCGAGGAGGCCGATGCGGAGCCGGAGCTGACGCTTGATTCGGCGGTCGTCAGAGTCGACCATCCGTCCATGCCCGTGATCCGCGTCACGGTCTCGCCGGCCACCCATCCGTTGACGTCCTTGGCCGTTCCCAATGCCACGCAGACCCTTGAGGACGCCGACGTCGACGTCACCTTCAGACGAACGGAGTCGTCGACCAGGGACAGCATGCCCGGATCGGTGATGACATATCGGGTCCCCAGGTCGTCGGCTGCCGCGGTCACCGAGGAGATCGGCCTCCACACGGTGGCGTTGAGCAGCCCAAGCGCGACGAAGGCCATCGCCAGAAGACCGAAGACGGGGGCGATCACGCCCCTCATGATCCGGGCGTGACGGGTCGGCGGCGCGGCGACCTTCCGTCGTGCGCCTGCGTGTCGTTCGTGAGTCATATCATCGCCATTCTACAGGTGGACGCCGGGGGACGGGCACGGCCTCGGCCTGAAGGACCCACATTCCGGCAACGAGAACGGACGCGGCGGCCAACCTTCGGGACCCCAAGGCTTCACGGACGCACTGCCGAGAGGTTCATCAGGTGCGAACGGTAGTGTTGGGGCCATGCATAGCACACCCCGGCGGTCACGCCGTCTGAGCACCCTCGTCTCTCTGGTCGGCGTCATCGCCTTGGGACTTTCCCTGGCGTCCTGCGGAGGGTCGTCCTCCTCGTCATCGTCCTCGGCGACGGTCTCGTCGTCGTCCTCGTCCTCGACGCTCGACCAGCTGGCCGGCGTCACCGCAACCGGAACCCTCGGCAAGAAGCCCACGATCGCCTTCCGAACGCCCATGACCGTGGAGAACAACACCTACGCGGTCCTCCAGAAGGGCAACGGCGACGTCATCTCCGACGGCGACCGGGTCTGCGCGCAGGCCATCGCGGTCAACGCCAAGGACGGCTCCGAGCTTATGGACACCTGGACGAAGAACACGCCCGACTGCTCGCTGGTCGTCGACTCCGGCTCCATCAGCAGCACGTACTACAAGGTCTTCAAGGGCCAGCGTCTCAACGCCACGATCGCCTTCGGCGTCAACGACGAGAACTCCGAGGGAACCTCCTACATCATGGCGATGACGCTGGTGTCCAAAAGCAGGGCCCTGACGCGAGCCACCGGAACCACGGTGACGGACATCCCCTCCAACCTTCCCAAGGTCACGCGCGCAAGCAGCGGCAAACCCTCCCTCTCTCTTAACGACTACACGGCCGGCAGCTCTCTGGTGGCGCAGACCCTCATCAAGGGAACGGGCGACAAGGTCGAGTCCTCCGACACGATCAGCGCGATGTACACGGGCTGGTATGTGACGAAGAAGGGCAAGCTCAAGCAGTTCGACTCCAACTGGAGCAGCGGGTCGGCCTCCGACTTCTCCCTGTCCAGCGTCGTCACCGGGTGGAAGAAGGGACTGACGGGACAGACGGTGGGCTCCCAGGTGCTGCTCGTCATCCCGCCCGACATGGGCTACGGTTCGGACGCCCAGACCGATTCCAACGGCAACGTCACGATCCCGGCGAATTCGACGCTCTACTTCGTGGTCGACATCCTCTACGCCTACTGACGAATCGATGCCCGCGGGAGAGCCGAAAGGCGCCGCGGAACATGAGGCAACGCCCGGGCCGAACGACCCGGGCGTTCGCGTATCCGCACGGCGAGGGGGGGCGGGATGACGGACGACTCCCGCGGCACGGGCTCCCGGCCAGGGTCCGGAGGGCGGCGTCAGAGGCCTCAGAACAGCCTCAGGTCGGCGTCCCCCTCGTCCTTCATGTCGTCATAGTCGAGAATCAGGCAGGACAGCCCGCGGCTTTCCGCCAGCACCTTCGCCTGGGGGGTGATCGTCTGGGCGGCGAGTATCCCTCTTACCGGCGCGAGAAGCGGATCGCGGTCCAGCAGTCTGCAGTAGCGCGTCAGCTGCTCGACGCCGTCCACCCCGCCATGGCGTTTGATCTCGACGGCCACATGAGTGCCTGCCTCATCGACGGCCATGATGTCGACGGGGCCGATGGGCGTGGGATATTCACGGCGAACAAGACGGGAGCCGGACCCTATGCGTTCGATCTGTGCGGCGAGCAGACGCTGCAGATGGTCCTCCACGCCGTCCTTGACCAGACCCGGATCCTCGCCAAGGTCGTAGTCGTCGTCGGCGTAGACGTGGAACAGGCGGATCTCGAGGATGTCCGGGCCCTTGTCGGAGGCGACCCGGAGGATTCTCACGCCCTCGCCGGACGCGGCCTCATCCGCAGCATCCTCGCGCCCTGATTCCGGGGAGTCCGTGGGAGAGGACTGCGCTGACGCGTCCGAGGGAGAGGAGACGGAATCCGAGAAGGAAAAAGACGATGAAGCGGAAGCAGAAACGGAAGCCGAGGGCGAAGGCGGATCCTCGATGACCTCGCGCATCGTGCAGGGGGCGGCCATCCAGTTGAGCGGCTTGTACGAGCCGATCTCGGAGAAGATGAGCACGCTGCCGTCGGCCTTGAGGAGGATGACGCGACGCGCCTGGGGCAGGGAGGCCTGGAGCCGTCCGGAGTATTCGGCACTGCAGTCGGCAACGATGATGCGCACCCCACCACTCTAGCAACGACGTCGATGGTGATCCGGAAGGCGTCCGTCATGCCGGTTGGCGCAGAACGCCGGAGCACGGAACCCACACGGGGAACGGCCGATGGCGGTCGACCAACGGCCTCCGGAGGCCCATGTGTCGCGGAGAACGCGCGGATATCGGATGAGAAGACAGAAACACGGGCGCGAATGCCCAGAGGCATCCGCGCCCGCATCGCAGTGGACGACGACCGGCCCGAATCAGCCCTCCGCCGCGGCTCCCGCACTGACCTGTCCGCGATCCACCGCGGCGGTCAGACGGTTGGAGTCGAAGGAGATGAACCCATCGCCCACGTCGAAGGAACGACGTGCGCCGTCGGGTTCGATCACCGAAACCGTCCCCTTGTGGATGAGCGTGAGCACCGGCTCGTGGTCCGGCAGGATGCCCATGCCGCCCTCCGCCGCGGGGATGGTGACGGACCGCGCCTGACCGGACCAGATCGGATGGTCGGCTGCGACGATGGTGACGCTCATGGTGGCGGTCATGTCAGGCTCCGTACTCCTTCTGCATGTCGTGCCACTTCTTTTCGAGGTCGTCGATGCCGCCGATGCCGGAGAACGCCTGCACCGGCACGTCGTCGTAGACGCCGTCGCAGATGCGGGTGAAGGCCTCGATGGTCTCGTCGGCCGGCACGTAGGAGCCGGGACGACCCGTGAACTTCTCGGCCACGTAGAAGTTCTGTCCGAGGAACTGCTCGATGCGGCGGGCGCGGTTGACGGTGGTCTTGTCCTCCTCACCCAGCTCGTCGATGCCGATCAGGGCGATGATGTCCTGCAGCTCCTTGTTCCTCTGGAGGATGGCCTTGACGCGGTTGGCGCAGTCATAGTGCGCCTGTCCGACGTAGCGGGGGTCGAGGATCCTCGACGTGGAGGCCAGCGGGTCCACGGCCGGGTAGATGCCCTTGGACGCGATGTCGCGGGACAGCTCGGTGGTGGCGTCCAGATGCGCGAAGGTCGTCGCCGGGGCCGGGTCCGTGTAGTCGTCGGCGGGCACGTAGATGGCCTGCAGCGAGGTGATGGAGTGGCCGCGGGTCGAGGTGATGCGCTCCTGGAGGGCGCCCATCTCGTCGGCGAGGTTCGGCTGGTAGCCGACGGCGGACGGCATGCGGCCGAGCAGCGTGGAGACCTCGGAGCCGGCCTGGGTGAACCGGAAGATGTTGTCGATGAACAGCAGCACGTCCTGGTTCTCGACGTCGCGGAAGTACTCCGCCATGGTCAGGGCCGTCAGCGGGACGCGCAGACGCGTCCCCGGGGGCTCGTCCATCTGTCCGAAGACCAGGGCGGTCTTCTCGAGGACGCCGGCCTCCTGCATCTCGCCGATGAGGTCGTTGCCCTCTCGCGTGCGTTCGCCGACGCCCGCGAACACGGAGACGCCGCCGTGGTTCTGCGCCACGCGCTGGATCATCTCCTGGATGAGCACGGTCTTGCCGACGCCGGCGCCGCCGAACAGGCCGATCTTGCCGCCCTCGACGTACGGGGTGAGCAGATCGATGACCTTGATGCCCGTCTCGAACATCTGGGTCTTGGACTCCAGCTCGTCGAAGGCCGGCGGATTGCGATGGATGGGCCAGCGCTCGGTGACCTTGACGACCTCCTCGGGCTTCCTGTTGAGGATGTTGCCCGAGACGTCGAAGACATGGCCCTTGGTCACGTCGCCGACAGGGACCTCGATGGGACCGCCGGTGTCCGTCACCTCGGCACCTCGCACGAGGCCGTCGGTGGGCTTGAGCGCCACCGCGCGCACGGTGGAGTCGCCGAGATGCTGTTCGACCTCCAGGGGGACCTCATGAAGGGTCTCACCCTCCGTGTTGCCCACGTTGGTGATCTTGACCTTCAGGGCGTTGTAGATGTCGGGCAGGTGGCCGACCGGGAACTCGACGTCGATGACCGATCCCTGGACGCGTGTGATGCGCCCGGCGGTCGGTTCCGCCGTCGTGTCCTCCGGAGCCGCTGTGGACTGGTTCTCAGCCATATGCGTTCCTACTCTTCCTCTTTGTTCAGCGCATCGGCGCTGCCGATGATTTCGGTGAGTTCCTGGGTGATCGAGGCCTGGCGGGAGGCGTTGAGCTTCCTGGTGAGGTCGTCGATGAGATTGCTGGCGTTGTCCGTGGCCGTATGCATGGCGTTCTGCCGGTTGGCGGTCTCCGACGCGGCCGAGCTGAGCAGGCACTCGTGGATGCGCGACTGGATGTACTTGGGGAGGACCGCGCCGAGGACCTCGTCGACGCTGGGCTCGAAGGAGTACAGGGGCGCGGCCTTCTCGGCCTCCTCCTCGGGGACCGGTCCGGAGTCCTGCTCCTCGGAACGGACGAGCTCCACGGGAAGCATCCTGAGCACCCGCACCTTCTGGACGACCATGTTCACGAACTCGGTGAACACGATGTACAGCTCGGAGACCCCGCCATGGGCGGCATCCTTCATGTACGCGTCGAGCAGCGCAGAGGAGATCGACTCGGCCACCTCGACGCCGGGATGGTCGGTGTCGCCCTCCCACGTCCCGGCCACGTCGCGATTGCGGTACCGGTAATACGTCACTCCGCGACGGCCGTAGACGTAGAGCTGGGGATGATGGCCCTGGCCTTCCAGCCGGGCCAGCAGCGACTCCGTCTCGCGGATGATGGAGGAGGTGTAGGCCCCCGCCATTCCGCGATCGGCCGTCAGGGCGAGCACGGCGACCCGGGGGTTGTCCTCCTCCTTGCGCACGATCGGGTGCGTGATGTGGGTGTGGGCCACGAGGGCCTGCACCGCGTCGAAGATCGCATCGGTGTACGGCTTCGCGTTGAGCGCCACGTCACGCGCCTTGGCGATATGCGAGGACGCGATCATCTCCTGGGCGTTGAAGATCTTCCGCAGCGAGGTCGTCGAGCCGATCCGCGACTTGAGGGCGAGTTGGGAACCCATGGCTCACTTCTCCCCGGCCACGATCTTCTCCTGCTCGACGGGGACGTCCTGCTTCACGGCGGGCTTCTTCTCGACCAGGGGCTTTCCGGCCTTCGTCACGTAGGTGGCCCGGAAGTCGTCGACGGCCTTGTCCAGCGCCGCCTCGGTGTCCTTGGTGAAGTCCTCCGTGTCACGAATCGTCGTGAGGATGTCCGTGTTGTGGGCGACGTAGTCCAGCAGGGCCTTCTCGAAGGGCAGAACGTCCGCCAGATCGAGGTCATCGAGCTTTCCGTGCGTTCCGGCCCATACCGAAACGACCTCCTGCTCCATCGAGTACGGGGAGAACTGGGGCTGCTTGAGCAGCTCCGTCAGCCTCGCGCCACGGGTGAGCTGGGCCTTCGACGCCGCATCCAGGTCGGAGGCGAACATCGCGAAGGACTCCAGGGACCGGTACTGGGCCAGCGAGATCTTCAGCGTGCCCGAGACCTTCTTCAGGGCCTTGGTCTGCGCGGCGCCACCGACGCGGGACACCGAGATGCCCACGTCCACGGCGGGACGCTGGTTGGCGTTGAAGAGGTCGGACTGCAGGAAGATCTGGCCGTCGGTGATGGAGATCACGTTGGTCGGAATGTAGGCGGACACGTCGTTCGCCTTCGTCTCGATGATCGGCAGCCCGGTCATCGAACCCCCGCCGAGGTCGTCCGACAGTCTGGCGCAGCGTTCCAGCAGGCGGGAATGCAGGTAGAACACGTCGCCGGGATAGGCCTCGCGCCCCGGCGGGCGACGCAGCAGCAGCGAGATCGATCGGTACGCCTCGGCCTGCTTGGACAGGTCGTCGAAGACGATGAGCACGTGCTTGCCGTGGTACATCCAGTGCTGGCCGATGGCCGAGCCGGTGTACGGGGCGATGTACTTGAATCCGGCGGAGTCGGAAGCGGGGCTGGCCACGATGGTGGTGTACTCCATGGCGCCGGCCTCCTCAAGGCTCTGGCGCACGGAGGCTATCGTGGAGCCCTTCTGCCCGACGGCCACATAGATGCAGCGCACCTGCTTCTTCGGGTCGCCGCTCTCCCAGTTGGTCTTCTGGTTGATGATGGTGTCGATCGCGATGGCGGTCTTGCCGGTCTGGCGGTCGCCGATGATGAGCTGTCGCTGGCCGCGGCCGATGGGGGTCATCGCGTCGATGGCCTTGAGCCCGGTGGACAGCGGCTCGTCGACGGGATGGCGGTGCATCACGTCCGGGGCCTGGGCCTCGAGGATACGCCTTCCCTCGCTGGTGATCTCGCCGAGGCCGTCGATGGGGTTGCCCAGCGGGTCGACCGTGCGGCCGAGGTATCCGTCGCCGACGGGCACGGACAGCACCTCGCCGGTGCGCCGCACCTCCTGGCCCTCCTCGATTCCCGCGAAGTCACCGAGGATGACCACGCCGATCTCGCGGGCGTCCAGGTTGAATGCCAGACCCAGCGTGCCGTTCTCGAACGTGAGAAGCTCGTTGGCCATGCAACCAGGCAGTCCCGTCACGTGCGCGATGCCGTCGCCGGCCGTGGCGACGTATCCGACCTCCTGGGTCGGCGTCTCGGACGGCTTGTACGACTCGACGAACTCGTCGAGCGCCTTGCGTATCGCGGCGGGATCAATGGTCAGTTCTGCCATGATCACTCCTTTGGTGGTTGTTGTACGACTGTACGTCTGTTATGCGTCATCGGCGTCTCTATGCGCTGATGGAAACCTGTCGTCGCAGGTGCTGGAGCTGGGCGACGACGGTGTTGTCCGTCACCTCGTGACCGACCTGGATGCGCATGCCGCCCAGGACCGTGGGATCGACGACGGGGTTGATGTGGACCGCATGGCCGAGCCGTGCCGCGTAGGCGCGGGACAGCGCGTCGATCTGCGCGGGCGTCAGCGGCGTGGCGGTGGTCACGGTGACGAGCGATTCGCCCATATGGCGCGAGAACTTGGTAATCAGCCATTGGATGGTCGCCAGGTAGCGACGATGGCGCAGATTGCAGGTGGCGTGCTCGGCGAGCCGCACCGTGATGGTGCAGAAGCCGCTGTCGTCGAGGACGCTGTGCAGCAGCCTCAGACGCGCCTCGGCGGGAACGGTGTCGTCGTAGAGACGGGACCGCACGACGGAGAGGTTGAGCAGCGCGGAATGCAGCTCCGCCAGCTCGACGGACACCTGCAGGGTCTGCCCGGTGGCGTCGGCGTAGTACATCATCGCGTCGATGCCGAAGTCCTCGACCGCGTTGGCGATGTCCGCCGCACGGCTCCACCGGCGGGAGACGAGGTCCGACAGGATGGTCAGAGTCGTCGGATGGGCCTGGTCGCCGATCAGCGCGCGCACCACGGCCACCTTGTCGGCGGCAGGACGCGACACGTCGGTCAGGGCCCGCTCGAGGCGCACGTTGTGGTCCAGCGCGTTGGTGAAGGAGAACAGCTCGTTGCCGATGCGCCACGCGCCGTCACCGGCCGACTTGAGCTGCGGCGCCAGGGTGTCCCTGGACGTCCTGTCGGCGATGCGTGAGGCCTCACCTCTCATCGTCCACCTTCCTTTCCCGTGTGGTCTGCGGATGGGATCTTCGGACCGACGCTCCCGGCCGCCATGTCACGACGACTTGCCGTCCCCCGAAGGAGCGAGCTCGTCGATCATCTGGTCGATCATCGAGGTCTGGACCTCGTCGTCGGCGAGCTTGGAGCCGAGGATCTTGCCCGCCAGAGCGGTGGCCAGGGTCCCCACCTCCCCGCGCAGGCTCACGAGGGCCTGCTGCTGCTGGGAGGCGATGGACCTCTGGGCGTTGGCGGTGACCTGTGCGGCGTCGGTCTCGGCGCGGGACCGGGCGTCGGCGATGATATGCGAGGCCTCGGCACGGGCGTCGTCGCGAATCTTCGCGGCGTCCACGCGCGCCTGGCTGAGCTGCTCCTCGTAGTGGCGCTTGGCCTCGTCGGCGGCCTTCTGGGCCTTCTCGGCGTTGGCCATGCCACCTTCGATCTTCGCCGCACGCTCATCGAACACCGACTGGAACTTCGGCAGGAAGAACCTGTAGAAGAACAGGGCGATGATCACCAGGATGATCAGCGACCAGACGACGTCATAGGTCTCCGGAAGGAACAGGCGGATTCCACTTGCCGCTATCGTGTCCATCGGTCCTCCTTTCATCATGATTCACGATCCATGGATCTGCAGGGCCCCGCAGAGGCGGGGCCGCGGGCTCAGCTGAAGATGAAGTAGCTGATGAAGCCGAGCAGGGCCAGGATCTCGATCAGGCCGAAGCCCAGCCACATCAGAACCTGGATGCGCCCGGAAAGCTCGGGCTGCCTGGCCGTGGCCTCGATGGCCTTGCCGAACACGATGCCGATGCCGATGCCGGGGCCGATGGCCGCGAGGCCGTAGCCGATGGTGCTGATGTTCCCCGCCACTGCGGCAAGCGTGATGATGTCCATCTTGTTTCCTTTCCTATTGCTGGTCCGTGTGAACCGTTTTCCGGTGATGCGTCCGTCAGTCCTCGGGGTAGCTGAGGTTGATGTACACCGTGCTCAGCGTGGCGAAGATGAACGCCTGTATCGCGGCCACGAAGGCCTCGAAAAGCGTCATGACGAATCCGCCCACGAAGGTGACGACGCCGAATCCCACCAGCGCCTTGTTCTCGACGTCGATGAGGAAGAACTGCGTGGCGGCGAAGCACAGCGCCACGAGGATGTGCCCGGAGATCATGTTGGCGAAAAGCCGGATGGTCAGCGAGAACGGTCGGATGACGACGATGTCGAGAAGCTGCATCGGCGCCAGGATGAAATAGATGGGCCACGGCACGCCCGCCGGGAACATCTCCTCACGCAGATAGGTGAGGAACCCCTTGCCGCGGAACGTGGCCGCCCAGTACTGGACGAAGGTCCACAGCGCGAGCAGAAGGGGGACGGTGATGGTCGCGGTGGCCGCGATGTTCATGCCCGGGATGATGCCGCACAGGTTGAACACGAGAATCGTCAGGAACATCGTCGTGATCATCGGCACGTAGCGCCGACCGCGCAGCTCCCCCATCACCTGGTAGACGATGTTGTCGCGGACGAACTCCAGCAGCCATTCGACCGCCCCCTGCCAACGGCCGGGAACGACCTTGGCATGGCGCGCGGTGATGCCGAGGACGAGCAGCATGATGATGGAGGCGACGATGCGCACGAGGATGATGCGGTTGATGGCGAAGGGGGTGCCCTGGAAGAGGATCTCGGGGGGAAGGAACTCGTCGATGCTCGGCACCTGCAGCGACGCGCCCGCAAGGGCAACGCCAGTTCCATAGGCCATCATTCGCGCCTCCCGCGTCCGTTCAGCTGTCAGTCTAACCCGGCGTTCGCGTCGTTTGTGACGCCCAGATTACCTGCGGCCCCATGTCCTTCGGATGCCGGTTGCGGCGCGGGGCCGAACTGACATTCGACCTCGAATGGCTACGGTGATTGTACGTCCCTCAGGGACATCGTCAATCCGCACGTCCGAGGAACGACCCTGCCGATGTCACGGATGCGCTCTCGCAGGCCGCGGGACGGGGATGGCGACGAGGGCCTGGGCCCGGGCGTTTCCCGGGACCCGGAGCCGCGATGGCTCTGTGACCAGGCCGGAAGGGCGGATGAGGAGGGTCAGGACAGGGGAATCGGACCTCGTGGACGCCGTCGGATGAATCGGGTTCGGAAGACCGGCGCAGGCGGATTCCGTCGGGCGTCCCGATCAGCAGGAGCCCATCAGGAGCGCGTCTGACTGGCCGAACCCCTGTCAGGGACGGGCGCCCGTGAGGCGGAACGACCCGCAGCTCCCTGGATCACGCCGTATCCATCCCCCGTGAAGGGCAGGAACCCGTCGGTGCGAGGCTCGCCAGGCGCATGCCGTATCGAACGATCCGTACCCAGACGTCTTTCCGCCCGCAGACGCGGGACCTCGGACAGGTCGTAGGGCGTGGTCTGATAGACCCAGTTGAGCCAGTTGCGCCACAGCAGGTTCGCATGCGCCCGCCACGAGAACAGCGGCTCCAGATGCGGGTCGTCGTGCGGGAAGTAGTTGGCGGGGAAGGGCACGTTCGTCAGTCCGCGGTCCATGTCCCGCTTGTACTCGTCGAACAGCGTGTACTTGCCGTATTCCCAGTGGCCCAGGGCGAAGACCTCGGAGAAGTCACGCGTGGCGATGAGGCCGGGGCCCGACTGCGGTCCCCAGGTCAGGACCTGGAGATCGGGATTGGCGGCCACGTCCCCCTCGTCGACGCCGGCGAGGCGCGAATGGGGCTGCAGGGATATCTCATCGAAGCCGTTCGTCAGGAAGCAGTACTCGTCCTGGAGGTACTGGGGGAACACGCCGAAGATCTTCTCGGGCAGCAGATGCTTGCGCACTCCGTAGCGGTAGTGGAGGGCGCCCATCGCCCCCCAGCACAGGTACAGGGTGGAGAACACGTGGGAGCCGGCCCAGTCGAGAATGGTCTTGAACTCCTCCCAGTAGTCGACCTGAGCGAAATCGAGATGCTCGACGGGGGCGCCGGTGACGACGAAGCCGTCATAGTAGTTGTCCTCGAAGGCGTCGAGGTTCTCGTAGAACTTCACCAGATGGTCGGCGCTCACATGCGTGGACTCATGGGTGGAGGTCTTCATGAAGTCGACCTCGACCTGCAGCGGGGACTTGGAGATCAGGCGCAGCAGCTGCGTCTCCGTCTCGATCTTCTTGGGCATGAGATTGAGGATGACCAATCGCAACGGCCGCACGCGCTGGCGCTCGGCCTCCGGCTTCTCCAGAGCGAAGATCCGCTCCGAATCGAGGATGGCCCGTGCAGGCAGGCCGCTGGGAATCTTGATTGGCATGTGTCCATTATGTCCGTCTGACGCGGTTATGCCAACGGATGGAGAGGGAATAGGCGCGAATCGCCGGGAAGGGTGGAACACGGCCTGGAGTGCGACGGCGGAAGCCGGACTTCCATCCCCTGCCTGCGCCCGCAGGTCGCAGGAATCCTCCGACGCGGGGAGGGAACATCCTCAAGCCGTCTCCCGCCTTGCGACTGCGGCCAGAGGTCGACGGTCTGTCATCGACGGCCCACCTCCAGCGAACCCCGATTTGACTTTCCCGATTTTGCCCCTATCGTAGAGAGAGCTGCCGCAAGGGCAGCCGACGCGGGGTGGAGCAGCTCGGTAGCTCGCTGGGCTCATAACCCAGAGGTCTCAGGTTCAAATCCTGACCCCGCTACGAGAATGGCGCGATATCAATGATATCGCGCCATTGCTTTTTCTCATGGGTCCGCAGATACGCACAAAGGCATGCAGATGGTCGACGCTCGTTCGACGAGCTGTCCGGGTGATTCTACGACGATGACGAATGCATACCAATGGGATTCCCAGTGAGTGCCAACGAGACGCGCAGACACGCCCCCTACCATGAAACGCATGGATGGGATCCCAAGGTTCCCGTCCGGCATGGCGAGAGCCGCCGTCGGGTTTTCTTCCCCTTTCTCTCTCCCCCGACGGCAGGCACTCCCCCTCTGACGTTCATCTTCGCTCGTCATCGTCTGTCCGCGATCAAGCGTTCATCGTCCACACGAATGTCGTCCGAACGTTCACGAATCCCCCAGCAGGCGGGGCGTACGGTGAGCACATGCCCTTCATCACCAGCCACCGCGCCGCCACGGTCTACCGGACCATCCTTGCCGTCGTAGGCTGGACGTCCATCGCCGCCACCTGCGGCCTCCTCGACGCCCGACCCTCCTGGCAGGCCCTCGAGATGTTCACCACCCAGAGCAACATCCTGTGCGCCGCGTACTTCACCCTCGCCGCCGCGCGCATGTGGTCCGGCCGCGACCGAACCGACCGCCCCTTCGCGCCCCCATGGAAGGGCGTGTCGGTCATGGCCGTCACGGTCACTTTTCTAGTCGCCGCCATCGTGCTGCGCATGCCCATCCGCTTCGACACGGCCGCCGACGCCTCCCTGCTCGGCCTGCACGTCATCATCCCCCTCATGGCCATCGCCGACCCCATCCTCTTCGACGCTCCCGGCGGCCTGCATCTACGCGACCCCTGGATATGGCTGAGCGCTCCCCTTGCGTACCTGCTCGAATTCGTCATCGTCCTCGCCTCGGGCGGCAGCCTCGGGGCCGGAGGCGCGGCGACCGGGCCCGGCGGCCACGCCTCACGCGCCCCCTATCCCTTCCTCGACATCGACTCCCTCGGCATCCCCCGCGTCGCCCTCAACGTGGCGCTTCTCGCCGCCGCCATCCTTCT
>NZ_CAUTOG010000006.1:0-50438 GCF_963540075.1 uncultured Bifidobacterium sp.
GTCTGAAGCCGCGCAGGACGTGGAGATGAGCCAGTACGTGGCCGACAGATCCCGCATCGACGAGGAGAAGATCCGGCGCGACGAGGAGATCATCAGTCAGTTCGGCGACTACGGCTATGGGTGGCATGACTCCGACGCCGCCGGCCGCGCCGCGAAGAAGGGCATAGACGAGAACGTCGTGCGTGCCATCTCCGCCGACAAGAACGAGCCGAAGTGGATGCTCGACATGAGGCTCAAGGGATACCACGCCTTCGTCGAGAAGCCCATGCCGGACTGGGGCGTCGACCTGTCCGGATTCAACGCGGACGACTTCAAGTACTACGTCAAGCCGCTCGCCGGACAGGCGAAGAACTGGGAGGACCTTCCCGAGGACATCCGCGCCACCTACGACCGGCTCGGCATCCCCGAGGCGGAGAAGAAGCGTCTGGTGTCGGGAGTCGCGGCCCAGTACGAATCCGAGGTCATCTACAACTCGATCCGCGACGACCTGAAGAAGCAGGGCGTCATCTTCGTCGATACGGACACCGCGGTACGCGAGTATCCCGATCTCGTGCGCAAGTACTTCGGCAAGGTCGTGCCTCCGGCCGACAACAAGTTCGCCGCGCTCAACACCGCGGCCTGGTCCGGAGGGTCCTTCGTGTACGTGCCCAAGGGCGTCCACGTGGACATTCCGCTGCAGGCCTACTTCCGTATTAACACGCCGAACATGGGGCAGTTCGAACGCACGCTGATCATCGCCGACGAAGGCTCCTACGTCCACTACGTCGAGGGCTGCACCGCCCCGATCTACTCCACCGACTCGCTGCATGCGGCCATCGTGGAGATCATCGTGGAGAAGCACGCCCGCGTGCGGTACACCACCGTGCAGAACTGGTCGAACAACGTCTACAACCTGGTCACCCAGCGCGCGTACGTGCGCGAGGGCGGCACCATGGAATGGGTGGACGGCAACATCGGCTCCAAGGCCACGATGAAGTACCCGGCCTGCATCCTCGCGGAGCCCTACGCCAAGGGGTCCACGATGTCCCTCGGATTCGCCGGGAAGGGCCAGTACCAGGACACCGGCGCGAAGATGATTCATCTGGCGCCCCATACGAGCTCCACGATCGTCGCCAAGTCCATCTCGCGCGGCGGCGGGCGCTCGGCGTACCGAGGGCTGGTGCGCATCATGAAAGGCGCCGAAGGGTCAAGCTCCTCCGTGGTCTGCGACGCCCTGCTCGTCGACGACTACTCGCGTTCCGACACCTACCCGCATGTCGACGTCCGCGAGGACGACGTGTCCATGGCCCATGAGGCCACGGTCTCCAAGGTCTCCGAGGACCAGCTGTTCTATCTCATGAGCCGTGGTCTCGAGGAGAAGGAGGCCATGGGCATGATCGTGCGGGGCTTCGTCGAGCCCATCAGCCGCCAGCTGCCCATGGAGTACGCCCTGGAGCTCAACAGGCTGGTCGAGCTCCAGATGGAAGGGTCGGTGGGCTGACCCCATGGCGGCTTCCGCGGACGAGATGATGGCACGACCCCGGCGGGCACGGACCTGGGAGGCATAAGAGGCAGATGAACAATCAGATGAGCGATGAACGGCGTGGCGGCATGACGGGGACGGCGGTGGCGGAGCCGACCATTCCGCACGCCGACCCCAAGAATCCATACGCCTTCCCGGCGGCCATGCCCTCGAGCGCGGACCGGGCGCCGCGGAGCTTCGACGTCGCCGCGTTCCCGATTCCCACGCGCAAGCAGGACGACTGGCGTTTCACGCCGGTGAACCGCATCCCCGAGTTCCTCGAGGCTTTCACGCCTGCGGGAGGGACGCGGGTGACGGTGACGTCGATGGACGGCTCGCCCCTGGACCCCGCCGTGGCGAGCGTCAGCACCGTCCCCCTCGGGGACGCCCCCTCGGGAACCGTGATGAAGCCCAACGACAGGGCCTCGGCGGTGGAATGGAACTCCGCGCGGACGGCCACCGTCGTCGACCTCCAAGGCGAGCCGGGCCAGCCCGTTCTCGTCACCGTCATGGGGGGCGGATCGGAACCGGCCGACCTGGACGCCCTGCACCTGGTGATCCGGGCCGCGGAGCGCACGCATGCCGACGTGGTCGTCGAGCATCACGGTCCCGCGCGTCTCGCGGAAGGCGTGGAGATCGTCACCGGAGAGGACTCCCATGTGTCGACGACCTTCATCCAGGAATGGGAGAAGGGCTCGAAGCACGTCGGCAACCAGCGGATCCACGTCGGCAAAGGCGCTTCGCTGAGGCATTCCGTGGTGACCCTCGGCGGCGACTTCGTCCGCATCCGCATGGACCAGGAGTTCGGCGGGGAGCAGGGCGATCTCAACATGCTCGGCATCTACTTCGTCGATCCGGGCCAGCATATCGAGCATCGCACGATGGTGGTCCACAACCATCCCGAATGCAGGTCCCGCGTCGTCTACAAGGGTGCGCTCGAGGGACGCCATGCCCATTCCGCGTGGGTGGGCAACGCGCTCATCCAGCCGAACGCGCCCGGAACCGACTCCTACGAGCTCAACCGGAACCTCGTTCTCACCCCCGGCGCCATCGCCGATTCGGAACCCAACCTCGAGATCGAGAACGGGGACATCATCGGCGCGGGACACGCGAGCTCCGTGGGACGCTTCGACGACGAGGAGCTGTTCTACCTCGAGTCGCGCGGAATCCCCGAACAGGAGGCACGCAAGCTCGTCGTCCAGGGCTTCTTCGGGGAGCTTGTGGAGGAGATCGGGGTGCCGGCGATCTCGGACCATCTCATGCAGGTCATCAACCGTCGCCTGTCGCGTGGCGAGGACGCGGCCATGCAAGACGTATTGGAGGAGAAGTAAGCCATGTCAACACTGCAGATCAAGGACCTCTACGCCTCGGTGGAAACCAAGGAGGGGCGCAAGCAGATCCTCAAAGGGGTCAATCTCACGGTCCATTCGGGCGAGACGCACGCCATCATGGGACCCAACGGGTCAGGCAAGTCGACGCTGGCCTACACCCTCGCGGGGCATCCCAAGTACGAGGTCGATTCGGGTGAGGCGCTGCTCGACGGCGTCGACATCCTCAGGCAGACCCCGGATCTCCGGGCCAAGGAGGGTCTGTTCCTTGCCATGCAGTACCCGGTGGAGGTCCCGGGCGTGTCCATGACGAACTTCCTGCGCACGGCGAAAACCGAGATCGACGGCAAGGCACCGGCCATCCGCGCCTGGACGAAGGACCTCGGCGCCGCCATGAAGCGGCTGCGCATGGACTCCAAGTTCGCCACCCGCTCCGTCAACGAGGGATTCTCCGGAGGCGAGAAGAAGCGCGCCGAGGTGCTCCAGCTCGAGCTGCTCAGACCCAAGTTCGCCATCCTTGACGAGACGGACTCCGGACTCGACGTCGACGCGTTGCGCATCGTCTCCGAAGGCGTCAATCGCGCCAAGGAGAACACCGGCATGGGCATCCTCATGGTCACGCATTACACGAGGATCCTGCGGTACATCAAGCCCGACATCGTCCACGTCTTCGCCGACGGCCACTTCGTGCGCACCGGCGGACCGGAGCTGGCCGACGAGCTCGAGGAGCGCGGCTACGACCAGTACCTGCCCGAGGGCTCCGCCACCGAATCCGCGTTGGCCTAGGGGATGGGCGTATGACGAACGGCATCGACTTCGCGTCCATCCGGACGCAGTTCCCCATCCTCGACCAGACGATACACGGGCATCCGCTCGTGTACCTCGACTCCGCCGCCACGGCCCAGAAGCCTCAGGCCGTCATCGATGCGGAATCCGATTTCTATCGCACGATCAACGCGGGCGTCCACCGAGGAGCCCACGAGCTCGCCGCCCGCAGCACGCAGGCCTTCGAGGACGCGCGTGCCAAGGTGGCCGGCCTGGTCGGCGCGGACTCCCGCGAAGGCCACGAGGAGATCGTCGTCACAGCGGGCGCGACCGCAGCACTCAATCTGCTGGCCACGGCCTTCGGCAACGCCTCCCTCGGCCGTGGCGGCGAGGCGGCGAAGCGCTTCGCGCTGGGGCCCGGCGACGAGATCGTCGTCTCCAAGGCCGAGCATCATTCGGTTCTGCTGCCCTTCCAGGAGCTCGCGGCGCGCACGGGTGCGGCGTTGAGGTGGTTCGACCTGACGGAGGACGGCCGCATCCGCTCGGACACCGCCGACGAGGTCATCACCGAGCGGACGAAGGTCGTCGCCGTCACCCATGTGGGCAACACCACCGGCGCCGTCACGGACATCGCCCCGATCGTGCGCCGCGCGCATGAGGTGGGTGCCGTCATGGTGCTTGACGCCTGTCAGTCGGTGCCGCATATGCCCATCGACTTCCATGCGCTGGACGTCGACTTCGCCGCCTGGAGCGCGCACAAGATGTACGGCCCCACCGGAGTCGGCTTCCTCTACGGGCGACGCGAGCTGCTCGAGGCGCTTCCCCCGGCGAGCTTCGGCGGATCGATGGTCGAGCTCGCCTGGATGGACCGCCCGGCCCAGTACATGGAGCCGCCGGCGCGATTCGAGGCCGGCACGCAGCCGGTCGCGCAGGTCGTGGCGGCCGGCGTCGCCGCCGACTGGATGCGCTCCATCGGCATGGCCCGCATCGCCGAGCACGAACGCACCATCACCGATGAGCTGCTGAAGCTGGGCGACGTCGAGGGCGTGAGGATTCTCGGCCCTGCGAACCCCAGGGACCGCATCGGCACCGTCGCGTTCGACGTGGACGGCGTGCATCCCCATGACGTCGGGCAGTTCCTTGACTCGCTGGGGATCGCGATTCGCGTCGGGCATCACTGCGCGCAGCCCGTGCATCGGCATTTCGGGTTGTTCGCCTCCAATCGCGCATCCAGCGGCGTGTACAACACGCCTGACGAGGCGCGCCAGCTGGTCGAGGCCGTCACGAAGGTGCGGCCCTTCTTCCTCCGCTGACGTACGGGGGATGCATGGAGGCGCGCGGGGAACGGAACGGATGGGCACTGGATCCGGCGGTGGCCGGACCTGGTGATCGGAATGGACGAAGGACGTATGGACGGATTGGACATGGATGACGAGGACCTCCAGCAGATGTACCAGGAGGTGATTCTCGACGCCTCCCGGCATCCTCACGGGCGCGAGGGCTTCGCCCCCGACGCGGCGTCCGAGTCGGCCGACCGGGCGTCGACCGGAACGACCACGCTCCGCGCCACCCATGAGTACTGCACGCCGGGAGAGTCCCATCAGTTCAACCCCACCTGCGGCGACGAGGCCACCATCCGCGTCGAGGTCTCGCAGAACGAGCCCCGCCGCATCGAGCGGCTGGTCTGGGACGGCCATGGATGCTCAATCTCGCAGGCCAGCCTGTCGGTGATGACCGATCTCGTCGAGGGACGTACCGTCGACGAGGCGCTGCGTCTGGAAGGTCTCTTCCATCGTCTTATGGCCTCGCGTGGGAAGGGCGTCGACGATTCCGATGCCGAGGACGCGCTCGGCGACGCCATCGTCTTTCGTGGCGTCTCGCGTTATCCCATGCGCATCAAATGCGCTTTGCTTGGCTGGGAGGGGATGAAGGACTCGGTGGCTCGCGCCATCGCGGCCGAGCCCCGTTCCGCATCGTCCTCCACGGAGACGGAGCCCCGGACGCCCTTCACCATCCACGCCGCTTCATCCTCGACACCGTCCCCCTCCCCATCCGCGACAACGAAGGACAAGTCATGAGCGACACCCTGGTTCCCGGACCGCAGTCCACCATCTTCGATGCGGTGCTCTCCATCGTCGGAGACGGCGATGAGGCGAACCGCGTCATGACCAACCCGGGTCTGCTCGTCTCCGACCCCGCGAAGAAGGGGAACGACTTCTCCGCCACGGACTCCGGGACGAAGGCTTCGGACGATTCCCTTGCGGCCGCCGGAGACGTCCGGGACGCAGGGTCAGGGGAGGAGTCCTCCGCAGCGGCATCCCAGACCCAGGAGGATGGCGGAGGGCATCACCACCATGCCGGAGGTCCCTGCGCCTGCGGCCGCCATGACGGCTCCTGCTGCCAGGACGAGGACCCCGATGACGAGGGCGGCATCCCCCTCAAGGCGGTGGACGACATCGGCCGAGCCACCGCCAGGGACGTCAGGGAGGCGCTGCACCAGGTCATCGACCCGGAGCTCGGCATCGACGTCGTCGACCTCGGTCTCGTCTACGGCATCGAGATCGACGAGAAGGGGCGGGCGATCATCACCATGACGCTGACCACCCCGGCCTGTCCTCTCACCGATCTCCTCGAGGACGAATGCGCCAGCACGCTCGCCGGTCTGGTCGAGGAGTTCCGAATCGACTGGACGTGGCAGCCTCAGTGGACGATCGACATGATCACCCCCGAGGGACGCGAGCAGCTGGCGGCCATCGGGTTCAACCTCGACAACATGCCGCGCTACTGAGCCTGAGCGTCCGAGGTTCGCGGACGTGTGGCCCAGAAGGCCACGGCGCTGGAGGCCGCCACGTTGAGGCTGTCCACCCCATGGGACATGGGTATGCGCACCGTGAGGTCCGTGGCCGCGATGGTCCGCGGTGACAGCCCATCGCCCTCCGTCCCGAAGACGAGCCCCAGACGGTCGATATGCCCCGGGGCGCCGACCGGCGAGTCCAGACGAGCGACGAGCGCGTCGAGGGACAGCGAATCGTCGCGCAGGGCCATCGCCACCGTGACGAATCCCAGACGGTGGAGCTCCGCAAGACCGCGCTCGGGCCAGATCTCGCCGCCTCGTCGTGAATCATGGAGCTCGCCGCCGATGCGGGTCCAGGGAATCTGGAACACCGTGCCCATGGACACGCGCGCGGCTCGCCGGTACAGCGGATCACCGCAGGAGGGCGTGACGAGCAACGCGTCAACGTCCAGCGCCGCGGCCGAACGGATCAGCGCGCCGACGTTGGTGGGGTCCACGATGTTCTCGAGCACGGCCACCCGGCGGGCGCCACGGCATACCTCCTCCACCGAGGGCAGCGGCCATCGGCGCATGGCGGCGAGGGCCCCGCGATGCAGACGATAGCCGGTCAGGCGTCTGAGCAGATCGGGACTTGCCACGTACACGGGCACGTCGGGCCCCCAGACCTCGTCGATGAGCCCGAACTCCCGGGACATCCCCTCGAGCCAGGGCTTTTCGACCAGCAGGGAGATCGGCTCGCGACGGGCGTCCAGGGCGCGGTCGATGACCTTCGGCGATTCGGCGATGAACAGACCCTTCGCGGGTTCGAGACGGTTGCGCAGCTCGGGTTCCGTAAGCCGCACATAGGGGACGAGTCGTGGATCGTCCAGGGAGTCGACGTCGACGACCTGCATGGAGTCCTCCTGCGATGGGAGCGCGCCGGAAGACGCGGATATGATGAGGCCCCCTGCATGCAGGGGGCCTTCTGTGCTGCCTGGTGTCCGGAGCGGGAGTTGAACCCGCACGCCTGTAAAAATAGGCACTAGCACCTCAAGCTAGCGCGTCTACCATTCCGCCACCCGGACGTGCTTTTTGGCAACAGAGAGAACTATACCACGCGCCGGCGGAAGACCTGGGGCGTGTCGGAACTTCATGGCGTCGACGATCCGGGTCGTCGACGCCATCATCCGCCATCGGCACCAACCGCATGCCTGGGGAGCCGACTCACGACGCTGCCTTACCCGTTCAGGACGCTGTGTAGCCTTGGGACCATGACATCACCCGTCTTCCTTCTCGACCCGGACCACGATGACGTCGTCGTCGACGTCGCACGACTCGCGGTCGGGACGTCCGTCAGACTGCCGTCGAGGGTGCGTCGTCACGCCGTGCAGGCCATGCGTCTGGCCGAGGGCGACGAGTTCGACCTCGTCGACGGACGGGGGCTGCGTCTGCGCTGCGCGCTGCGGAGCGTCGCCGGGGCCGGGGATGCCACGGCCACGCTGCTCGACGTGAGCAGGGATCCCGCCCCCAGGACGCGGCTCGTCCTGGTCCAGGCCCTTGCCAAGTCCGGTCATGACGAACAGGCGATCGACGCCGCCACCCAGATCGGCGTCGACGAGATCGTGCCGTGGCAGGCCCGTCGCAGCATCGCCCGATGGCGGCCAGGCCGCACGGATCACGTCTGGTCCAGGACGCTGGCCGCCGCCACCGAGCAGTCCCGACGCGCTCGAACGCCGGTCCTCGCCGACTGCGTGAACGATCGGGCGCTTGAGGGCGTCTTCCAGGGAATCGTCGACGACGGCGGCATTGTCATCGTGCTTCATCAGGACGCGACCGCGACATGGAGCGCGCTGGCGGGGCGCATCGCGGACCTCGGACGAACGGGTACGGAGGATGGCGCCCGGACCCGCTCCATCGCGGTGGTCGTCGGACCCGAGGGCGGCATCGACGAGGAGGAGGTCGCGGAATTCGTCGCGGCGGGCGCGGAGTCCTGCGCCCTCGGCCCCACCATCATGCGAGCCTCGGTCGCGGGTCCCGCCGTCCTCGCTCTGCTCGCCGGCGCGCTGGGCCGCTTCGACGCGGTCCGTGGGCCCACGACGGCGCGCGCGCCCCGCTGCGCGACGGCCGAGGAAGCGACCGCGCGGTGAGGATGGCGTTTATCCGCGTCGCACCATACGATTGGTCGTGACATACGGTTCCTCGACGCCGGCGCATCCGGCGCGATGAGAAGGAGAGTCATGGGCGAAAGCGACGACTGCCTGTTCTGCGCGATCATCTCGGGGCGGATCCCGAGCGAGAAGGTCTACGAGGACGAGACCACCTACGCCTTCAGGGACATCCATCCCAAGACGAAGGTCCATGTGCTCATCGTCCCCCGACACCATTACGCCAGCGTCGCCGAACTCGCCGAAGCCGACCCCGCCGAACTCGCCCACATCGTCGAGGTGGCCCAGTCGATCGCGGACGACGCCTTCCATGGCGCCTACCGCCTCGTGTTCAACACCGGCAGGGATGCGGGGCAGAGCGTGTTCCACGTTCACGCCCACGTCCTTACCGGCGAGACCCTCGACGAGTAGGCCGATCTCACCCGTGGCCACCACGACGCGCATCGTCGCCATACCTGAACAGCTCGACCCCGTCGCCGTCCTCGGACCCGTCGACCAGGTCATCCGCGAGGTCGAGAAGGGGTTCCCGGGACTCGGCATCACGGCCCGCGGCAACCGCATCGTCATCCGCTCCGAATCACATCGCACGGAGAAGGAGGCCGCCCAGGCCGAGGAGCTTCTCCGATCCATCGTGGCCGCGGCGTACACCGCGCCGATGGATGCGGACACGGTGCGTCGCCTGATCGATCGGGACGTCCTGCCGAACCGCTTCCACGGCGCGGCAGCCGTTCGGCACAGGGGAGAGGCAGCCGCCATCCGACCCCGCGATGACGAACGGCCTGCCCATCCGCCCACGAGGCGCGCGGATCGATCAGTGCCGGGCGTCATCGCCTTCGCCGCCGGCACGCCGGTCAGGCCGAAGACGTCAGGCCAGATAGCCTACGTCAACGCCATCGAATCGCACACCATCACCTTCGGCATCGGCCCGGCCGGCACCGGGAAGACCTACCTCGCGGTGGCCAAGGCCGTGCGCGCCTTCCAGGACCACCGGGCCAGCCGCATCATCCTCACGAGGCCGGCGGTCGAGGCGGGGGAGAGTCTGGGCTTCCTGCCCGGAACGCTGAACGAGAAGGTCGACCCCTATCTGCGTCCCCTGTATGACGCCCTTTCGGACATGCTCGGCCCCGACCGCCTGCATCGCTATCTCGAGGACGGCACGATCGAGGTCGCGCCCCTCGCCTATATGCGCGGCCGCACGCTCAACGACGCCTTCGTCATCCTTGACGAGGCCCAGAACACCACCGAGCAGCAGATGAAGATGTTCCTCACCCGTCTGGGCTTCAACACGACCATGGTCATCACCGGCGACGTCACGCAGGTCGACCTTGCCGTGCCGCGATCCGGTCTGGCCGGCATCGAGGGGATCCTCCATGGAATCGAGGGCATCTCCTTCGTCCATCTCGACGCCGGGGACATCGTCCGACACCAGCTGGTCGGCCGCATCGTCGAGGCCTACGAACGTCATGGCGAGCGTCGGGCCGAGCTCCGGGCCGCATCCGAGGGAGAGTCGCGATGAGCATCGAGGTCACCAACGAGACCGTGTGGAGCGTCGACGTCAAGGCCTTCTCCGACCTGGGCGTGTGGGTGCTTGACCAGATGAGGGTGAGCACCAGCTCCGACCTCGCGGTCCTCTTCGTCGACCCGGAGCCCATAGCCGAGCTCCACGAGCGCTGGATGGGCCTGGAGGGCCCCACGGACGTCATGAGCTTCCCCATGGACGAGCTGCGTCCCGGGGACGACGACAAAGAGCTCGATGAGGGCGTTCTCGGGGATCTCGTCATCTGCCCGTGGGTGGCGGCCCAGCAGGCGGCGGCCGCGGGACATGGGACCATGGAGGAGATGCTGCTGCTCACCATCCACGGCATCCTTCACCTTCTGGGCTACGACCACGCCACGGAAGAGGAAGAGAGGCAGATGTTCGGCCTTCAGCGCCAGCTGCTTCTCACCTTCTTCGCCGCGAGGTCCCAGCCGGTGGCGCAGGCGACGCTTCCCGCCGGAACCGCCGACGCCCTGGTCATCTGGGACGCCGCCCACGGCGGCGCGAAGGGCTCCGGGCGCTCGGGTCACGGTTCGGGCCGCACGGGTCCCGCAGCATGGGGGGCGCGATGAGCGGATCCGGTCTTGCCGCGCCCGAGACGCTGCGGGTGACGATCATCGTCGCGATGTCCGTCGCCGCGCTGCTTCTCGTGTGGTTCTCCCTGACCATGGCCGCCTCGGAGAGCGCGGTGTCCCGCGTCACCCGGGCGAACCTCAACAACCTCATCCTCGAGATACAGACGGACGCGGACCTCACTCCCTTCGTCCGCATGCGCCGCATCGACGCCGTCCACAGGGTGCAGCGGCTCATCGCCGACCGCTATGCGACCTCCGGCTCATGCGCCTTCTTCCGCATCGCCTGCAACATCCTGGACGGGGTCCTGGTCGCGGGGCTGGCCGTCATCGCCGACGCCCCGCTGTGGGCGGCGCTCGTCGCCGGAGCCGTTTTCGCCCTTGTCGTGGCCGTGGTCTCGGTGCTCGTCCGTCCACGCTCGGCGGGGGCCACCCGTCCCGTGGACATCATGCTTCGGCACGCCCGGGTCATCACCGTCGCGGCGGCTCTGACGCCGTTCTCGGCGATCGGCGGCGCACAGGCCGGCCTGCCACGCCGCCGATCGCACGGTTCCGAGCCCTCGGACGACGAGGAGCTCGAGGCCATCCAGCACGAGCAGGGAAAGGCGACCATAGACCGGCTCGTGGAAAGCGGCGACTTCGATCCTGAGGTCTCGGAGATGCTGCGCAACGTGCTGACCCTGTCGGAGACCCTGACCCGCGAGATCATGGTTCCCCGGACGGACATGATCTGCATCGGCCGGACCGAGACTCTGCAGGATCTGCTGCAGCTGTGCACGCGCTCCGGATTCTCCCGCGTCCCCGTCATCGGGTCGGATGTCGACGACCTGGTGGGCATCGCCTATCTCAAGGACGCCGTGCGAGCCACCGCCTTCAACCCGTCCGCGGGCGGCCGCCGCGTCGACGGGATATGTCGCACCCCCATGCTCGTCCCCGAATCCAAGCCCGTCGACGACCTTTTCCATGAGATGCAGCGCACCCGGCAGCATGTCGCCGTCGTCGTCGACGAATACGGCGGCATCGCGGGGCTCGTGACCATCGAGGACGCCCTCGAGCAGATCGTGGGCGAACTGGAGGACGAGCATGACCGCACCCAGCACGCCGAACCCGAACGCATCGGAGAGAACGTCTGGCGGATGCCCGCGCGCACGCCCATCGCCGATCTCGAGGAGCTCTACGAAGTGGGCATCGACGACGACGACGTGGACACCGTCTACGGTCTGCTCACCAAGATGCTGGGTCGCGTCCCCATCGTGGGGTCCTCGGCCGTCACCCGTGGTCTCCGACTCACGGCGGTGGACTCGGCGGGACGGCGCAAGAAGGTCTCCACCATCGTGGTGGAGCCCGACGATCGTGGACATGCGCCGGGCGGAGACGATATGCGCGGAATGAAATACGAGCCGTCCGACGGCGAACTGCCGGGGACGGATGCGGACGCCGGAGCGAGGGACGTCCCGGACGAACGGAAGGATGACGAATGACAGCGTCCGATGGGTATGACGAGGAAGCGCCGGGAGGGACGGCATCGATGACGACGGGGCCTCGATCGTCCGTCCCGTCCACCCCGGCGGGGTACCGATCCGGCTTTACGGCCGTGGTCGGACGGCCCAATGTCGGCAAATCCACCCTGATCAACGCCCTTATCGGCACGCAGGTGGCCATCGCCTCATCACGTCCGGAGACCACCCGCAAGGCGATCAGGGGAATCCTGACGACCCCCGGGGCGCAGCTCGTCCTTGTGGACACTCCCGGAATCCATCGCCCGCGCACGCTGCTGGGGCGGCGGCTCAACGACGTGGTCGACGAGTCCCTGGCGGACGTGGACGAGGTCGCCTTCCTGCTTCCGGCCGACCAGGAGATCGGCCCCGGCGACAGGATGATCCTCAGCAGGCTGCGCACGGCCTTCGCGAGGAGGACGGAGGATGGGAAGTTCGTCTGGAGAATCCCGCTCATCGCCATCGTCACCAAAATCGATGAGCTCGCCAGACCGCGTCTTGTCGATCGGCTGCTGGAGATCCAGTCCTTCGCCGATTTCACGGAGATCGTCCCCGTCAGCGCGCTGAAGCGGGACAACCTTGACGAGGTGCGCAGGGTGCTCGTGGAGCATATGCCCGAAGGACCGCAAATGTATCCGTCGGATCAGATCAGCGAGGAAAGGCCCGAGGAGACGATCGCGGAACTGATCCGCGGGGCTTTTCTCGAGGACCTCGATGACGAGCTTCCCCATTCGCTGGCCGTGGTCGTCGACTCCATCGAAAGGCCCGACTCCGAGGACGCGGCCCATGGGGAGAAGGCGCGGGTGTTCGTCTCGGTCTACGTCGAAAGGGACTCGCAGAAGCCCATCATCATCGGGCATGGGGCCGAACATCTGGTGAGGGTGAAGCGGCGTCTGCGCACGCCGATCAATCGGATCGTCGGCATGCGGTCCGTCCTCGAGCTTCACGTCAAGGTCGCCAAAAGCTGGCAGTCCGATCCGAAGAAGCTCGACCGGCTCGGATTCTGAGAGGCGCGGGCCCTCGGACCCCGCCGTCCGCTGACGTCCGTCGACGTCGACGGACGGCGAGCGTCAGCGCCTTCCGGTGTACATGCGCGTGTCGAGCAGCGATGCGTAGCGGCGGATGACCTTGGGCCGGATGACCTTCATCGAAGCGGTCATCAGCCCGTTCTCCTGTGAGAACTCCTCCGGCAGAACGATGAACTTGCGCACCGATTCGGCGCGGGACACGCCTTCGTTCGCCTTGTCGACGAACTCCTGCACGCGGGCCCTGACCACGGCGTTGCCCGCGGCCTGCTCCATGGGCATGTCGGCGTCGAGGCCCTGGGACTTCAGCCACGGCCGCAGGGCCTCCTCATCGAGCGTGACAAGAGCCGAGATGAAGGGCCGCTTGTCCCCGAGCACGAGGGCCTGGGAGACGATGTCGCAACGCTGGATCGCCTCCTCGATCGGGCCGGGGGAGACGTTCTTCCCTCCGGCCGTGATGATGAGATCCTTCTTGCGTCCCGTGATGGACAGGAAGCCGTCGCCGTCCAGGCGTCCGAGATCCCCGGTGGCGTACCATCCGTCGGAGGTGAACGAGGACGCCGTGGCCTCGTCGTTCTTGTGGTAGCGGTGGAAGACGGCGATTCCCTTGACCTGGATCTCCCCGTCCTCGGCGATGCGCAGCGTGAATCCCGGGAAGGGAATGCCCACCGAACCCGGCCGGAACGGCGTCCCCAGGGGACTGAACGCACAGGGCGCCGTGGTCTCCGTCAGACCGTAGCCCTCGTACACGGGTACGTCGGCCCCCCGATAGAAGGCCAGAAGCTGGGGGTCAAGAGGCGCGCCACCGGTGACGATCCATCTCACGCGACCACCGAGCACCTGTCGCAGGGAGCGGTACACCAGGGGATCGAAGGCCGTCCGTCGGGCGGTCGCGAGGGCGCCCGCCCGACCGGCGGCGCCGACCTGCGCCATGTAGTTGCGCGCCGCGATCGCGGCGGCGGCGAAGACGAGTCCGCCGGCGCCGCGCCCGGCCTTCTGGGAGGCCGCGTTGTAGACCTTCTCCAGAACACGGGGGACGACGATCATCAGCGAGGGCCGCGATTCCTGCAGATCCGAGATGAGGGTCCTGATGCCCTGAGCGATGTAGATGCGCACATCGCTGGCGACGACGATGTAGTTGATCGCGCGGGCGAAGGAATGCGCCTGCGGCAGGAACAGCAGGACGCTGCCGTCCCGGTCGTGGAGAAGCCCCGGCATGTAGTCAGGGAGGTTGAGCGCCGTCGTGCAGTAGTGCTCATGGGTCATCTCCACGCCCTTCGGAGCGGCCGTGGATCCGGAGGTATAGACGATGGAGCACAGGTCGGTCTTCCGCACGGAGTCGATCCGGCCGTCGAGCTCGGCGTCCTCCACGGCGGTTCCGAAGGCCTGCAGCTCCTCCAGCGCGCCGGTTTCCAGGCACATGATGCGCTTGAGGGAGGGGCATTCCTCGACGGCGCCATCCGCCTTCTCGCGCATCTCCTTCGTGCCGACGATCAGCAGAACCGCGTCGGAGTTGTTCACGATGTTGCGGATCTGCTCGGCCGAATCGGTGTCGTAGATCGTCGCCAGCACGCCGCCGCACGCCATGACGGCCGCATCGACGACGTCCCACTCGTAGGAGGTGCGGCACATGAAGGCCACGGCGTCGCCCTTGCGAAGCCCGTAGTGCATAAGCCCCTTGGCGGCGGCGCGGACGTCGGAGAGGAACTCGTTGGCGGTGCGCGTGACCCATCCGTCATCTCCGCGATAGGTGTAGAGGGGGTCGTCGCCCATGCGGCGCGCGCGGTCGGCGTAGATGTCGTAGATCGAGGTGCCGTCGTCGATGGGCGGGTTTCCGGCGGTGCTGGCCGAGAGCAGCCCCGTCTTCGGGTCGATGAAGGTCGTCGTGGGATATCCCTCCGACCACTGGGTCACGCTGGGGAGCCTCTCCGGGTCGACGCCCGAGCCGTCCGAGGCCGACCGTGAGGAGGAATGGGTGAGCAGCCCGCCCAGCGCCATGACCCGACGTGCCGCCTCAAGCGTGCTGCCCCGCATGGATGTGATGATTGACACCGGACGCTCCTTGTCCCTCGTCCACGGCCCGGGAACGCAGGGCCACTACTCCCAAGCGTCTCATACTAATCGGTCGGGGTCGGGGCGTCACCTTACGCAGGCGTAGGGAGGCGCAGGCCCCCTAGGGCATGGTCCCGCGCCCAAGTCCGGTTCCCGGCTGCATCCGGGGCTAGACTCGTGGCGTATGACGTTTGACGGATGACGTTCGTGCGACGACCGCGCGGGGGAGGATCAGCATGTCCGACGGAGCGGAGAGAGGCGGGACCTCGGGTCCGGCGTATGGGGTCCTCGACGAGACCTCGGAGACGGAGTCGCGTGTCGCGATGACCCCCGACATCGTCACCAGGCTGGTCCGGTCCGGCGTCACATGCCTCGTCGAGTCCGGGGCGGGACGCGGCGCACATCACGATGACGCGGACTACGAAGCGGCCGGCGCGACGGTTCTTCCCCGTTCCGAGGTGCTCGCCCGCGCCGACGCTCTGGGCTTCGTGTCCCGCCCCGACGACGATGTGCTCGACGCCCTGCGACCCGGGACATGGGTGATCGGTCTGCTCGGGTCCCTGACCGACGAGAGCTATGTCGGCCGCCTCGCGGCGAAGGGTGTGACGGCCGTCGCCGTGGAACGGCTTCCGCGGCGGCTGAGCGCCGCACAGTCGATGGACGAGATGACCTCGCAGAACTCCGTCATGGGCTACAAGTCCGTGCTTGTGGCCGCTGACGCCTACGGCTCCTTCCTTCCGATGATGACCACGGCGGCCGGCACGGTGCGGCCCGCGAAGGTGCTCGTCCTGGGTGCCGGCATCGCCGGTCTCCAGGCCATCGGAACGGCGAGACGGCTGGGTGCGGTGGTCACGGCCTATGACGTCCGTCCCGCCTCGAAGGCCGAGGTCGAATCACTCGGCGCGAAGTTCCTGGACCTCGGCCTCGACCTGTCCCGTGGCCAGGACAGGGGCGGCTACGCCCGCGAGCTCACCGCCGAGGAGCAGGCGGCGCAGCAGGCGGCCGTGGACCGTCAGGCGGCGGGATTCGACATCGTCATCACGACGGCCAAGGTGCCGGGCCGCCGTCCGCCCGTGCTGCTGACGACGAGGGGGGTCTCCGGCATGCGCCGCGGCTCCGTCATCATCGACTGCGCCGCCAGCGACCTCGGCGGCAACGTCGAGGGCTCCGAGGTGGGCACGCGCGTGACGGACAACGGAGTCACCCTCATCGGGGCCCCGTATCTCGCCAGCGGCGTGCCGGACACGGCCTCCGCCCTTCTGTCGCGGAACCTCGCGGACGTGCTGGTGCATTTCCTGCGCGACGGGATTCTGACGGTGGTTCCGGACGACGAGCTGGACGACGCTCTTGTGGTGTCGGGAGCCCCGGCGGGCGGCTCGGCCGGCGTCGAAGCGGATGCGGACCGCGCATCCCACGAGAAGCAAGGGAAGTGAGGGGACGATGAACGCCCTGGTGGTTTCGACGACTCTGTTCGTTCTGGCTCTGATGATCGGCGTGGAGGTGATCGGCAAGGTCCCCGCGACGCTGCATACGCCACTGATGTCCGGAGCCAACTCCATCCACGGCATCGTCATCGTGGGCGTCGTCATCGTGGCCGCGCGGGCGGACGACCCGCTATCCTATGCCATCGTGCTTCTGGCGGCGATTCTCGGCACCATGAACGTCGTCGGCGGCTACGTGGTCACCGACAGGATGCTCGAGATGTTCCGCAGCGACAAGACGCGGCCAGCCAGAGGAGTGGCCGGCAAGACGGGCAGGACCGGGAACGGGGAGGATGCCCGATGAGCGCCCTTGACGTGGTCACCTGGTACGTCTATCTCGTCTCGGCGGTGCTTTTCGTCGCCGGTCTGCATTTCATGAACTCTCCACGCACGGCGCGCGAGGGCAACCGCATATCGGCCGTGGGCATGGTCATCGCCGTCGTCATGGCGGTCGTCCGACTCGTCGTCTCGGGGTTCGTCTCCGTCACCGCCGTGGTGATCCTGGCCGTCGGCGTCCTCATCGGCGCAATCGCGGGCGTGGTATCCGCCCGCCGCGTCACGATGACCGCCATGCCGCAGCTGGTGTCCGTGTTCAACACGGTCGGTGGCGGCGCGGCGGCGCTTGTCGCACTGGACGACATCCTCTCCTCGGCCCGGCCCTCCGCCGTCGTGCTCATCACGGCCGGTCTGGGAATCCTCATCGGATCGGTGACCTTCTCCGGCTCGCTGATCGCCGCGGGCAAGCTTCAGGGCTTCCGCATCCTGCGCTCGATCCGTCTGCCCGGCAAGGGGGTATGGAACGTCGTGACCGCGGCGCTGATGCTCGTCTCCTTCGTCCTTCTGTGCGTCCAGCCGCAGCGGAGCCTTCCATGGTCGCTGCTCACCGCGGCGTTCGCGCTCGTCTACGGCCTTGTCTTCGTCGTTCCGATCGGCGGGGCCGATATGCCCGTCGTCATCTCCGTGCTCAACGCCTGCACCGGTACGGCGGTGGCCATGAGCGGTCTGGCGATCGACAACGTCGCTCTCATCGTGGCGGGCGCCCTCGTCGGCGCGGCGGGCACGACCCTGTCCCTGCTGATGGCCAAGGCCATGAACCGTCCGCTGCATGCCGTGCTCGCGGGAGGGTTCGGCACGGGATCGGACTCCTCGGCCCAGTCCGCGGGTGTGGAGGGGAGCATGAAGGAGACCACGGCGGACGACGTGGCCGTCCAGCTCGTGTACGCGGAGAAGGTCATCTTCGTGCCCGGCTTCGGTCTCGCCCAGGCCCAGGCGCAGCGCGAACTCGCCGACCTCGGGGAGCTTCTGCGCTCCCACGGCGTGGACGTGTGCTACGCGATCCATCCCGTGGCGGGCCGCATGCCAGGCCATATGAACGTTCTGCTCGCCGAAGCCAACGTGCCCTACGAGGAGCTCGTCGACATCGACGACGTCAACCCGCGCTTCCCGTCGGCCAACATGGCCCTCGTCGTCGGCGCCAACGACGTGACGAACCCCGCCGCCAGGCGCCCGGGCACGCCCGTGTCGGGCATGCCCATCCTCGACGTGGACAAGGCGCAGCACGTCGTCGTCATGAAGCGCGGACGCGGACGCGGATACGCCGGCATCGAGAACGAGCTCTACTACCGGGACAACGCCCAGATGCTGTTCGGAGACGCCAAGGCCAGCCTCCAGGCGGTCATCGCGGCGGTGAAGGAGCTGCTCGCCTGAGCTCCGGGCCATCGCACGGTGCCGCCCATCCGTTCGGATCCGGGTGGCATCGTGCTATCATCATGGATTGTGCTTTGGCGAGGGCCGTATGTGGCCGTCATCGACTCGGCTCACGGTTCAGCGCCTTCCCTGGCGATGCTCCCGGGCGTGTCGCGCGCCTGAGCGGAACAGCCACGGACGCCGGCTACGGCGTCCATTCGGAAGGAACAGAGGAACCATGGCAAACACCATCAAGCTCGAGGGCGAGAAGCGCACCCAGTTCGGCAAGGGCGTGGCCCGTCGCATGCGCGTGGCCGGCAGGATTCCCGCGGCCATCTACGCGGGAGGCGCCCAGCCCGAGTTCGTGACCCTCCCCATGAAGGAGACCACGCTCGCCCTGCGCCGCACCAACGCCCTGTTCACCATCTCCTTCGATGGCACCTCGAAGATGGCCGTCGTCAAGGACGTCCAGCGCAACCCCGTCAAGCGCATCGTCGAGCACATCGACTTCTACGAGGTCAAGGCCGGCGAGAAGATCGACGTCGAGGTGCCCGTGTTCGTCGAGGGCACGCCCAAGGGCGCCGCGGTCGCGTTCGTCGACATCCAGGAGCTCAAGGTCCGCGCCGACGTCGCCAATCTGCCCGAGCGCATCGTGGTCAACGTGGATGGCCTGGTCGACGGCACCAAGGTGTTCGCCAAGGACATCACCCTGCCCGAGGGCGCCGAGCTCGACATCGACGACCTCGAGGAGTCCGTCGTGACGGTCGAGGTGCCCGAGGACGCCACGCTGTCCACCGCCACCGAGGAGACGGCCGCCGCCCCCGCAGCCGCCGCGCCTGCGACCGATGCCGCCCCCGCAGCCGCGGATGGTTCAGACGCCAAGTGATTCCCCCGCATCCGTCCGACGGATGCCGCCGTCGTCATGGACCGGTCGCCGGTCCGTCGAGACGGCGTGACACGGAGGAGGGGACCGGAGTCCCCTCCTCCGTCGTATCGTGACTTTCATATTGTGAACCGGTCCGTCTGCGGGAAACATCGTGGTGAGAGACTGGATGTCAGATTCCGCCACAAGCGGATTGTCATCATGGCACGCGGCCGGTAGCCGGCCGCTTAAGAAGAAGTGGAAATGACCGAACAATCACATCACGATCCCGCGGAGATCAACCGCCTCGCCGAGGTCTTCACCGTTCTGCCCAACGAGCATCCCGCCTCCGACGCCAAGCGCCAGGAACTTATCGACAAGCCCGCCTTCGGACAGGTCTTCTCCGACAACATGGCCCATATGACGTGGACCAAGGGCGAGGGCTGGTCCGACCGTCGCATCGAGCCGTACGCCCCGCTGAAGATGGACCCGGGCGCCTCCGTGCTCCATTACGCCCAGGAGTGCTTCGAGGGTCTCAAGGCCTATCATCATGCGGACGGCTCCATCTGGCTGTTCCGCCCCGACGCCAACGCCGAGCGCTTCCAGAACTCCGCGAAGCGCCTGTACCTGCCCGAGGTCTCCGCCGAGGACTTCATCGGATCCACCGCGGCCCTCGTCAGGCGCGACGCGGCCTGGGTGCCGACCCGTCGTGAATACACGCTGTACATGCGTCCCTTCATGTTCGCGTCCGAGCCCTTCCTCGGGGTGCGCGCGCCCGAGGAGGTCGAGTACTGCGTCATCGCGTCCCCCTCCGGCCCGTACTTCGCGGGTGGCGTCAAGCCGGTGAGCATCTGGGTCGAGGACAAGTGGTTCCGTACGGGCCCCGGCGGCACGGGATTCGCCAAATGCGGCGGCAACTACGCCGCCTCGCTGCTCGGCGAGTACCGCGGCGTCGACCACGGCTGCGAGCAGGTGTGCTTCGTGGACGCCGCCACCAAGACCTACCTCGAGGAGCTCGGCGGCATGAACATGTTCACCGTGCACAAGGACGGCCATCTCGAAACCCCGTCCCTCACCGGGAACATCCTCCCCGGCGTCACCCGTCGTTCGCTGATCCAGCTCGCGCGCGACAAGGGCCATGACGTCGTCGAGACCATGATCAGGCTTGAGGAGCTTCTCGACCAGATCAGAAGCGGCGAGGTCACCGAGGTGTTCGCCTGCGGCACCGCGGCCATCATCACGCCGATCGGACGCTTCAAGTCGGAGAAGTTCGACGTCACCGTCGCCGACGGCGGCTCCGGAAGCTTCACGATGGAGCTTCGCAACGAACTGCTGGGAATCCAGCTAGGCGAGACTGAGGATCCGCACAACTGGATGTGGAAGGTCTGCTGAGACCCGTCCGCGTTCGAGAGCGAGGGGCCGCGCCGGAATAGGCGCGGCCCCTCCCGTTTTCTCCATCCCTTCTCCATCCACTCCTCCCGTCCGGGCCGTCGTCGGCCCGGACGATGCCCTCTGCAGGAACCGGCCTGGGAGCTCCGAGGAGGGGCCGCCATGACAGGGGCCTGCGCGATACGGGCGCGCATTATGCTCGACGACGGAGAACTCCCGGACCCGCGCGGCCACGGCACGCCGACGCCGACCGCGACCAGCCGTGGGCCGAGGAGCCACCGACCCGTACCATGGAACGAGTCGGTCATGCTCCTGACGGGGAGCATGCCTCCGAAATCAGGAGAACAAGGGGGAGGGCGTATGCAGGTCGCACTGGAAAGCAACGCCTTCCTCATGGGCATCGAGTATCTCGCCATCTTCGTCTGCGGTCTGATGGGCGGACTCAGCGCCATCCGGAAGGGCTATGACCTCTTCTCGATCCTCGTCATCGCCTGGATGACGGCCCTTGGCGGAGGTGTGCTTCGCGACGTACTGCTGGGTGACCTGCCCCCGGCGGGGATCTCCGACCGTGGATTCGTGCTGACGGCGCTCCTGTCCGGCCTCGTCGTGGCGGTCGTGCACCCCGAGGTCGACCATCTGCACTGGTCGATGATCGTCATCGACGCCCTCGCACTGGGCCTGTTCGCCGTGAACGGC
The DNA here is from genome assembly GCF_963540075.1 of uncultured Bifidobacterium sp. Taxonomy (GTDB): domain Bacteria; phylum Actinomycetota; class Actinomycetes; order Actinomycetales; family Bifidobacteriaceae; genus Bifidobacterium. Next base: position 21,329 of record NZ_CAUTOG010000006.1, read on the forward strand.
ACGTCGAAGGCGCTGACCATGCACACCTCGGGGATGACCGCGGTGTTCCTCGGCATGGCCACGGCCCTGGGAGGCGGCCTCATCCGCGACATGCTTCTCAACGAAGTGCCCATGATCATCCGTGACCGGCACTGGTACGCGGTTCCCACGGCCGTCGGCTGCATTCTCACCGTCGTGGTGTTCCGGTCCACCCAGACGGGGGCGATCACCCCGGTCGGGGAGATGGTGCTGGATGTCGTCATCGTCGGCGTGGTCGTGGTGATGAGGGTGCTGTCGGTGGTCTTCGACATTCGTCTGCCAGGGGCCGTTCCCCGTCATGAGCTGCATTTCCCGGGGCCCGGGCGCTATCTGCGACGCCCCGTCATCCATCCCGGCGTTCCGGAGGACGTGGATGCGGCCGGCGATCGTCCTCGGCGAGGCACGGGCGCGTAGGGAACGGACGCCGCGAAGGCCGGGATTCGGGGTGGCCAGGGCAAGACGAGCCCCGGCATGGATGCGCGTGGAATGCGGATACGACGGATCCGGCCTTGGACCGACGCGGGGAGGCCGGGACGATCGCTTGGAGGGAAAGCCGGAGGGAGCGGGAAGGTGAGATACGCGCCGCCAGGCCTGAAGGGGAGGGAACGGCGACAACGTCACAGACGAAGGCATGACCCTGACCCTGCGTCGAGGGCGAGGGAGGGAAACAGGGATGCCTCAAACCCGCGAGCATGGGATGAGGATGACGATCGACGGAGATATAACGGATCCCGTCGTCTTCCGACGACGGGATCCGTTATATCCGTTACTCCCTTCCGGTCAGTGCCCGGAGGAGACGGTCAGAGCGCGTTGACGGCGAGGGCCAGCCCGGACTTCCGGTTGCCGGCCTGGTTCTTGTGGATGACGCCGGCGCCGGCCGCCTGGTCGAGCCTGCGGGCCGCCTGCCTGTACGCGGTCTGCGCGGCCTCGCGGTCGCCGGAGGCGATGGCCTCACGGGTCGCGCGGATGGCCGACTTGAGGCCGGACTTCACCGCCACGTTGCGCTGATGCGCCTTCTCGTTGGTCAGGACGCGCTTCTTCTGGGACTTGATGTTTGCCACGGTGACACTCCATACGACGTTAGCTCAGATGGACATACGGGTATCGATGATAGCACGCAGGCCGGAGGAGACGAGCCGCGAGAAGGAGAACCGGCCTCGTCCCGACGCCTCCCCACCCTCCCGTCCCGCATGGGGACGTCCTGCGTCGGCCTGCGTGCGACGCTACACTGGTGAGGATCGGCCGGCAGCGGCCGCCAAGGCATCACGGGCGTCGGACGACCCCGACCGGAGAGAGGACGACGTGGCGAACGAGAATGTGGGCGTGAGCGGACAGAGGAACCAGCCCGGCTTCACGGACCAGTCGCTGATACGCAACTTCTGCATCATCGCCCATATCGACCACGGCAAGTCCACTGTCGCCGACCGCATCCTGCAGCTGTCGGGCATCGTGCCCGAACGCGAGATGCGCGACCGCTTCCTCGACCGCATGGACATCGAGCAGGAGCGCGGCATCACCATCAAGTCGCAGGCCGTGCGGGTCCCCTGGACCTTCGACGGCACCGAGTACACCCTGGGCATGATCGACACCCCGGGCCATGTGGACTTCACCTACGAGGTCTCGCGTGCCCTGGCGGCCTGCGAGGGGGCCGTGCTTCTCGTCGACGCCACGCAGGGCATCGAGGCGCAGACGCTGTCCAATCTCTACATGGCCATCGACCATGACCTCACCGTCATCCCCGTGCTCAACAAGATCGACCTGCCCAGCGCGGAGCCGGACAGGCACGCCGAGGAGATCGCCGGGCTGCTCGGATGCGAGCCGAAGGACGTCATGCGGGTCTCCGGGAAGACGGGGGAGGGCGTCGCCGACCTGCTCGACCGCATCGTCATGGAGGTGCCGCCGCCCCACGGAGATCCCCAGGCGCCGGCACGGGCGCTGATCTTCGACTCCGTGTACGACTCCTACCGCGGCATCGTCACCTACATCCGCATGGTCGACGGCGGACTCCACGACCGCGAGAGGCTGCACATGATGGGCGTGGGCACGACCCACGAGCCCATCGAGATCGGCGTGGTCAGCCCCGACATGACGCCCACGAAGGCGCTGGGCGCCGGAGAGGTCGGCTACGTCATCACCGGCGCCAAGGACGTGCGGCAGTCCAAGGTCGGCGACACCATCACCTCCGCCGTTCGGCCGGCCGAGGAGGAGCTCCCCGGCTATCGAGACCCGCAGCCCATGGTGTACGCGGGGCTGTTCCCCATCGACAACGCGCAGTTCCCCGACCTTCGTGACGCGCTCGACAAGCTCCGGCTCAACGACGCCGCCCTCGTCTACCAGCCCGAGACCTCCGTGGCGCTCGGGTTCGGATTCCGCTGCGGCTTCCTTGGCCTGCTGCACATGGAGATCGTCTCCGAACGCCTCGAGCGGGAATTCGGGCTCGACCTCATCTCCACGGCCCCCAACGTCACCTACGACGTGACCTCCGAGGACGGGACCGTGCATCACGTGACCAACCCCAGCGAGTTCCCCGACGGCAAAGTCAGGCGCATCGTCGAGCCCATGGTCGCGGCCGACGTCATCGTGCCCAAGGAGTTCATCGGCGCCGTCATGGACCTGTGCCAGGACCACCGCGGCGAGATGGGGACGATGGAGTACATCGGCAGCGACCGCGTGGAGATGCACTACCGCATCCCGCTGGCGGAGATCGTGTTCGACTTCTTCGACCAGCTCAAAAGCCGCACGAAGGGCTACGGTTCGCTCGACTACCACGAGGACGGGGAGCAGGCGGCGGACCTCGTCAAGGTGGACATCCTCATCCAGGGGGAGAAGGTCGACGCCTTCAGCGCCATCGTGCATCGCGACAAGGCCTATGCCTACGGGGTGATGATGACCAAGCGCCTGCGCGAGCTCATCCCTCGCCAGCAGTTCGAGATTCCCCTGCAGGCCGCCATCGGCTCGCGCATCATCGCCCGCGAGACGATCCGCGCCCTGCGCAAGGACGTTCTGGCCAAGTGCTACGGCGGCGACATCACGCGCAAGCGCAAGCTGCTCGAGAAGCAGAAGGCCGGCAAGAAGCGCATGAAGATGCTCGGCCACGTCGAGGTGCCGCAGGAGGCCTTCATTGCCGCCCTGTCGACGGGAGAGACGGGCACCGACCGGGACACCAAGGACAAGATCCGCGCCGCGGAGAAGTCGGCGTCATGACGACCGAACGCCGCGATCCGTCGAGCGCGACGGCGCCGGAGGCGGAACGCCCATGACGTTCGAGGTCTATATACACGTCCCGTTCTGCCTCCGGCGCTGCGGCTACTGCGACTTCAACACCTACACGGCCGTCGACCTCGGGGGAGGGGCCAGCCGGGGGAACTACGCGCGCATGGCGATCGCCGAGATGCGTCTGGCTCGGCGCTGGCAGCTCGACCAGGGCATCGTGGAGCCCGCGGCCTCCACCGTGTTCTTCGGAGGAGGCACCCCGACCGTCCTGCCGGCCCGAGACCTCGTGGCGATGCTGGACGCCGTGCGGGACATCTGGGGGATCGAGGACGGGGCGGAGATCACCACGGAGGCGAATCCGGACACCGTGGACGAAGCCTCCATCCGTGAGCTCGCCGACGGAGGCTTCACGCGCATCTCCTTCGGCATGCAGTCCGCGGTCCCCTCCGTGCTCCGCGTCCTCGACCGCACGCATACGCCGGCCAACGTCGAGGCGGGCGTTCACGCGGCCGACGCCTGCGGTCTGCGCAGCAGCGTGGACCTCATCTACGGCGCTCCCGGGGAGTCCATGGAGGACTGGCGCACCTCGGTGAGGGCGGCCCTGGACCTCGGCGTCAGCCATGTCTCGGCGTACGCGCTCACCGTGGAGCCGACCACGACGATGGGCCGGCGCATCGCCGCGGGACGACTGGCGTCTCCGGATGACGACGACGAGGCCGCCAAGTACGAGGCCGTGGACGATATGCTGTCGGCCGCCGGGCTGCACTGGTACGAGATCTCCAACTGGGCGCGGCCCGGCTACGAGTCGCGGCACAACCTCGGCTACTGGCGCAACGCCGACTGGGCGGGGATCGGACCCGGCGCGCATTCGCATTATGGACGTCCCGGGGACGGCCTCAGGGCCTGGGACATCGCCCATCCCCGTCAGTGGGGACTGAGCGTCTCGGCCGGGCGGATCCCCTGGAACGGGAGCGAACGGCTGGGAGCGAGCGAGATCCTCGAGGAGACGGTGATGCTCGGCATCCGTCTGAGCGAAGGCCTCGGCCTGGCGCGCGTGGCGGCGCTGGCCGGCCATGGCGTGCCTTCGATGACGCTGTCCAGACTCGCCGACGAGGGGCTCGCGCAGGTCCTCGGCGACCGTCTCATCCCCACCCGGCGGGGCCGGCTGCTCAACGACGCGATTGCGCAGGAGATACTCGACGCGCTGGATTCGGGCACGGCGACGGCCGGCACGACGGAGAACACGGTAACGGCCCCTGTTCCCGCCGGGCAGAAGGACCCCGCCGCGGATCCGGAGGAGGCCATCACGTCGCAGCCACGCTGGAGACGGACCGCGACGACGGCGTCCGGGGACCCGCGGCGGAACGCGGTCTGAGCCACGAGGATCCGGCCGCATCCGCCGTTCGCCCTCGGAGAACCTGCCATCCCTCACGTACGGCATATGGACACGGAACCCGACGAAGACCCCCCCGGGCGGTATCGTGTGAAGGCACGGTATGGCACAGTGCTGGTGACGGGACGCATCCCGTCTGGAATGAGGTGATCCCGGTGACGTTGTCAGCTCCCCTTGACCTGACGGTCCATCGCGCCGAAGGGTTGTACGACCCCGCGCAGGAGCACGACTCCTGCGGCGTCGGCATGGTGACGACCCTCAACCGCAAGCCGGAGCGGGCCATCATCGACTCCGCCATCGAGGTCCTCGTCAACCTCAACCATCGCGGTGCCGTGGGCGCTGAGGAGAACACGGGCGACGGCGCCGGAATCCTCGTGGCCATGCCCGACGCGTTCATGAGGGCCACCATCGACGCCGATCTGCCCGATGCCGGACACTACGCCGCCGGCATCGCCTTCCTCGACCGCGACATCGCGACCGCGGGGCGCCAGCAGCAGGAGATCGGCCGCATCGCCTCCGAGGAGGATCTTGACGTCCTTGCCTGGCGCGACGTGCCGACCAACCCCTCGGGGCTTGGCCTGCAGGCTCTGGCGACCATGCCCTCCTTCCGCACCCTCGTCCTGGCCGCGCCGGACCGGTCCCTGTCGGGAATCGACCTCGACCGCCGCGTCTTCCGCCTGCGCAAGCGGGCCGAGCACGAGGTCGGCGTGTACTTCGCCTCGCTGTCGGCCCGTACCATCACGTACAAGGGCATGCTCACCACCATGCAGCTCACGCCCTTCTTCCCCGACCTCGAGGATTCGCGCATGGCGACGACCATCGCCGTGGTCCACTCGCGCTTCTCGACGAACACCTTCCCCAGCTGGCCGCTGGCCCAGCCCTTCCGCCTCATCGCCCACAACGGCGAGATCAACACCATCCAGGGCAACCGCAACTGGCTGTCCGCGCGCGAGGGACGTCTGAGCTCGAAGCTGCTCGGCGAGTTCACCCCCCTGCTTCCCATCGCCACGGCGGGATACTCGGATTCGGGAACCTTCGACGAATGCCTCGAGCTTCTGCACCTCGCGGGGCGCAGCCTGCCGCATGCGATCTCGATGATGATCCCGCCGGCCTGGGAGAAGGACAGGGACCTCGACCCCGACGTGCGGGCCTTCTACGAGTACAACAACACCCTCATCGAGCCATGGGACGGGCCTGCGGACATCGTCTTCACCGACGGCACCCAGGTGGGCGCCGTGCTCGACCGCAACGGATTCCGCCCCGGACGCTGGCAGATCACCGATGACGGCCATGTCGTCCTCGCCTCGGAGGCCGGCGTGCTTCCCGAGACCAGGCAGGACCGCATCGTCGCCAAGGGACGCCTGGAGCCTGGTCGCATGTTCCTCGTGGACGTGTCCGAGGGCCGCATCATCCCCGACGAGGAGATCAAGCGCGCCCTGGCCTCCCAGCATCCGTACCGGCAGTGGGTCGAGGGCAACTCGGTGGAGATGAGCCAGCTACCGGCCCGCGAGCATGTGCGCCATTCCGGCCAGTCCGTGCAGCGCCGTCAGAGGGCCTTCGGATACACCGAGGAGGACCTCAAGATGCTGCTGACGCCGATGGCGAACACCGGCCGCGAGCCTTTGGGGTCCATGGGCAACGACACTCCCATCGCGGTCCTCTCCAGCCGCAGCCGCATGCTTTTCGACTACTTCACCCAGAAGTTCGCGCAGGTCACCAACCCTCCGCTCGACTGGGAGCGCGAGGAGATCGTCACCTGCCTCGAATCGGCCATCGGCCCCGAACCGAACCTTCTCGAGGACCTTGAGCAGCACGCGAAGAAGATCCTCATCCCGCTGCCCGTCATCGACTCCGACGAGATGGCCCAGCTCAAGCGGCTTGACCGCGCGAAGATCCTTGGCGGCTACTACCGACCGCACATCGTCCGGGGCCTGTACCAGGTCGCCGGAGGCGGCAAGGCGCTCGAGGCACGGCTCGAGGAGATCTTCGCCGAGGTCGACCAGGCCATCGAGCAGGGCAGCAACTTCATCGTGCTTTCCGACCGCGAGTCCAACCACACCTGGGGCCCCATCCCCTCGCTGCTCCTGACCAGCGCCGTCCAGCATCATCTGCTCCGCCGGCATACGCGCACGCAGGTGTCCCTGGCCGTCGAGGCCGGCGACGTGCGGGAGATCCACCACGTCGCGCTGCTCATCGCCTACGGCGCCGCCTGCGTCAACCCCTATCTGGCCTTCGAATCCGTCGAGGACCTCGCGGCCAAGGGGTATCTCGGCGTGGACGCCCCGACCGCCGTGCGCAACCTCATGAAGGCGCTGTCGACCGGCGTGCTCAAGATCATGAGCAAGATGGGCGTCTCGACGATCATGAGCTACCGCGGGGCTCAGCTTTTCGAAGCCGTGGGCCTGAACAAGGACGTCATCGACCGGTACTTCACGGGCACGACCTCCCGCGTCGGCGGCGCCGGACTCGACGAGATCGCCGAGGAGGTCGCCATCCGTCACCGCGTGGCCTATCCGAATCAGTGGACCGCCACGCCGCACCGCAACCTTCGCACGGGCGGCGACTACAAGTGGCGCCGGACCGGCGAGGACCATCTCAACGACCCCGATGCCATCTTCCTGCTCCAGCAGTCGACCCAGCGCAACGACTACTCGATGTTCAAGAGGTACTCGGCTCATATCAACGACACCTCGAACAGGCTGATGACCCTTCGTGGGCTTATGTCGCTCCGCTCCACCCGCAGGCCCATCGACATCTCCGAGGTCGAGCCGGCGAGCGAGATCGTCAAGCGCTTCTCCACCGGGGCGATGAGCTACGGCTCGATCTCCCAGGAGGCGCATGAGACCCTCGCCATCGCCATGAACTCCATCGGCGCCCGGTCGAATTCAGGTGAGGGCGGCGAGTCCGACGACCGCATCGAGGACCCGCGCCGGTCCAGCCGCATCAAGCAGATCGCCTCGGCGCGCTTCGGCGTCACCAGCGACTATCTCGTGCACGCCACGGACCTGCAGATCAAGCTCGCCCAGGGCGCCAAGCCCGGCGAGGGCGGGCATCTGCCCGGGGCCAAGGTGCCGCCGTGGATCGCCACGGTGCGCCATGCAACCCCCGGCGTCGAGCTCATCTCCCCGCCGCCGCACCACGACATCTACTCCATCGAGGACCTCAAACAGCTCATCAACGATGCGAAGATGGCGAATCCGAAGGCGAGGATCCACGTCAAGCTCGTCTCCGAGTTCGGAGTCGGCACCATCGCGGCCGGCGTGGCCAAATGCCACGCCGACGTCGTGCTCATCTCCGGACATGACGGCGGCACCGGCGCGGCTCCGCTCAACGCCATCAAGCACGCCGGAACACCCTGGGAGATCGGCCTGTCCGAGACGCAGCAGACCCTCGTGCTCAACGGCCTGCGCTCGCGCATCGTCGTGCAGTGCGACGGCGAGCTCAAGACGGGACGCGACGTGGTCGTCGCCGCGCTGCTCGGCGCCGAGGAGTTCGGCTTCGCCACCGCGGCGCTCATCGTCGAGGGTTGCGTCATGATGCGCGCCTGCCAGAAGAACACCTGCCCGCAGGGCATCGCCACTCAGGACCCCGAGCTTCGAGCCCGCTTCACCGGCAAGCCGGAATACGTGGTGAACTTCTTCATGTTCATCGCCCAGGAGGTCCGCGAGCTGCTCGCCCGGCTCGGCTTCCACACCCTGGAGGAGGCCGTCGGCCACGTCGAATGCCTCAATCAGGACGAGGCCATCAGCCGGTGGAAATCCAATGGCATCGACCTGGGCAACGTGCTCATGCAGGCCGGTCCGACGCCGGGAACCGTGCTGCACCAGACCATCGTTCAGAACCACGAGCTCGAGAAGGCCCTCGACAACAGGCTCATCGCCATCGCCCGGCCCGCCCTCGACCATGGGGAGCCGGTCCGGATCGACATGCCCATCCGCAACGTCAACAGGACGGTGGGCACGATGGTGGGCTACGAGATCACGCGTCGCTACGGAGCCAAGGGACTTCCCGACGACACCATCGACATGACCCTGCGGGGCTCCGGCGGCCAGTCCATCGGCGCCTTCATCCCCAAGGGGGAGACCCTCAGGGTGTATGGCGAGGTCAACGACTACGCCGGCAAGGGCCTGTCCGGCGGACGGCTCATCGTGCGTCCCGACGGGCAGGCGGCCTTCGACCCGCACGCGAACGTCATCGCCGGGAACGTCATCGGCTTCGGGGCGACCTCCGGGGAGATGTTCGTCGCCGGGCGCGCGGGCGAGCGATTCGCCGTCCGCAACGGCGGCGCCGTCTTCGTCGTGGAGGGCGTCGGCGACCATGGATGCGAGTACATGACCGGCGGAACCGTCGTCGTGCTCGGACCCACCGGACGCAACTTCGGGGCGGGCTTCTCCGGCGGGCACGCCTACGTGCTCGACCTCGACATGAGGCGCGTCAACCCCCAGGCCGTCGCGTCGGGAGACCTCCTGTTCCACGGACTCGACGCCGAGGAGTCCGACCTGGTGCGCTCCCTCGTCCGTCGTCATGCCGAGGAGACGGGCTCCGCCTTTGCGCAGGGTCTGCTCGAGGACTGGCAGGCCTCGGCGAAGCGCTTCACCGTCGTGGTCCCGAGGCAGTTCCTCGCCATGTCCGAGGCGATGGAGAACGCCCGCAGGGGACACGTCGACTTCAACGCCCCCGGAGCCTGGGAGCACGTCTACGAGCACGTCATGGAAGGAGCACGCTGACATGGGCGATCCACGTGGATTCCTCAAGGTCCGCACCCGACGGGAGCTTGCCGAGCGCCCCGTCGCGGAGCGCATCAAGGACTGGTTCGACGTCCACGCCGAGGACGGACTGCAACCCTGGACCACCGAGCAGGCGGCCCGATGCATGGACTGCGGCACCCCGTTCTGCATGACGGGATGCCCGCTGGGGAACATCATCCCCGAGTTCAACGACCTCGTCCGCCAGGGCAAGTGGGAGGACGCCTACCACCGCCTGTCCATGACGAACAACTTCCCCGAGGTCACCGGCCGCATCTGCCCCGCCCCGTGCGAGCAGGCCTGCGTGCTGGGCATCCATCAGCCGCCGACGATGATCAAGAACGACGAGCTCACCATCATCGACCAGGCCTGGGATCTCGGCCTGGTCACCCCCATGCCTCCGCAGCGTCTCACCGACATGACGGTCGCGGTCGTCGGCTCGGGCCCCTCCGGGCTGGCCTGCGCGCAGCAGCTCACCCGCGCCGGGCACACGGTGGTCGTCTATGAACGGGATGACGCGATCGGCGGGCTTATGCGCTATGGCATCCCCAACTTCAAGCTCGACAAGAGGATGCTGGACAAGCGCGTCAGACAGATGGAGGCCGAGGGCACCCGCTTCATGACGAGCACGGAGATCGGACGCGACGTCAGCTGGGACGATCTGAGGTCCCGCTACGACGCGGTGGTCGTGGCCGTCGGGTCCACCGTTCCCCGCGACATGTCCATCCCCGGCCGCCAGGTCGAGGGGATCCACTTCGCCATGGAGTTCCTGCCGGATGCCACCCGGCGCGTCTACGGCGTCACGCCCGTGCATGACATCACCGCCAAGGGCAAGCACGTCATCATCATCGGCGGCGGGGACACCGGCTCCGACTGCCTGGGAACCTCGCTGCGCCAGGGAGCCAAGGACGTCACGGTGCTGCAGATCATGCCGAAGGAGCCGGACGCACGGCCCGACGGGCAGCCCTGGCCCACCTATGCGCGTCTCTACCAGAAGACCTCCTCGATGGAGGAGGGCGGCACCTACGTCTACGACACCGACTCCGTCGAGTTCCTTGACGACGAACGCGTGTCCATGGAGAGCTCGACGAAGCCCGAGGGGTTCGTCGCCGACGAGAAGGGCCATGTAACCGGGCTGAAGGTCGTCGACGTCGCCCCCGGCGAGAAGGGTCCCTTCACGCGCCAGGCGGGGACCGAACGGATGCTGCCCGCCGATCTCGTCCTCATCTCCGTCGGCTTCCTGCATCCCGACACCACGACGCTGCTCGACCAGCTGCCCGTGGAGCTCGACGGACGCGGCAACATCTCCCGCGACAAGGACTTCGCCACCAGCCAGGACGGCGTCTTCGTCTGCGGTGACGCGGGCCGCGGCCAGAGCCTCGTGGTGTGGGCCCTGGCCGAGGGACGCAGCTGCGCGGCGGCCGTGGACCACTATCTCACGGGAGCCACCGAACTGCCGGCGCCGATCGCGCCCACGCAGCGTCAGATGACGCTTCCGCGCTGAACGGCGCCACGTCGCTGGAAGTCACAGTCGCTGGAAGTCACATAGGCTTTCCCATGGGGGCGCGTCCGTGCGCCCGTCGAAACGGGTCGGGCGATGAGGCCCGGCGAAGGAGGGATGATGGCCAATCGTGCTGAAAGACGCGCCCAGGCCCGCAGGGCCAGGCGTTCGGGTCCCACGGAGACGACCCGAGGCGGCGTTCCCGTCGCCCGCAGATCCTCGGGACTGAACGAGTACGAGCTGCAGGAGAGATCCCGTCGTCTCGTCGACGAGGATGGCGGCGCCTGGAAACCGTCGGGATCCGTCGAGGCCACGGGCCGGCAGACCACGGGGACCTCGGATGCTGCCCACGGCCTGCGCTGGTGGCTCCGGGTCACGAGCTGGGTGGTGATATGCCTGTCGGCGATCGCGTTCCTCATCGTCATGTGGCTGCCCTCGCATCCTCTGTGGCTGATCGCCACCGTCGCGGCCATCTTCGCCGTCGGCATCCTCAGCCTCTTCTTCGTCGCCGGCAGCCCGGCGTCCAACCCCCGTCTCGACGGGAACGGAACGGCCGTCTGATGGTCGCCGTGTCGAGGGGCGTCGACCCCGGTTCGCCCGCCCTGCGTCTGGCGGACGTCTCCCTGCGGCGTCAGGGGCGCATCATCATCGACCATGTCAACCTGACCGTCGGCCGCGGGGAGAAGTGGATCCTCTTCGGGCCCAACGGCATCGGCAAGTCGAGCCTCGTGAGGATGATGAGCACCCGTGGCCACCCCACCGAAGGGACCGTCGACATCCTCGGCAACCGGCTGGGCAAGGTCAACGTCTTCTCCTATCGCAACCGCATCGGTCTGAGCTCCGCCGAGCTCTCCCGGGCCTTCCCTCCCGAGGAGGATCCCCTCGACGCGGTCGTCACCGCCCTGACGGCGACGACCGGACGCTGGCGCGAGACCTTCACCGACAAGGAGACGGATCGCGCCCGCGCCCTGATGGACGAGTTCGGCGTCGCCTATCTCGAGGGGAAGCGCATGTTCAAGCTCTCCGAGGGAGAGCGGACTCGCGTCCTCATCTGCCGCGCCCTGATGGCCGACCCGGACCTGCTCATCCTCGACGAGCCCACGACGGGACTCGACCTCGGAGGACGGGAGATCGCCCTGCGTTCCCTGAGCCGCATCGGCCGGGAGGACTCCGCACGATCCGTCGTGCTCGTCACCCATCGGCTCGAGGAGATTCCGCAGGGCTTCGACCACGTGGCCATCATGGGGCGGCTCCGTGGCGGCGAGGCCGAAGCCTACCGGCGCAACGTCGCGGGACTCGACCCCGATCCCGGGACCATCATCTACCGCGGCGACCTCGAACACGGGATGACCTCCGAGCGGCTCAGCTCCATCTTCGGTCTCGCCCTCACGGTCACGCATTCACGGGGACGCTGGGCGGCCTATGCCGACTGATGCGTCCACGCCGACCCGGGAGGGTCGCGACCATGCTTCGGAACCGCGCCGGATACGTGGTCCTCTGACGGCCGGGGAGAAGGTCCAGTTCACCGACCGTCGGGGCCGCATGGTCACCGAGCAGCTCGTTCCCGGAGGCGTCACCCAGACCGACCATGGCGTCATCCTCCACGATGACGTCATCGGCAGGCAGCCCGGAACGGTCGTCGTCAGCGTCTCCTCACCCACACGGAGGGGAAGCGGCGACGAGAACGACGCGCCGGATTCGGCGGACGCGGGAAGGACCGACCCCTTCGACGACGGGGGGCCGGACGGCACGCCCGAGGGGACGATGGACGCGCACCGCGGCGGCGCCGGCACGGCGCTTCGCCATGACGCCAAGCCGTGGAAGGCCTCGCGCGCGTCCGGGGGATGGAGCTACGTCGTCATGCGTCCCCGGATGGTCGACTTCGTGCTGTCCATGCCAAGAGGGGCGCAGATCATGTACCCCAAGGACATCGCCCAGACCATTTCGCTGGGGGACGTACGCCGCGGGATGCGGGTGCTCGAGTCCGGGGCCGGATCCGGGGCGATGAGCATCGCCCTGCTCGAGGCCGTGGGACCCGAGGGCGCGCTCACGAGCATCGAGATGAGGCCCGAGTTCGCTCGCGTGGCCCAGGCGAACGCCACCGTCTACTTCGGATCCCGACCCCGATGGTGGAACCTCGTGGCCGACGACTTCGACTCGGCGGCCGCCCGCATGCCCGACGACGCCGTCGACCGCATCGTCCTGGACATGCTGGACCCCTGGAATCGGCTTGACGAGGCATGGAGGGTGCTCGCCCCCGGCGGGGTGCTCGTCGCCTACGTCACCACGACCACGCAGCTGTCCCGGCTCGCCGACGGACTGCGCTCGTCGGGACACTGGACTGAGCCGGACATCGGAGAAAGCCTCGAACGGGGATGGAAGGCCGAGGGGCTGGCCGTTCGCCCGCGGCATGACATGATCGGGCACACCGGCTTCCTCGTGGTGACGCGCGCCATGGCGGAAGGCGCCGAGGCGCCGGCGCGCAGGCGGCGGGCCACGAAGGGCTCGGCCGTCGACATCGACTCCCTTGACGAGGATCAGAGACGCGAAAGGCTTGAGGAGCTCGAGCTGCGGGACATTTCGGACCGCAAGCTGCGCAAGGTGCTTCGCGATCTGGACGCCCAGGTCCGCCGACTGCCATCGAAGGGGGAACCGGCATGAACGAGGGTATGAGATCCCTGGGGAAGAGGGTCGGACGCGCCTCGCACGTCCTCGTCCTCATGCGTCATGCCAAGGCGGAGCCCGTCGAGGATGCGCCGGAGGGTCGCGACATCGAACGGGCGCTCGTCGACAAGGGCAGACGACAGGCGTCGCGCGTCGCCGACGGACTGGAACGTCTTGGTCTGGTCCCTGATCGCATCGTGTGCTCGGGCGCCGTCCGTGCACGACAGACGCTCGACGGGATGCTGCCGACCTTCGGCGATGGACCGGTGGTCGACTATCGGCGCAGCCTGTATGACGGGGGATTCCAGGACATGCTCGACGAGATCGCGCGCACACCGCGCGGCACGCGGACGCTGATGGTGCTTTCGCACGAGCCGACCGTCTCCATGGCCGCGCAGCGTCTGTCGGGGGGCGATTCCGACCCCCACTGCCTGGATCTGGTCGGTCTCGGCATGCCCACGGCCACCGTGGCCGTCCTCGTGGCGGATGCGGAGCTCGCGGACTGGACGCCCGGCTCGGCATCGCTCATAGGCGTGCTCAGGCCCAAGGACATGCGCTAGGGGCCTTCGTCCCTCGGGCGATATAAGCCGAATCTATGGCGACACCCCGGCGTCGTTGATACCCCGGCCGAGGGACCGGCGTCTTGCTACTGTGTACGGCGTCATCACACTGTTGGGAGGGACGAATGCCCGTACTCACGTCGGTTTCCGGCTTTCCGCGCATCGGGCGGAACCGCGAGCTCAAGAAGGCCATCGAAGCCTACTGGAAGGGCTCGGTGGGCCTGGAGGACATGCGGGCCACGGCCCGCGACCTGAGGGCGCGCCACTGGAGGGTCCAGAAGGACCACGGCGTCGACCTCATCCCCAGCAACGACTTCAGCTACTACGACCAGATGCTGGACACCGCCCTGCTTCTCAACGCCGTGCCGCGCCGCTATCGCGACCTCGGTCTCGACGCCCCCGAGGACACCCTCTTCTCGGTGGCCCGCGGCTACCAGGGGGAGCGCGGCGACGTCACCGCCCTTCCGATGAAGAAGTGGTTCACGACGAACTACCACTACATCGTGCCGGAGATCGAGCCCTCCACCGAGATCCGCCTCGCCTCCTCCAAGCCCTTCGACGAGTTCCTCGAGGCCCGCGCGCTGGGCGTCGAGACCAAGCCCGTGCTCATCGGCCCGTACACCTTCCTCAAACTCGCCCGCGACCCCCAGGCCGAACCGCTCGAGCTCGACCGCGGCCTGACGAACGCCGTCGCCGGCGTGTACGCCGCGATCCTCTCCCGCTTCGCGGAGCTGGGCGCCTCCTGGGTGCAGCTCGACGAGCCCTATCTCGCGCTGGACAAGGAGCATGGCGACGAATCGCTGTTCACCTCCCTGTACACGACGATCCTCGCCGCTCGTCGCAACGGCGTGAAGGTTCTGCTCAACACCTATTTCGGCCATGTGGCGGACATCTACGAGAAGATCGCGCTGCTCGGCTTCGACGGCGTCGGCCTCGACCTCGTCGAGGGACGCGAGGAGAACCTCAACGCGGTGGGACGCGTGGGCGTGCCATCCACCACCACGGTCTTCGCGGGGGTGGTCAACGGACGCAACATCTGGCGCAACGACTACGCCACCAGCCTCGGCATCCTCGACGCCCTGCGACAGGTGACCCCGAACGTGGCCGTCTCCACCGCGTCCTCCCTGCTCCATGTGCCGTACACCACCGAGGAGGAGACGAACCTCGGCGCCACGGTCGTGCGTCACTTCGCCTTCGCCGTCGAGAAGCTCGACGAGCTCCATGACGTGGCCTCGCTGGCGGACGCCGACGACGACTCGCGCCGCTCGTCCTCCGTCCTCGCCGCCAACCAGGACCTGTTCGACGGCACCCGCGTGGCGACCGACGAGACCGTCGCCCGGCGTCTCGACGCCCTGACGGACGCCGACTTCGTCCGCGCGCCCGGCCGCGAGGAGCGTCGTCGGCTCCAGCATGAGGAGCTCGGACTCCCCCTGCTGCCCACGACGACGATCGGGTCCTTCCCCCAGACGAAGGAGGTCCGCGCCGAACGCGCCCGTCTGCGCAAGGGGGAGACCGACCAGGCCTCCTACGACGCGTTCATCCGCGGCAAGATCGACGAGGTCATCCGCCGCCAGGAGCGCATCGGCCTGGACGTGCTCGTCCACGGCGAGTTCGAACGCAACGACATGGTCGAGTACTTCGGCCAGAACCTCAACGGCTTCCTCTTCACCCGCAACGCCTGGGTCCAGTCCTACGGCACCCGC
Source organism: uncultured Bifidobacterium sp. (assembly GCF_963540075.1). GTDB lineage: Bacteria > Actinomycetota > Actinomycetes > Actinomycetales > Bifidobacteriaceae > Bifidobacterium. Next base: position 37,126 of record NZ_CAUTOG010000006.1, read on the forward strand.
TGCGTCAAGCCCCCGATCGTCTGGGGCGACGTCTCCCGCGCCCGGCCGATCACCGTGGAGTGGAGCTCCTACGCCCAGAGCCGCACCAGCCATGTCGTCAAGGGCATGCTCACGGGCCCCGTGACCATCCTCAACTGGTCCTGGCCGCGCGAGGACGTCTCCCACGAGCTGCAGACGAGGCAGCTGGCGCTGGCCATCCGTGACGAGGTGCTCGACCTCGAGAAGGCCGGGATCCGCATCATCCAGATCGACGAGGCCGCCCTGCGGGAGAAGCTGCCCCTGCGCCGCAGCGACTGGCATTCGAAGTACCTCGACTGGGCCATCCCCGCCTTCCGCCTCGTGCATTCGGGCGTCAGACCAACGACCCAGATCCACACCCATATGTGCTATTCGGAATTCAACGACATCATCCGCGACATCGACGCGATGGACGCCGACGTCATATCCTTCGAGGCCTCGCGCGGCGACCTGGTCGTCCTTGACGCCATCCATGACGCCGACTTCCGCACCGAGGTGGGGCCCGGCGTCTACGACATCCATTCGCCGAGGATCCCGGGCGTCGAGGAAATCACCGGCCGCATCCACGAGATCCTCTCGAAGGTCGTCGCCGACCGGGTGTGGATCAACCCCGACTGCGGTCTCAAGACCCGGGGCGACGCCGAGACCTGGCCGAGCCTGGAGAACCTCGTCTCCGCCGCCAGGGCGGTCCGGGCGGAGCTCACCCGCTGATGCATCGTCCGCAGTTCTCTCTCGAGGTCTTTCCTCCGAGGCGCAACGGTCCGGTCGGGACCATCTACGACACGCTGGACGGCCTCGAGGGTCTGGACCCGGACTTCATCTCCGTGACCTACGGGCATGGTTCGCTGGCCGACAGAACGGCCACCGCCCGCATTGCGGCCGCCATCACGCGCGAGTACCGCATCCCGGCGGTCGCGCATCTGACCTCGCTGTACGCCGACGAGGGGATCGTCGACGAGGCCCTGACGATGTTCGACGATGCGGGGGTGTGCGCCGTGCTGGCGCTGCGCGGCGACCCCGTCCCTGGGCGTGAGCCCACGGGACGCTTCCCCCATGCCAGCGACCTGGCGGCCTACATCCGCTCGAGACGTCCCGATCTGCCCATCCTCGGCGCCTGCTATCCGGAGGGGCATCCGGACTCCCCGGACCTGTCCGCCGACGTCGACAACATCGTGCGCAAGGTCGACGCCGGGGTGGGGCATCTCATCTCCCAGCTCTTCTACGACGACGACGACTTCTACCGCTTTCTGGAGCTGGTGCGCGACCGCGGCGTCGAGGTCCCCATCGAGGCGGGCATCATGCCCATCGTGTCGGCCTCCTCGCTCACCCGCATGTCCGGGCGCTGCGGGTCGCGGATTCCCCCGCGCGTCCAGGCGCTGCTGGAGCGTTGGGGGGACGATCCCGAGGCCCTGCGGGAGGCCGGGATCGTCGACGCCTCCGAGCAGATCGTCGACCTGGTCGCGCACGGGGTCGACGGCATCCACCTCTACACGATGAACCGCCCGGCGACGACGAGACGCATCTGGCGCAATGTCATGCCTCTGTTCGGCACCGCCGCCGACGGGTCCTCGCCCTTCCATCCCTCGGCCGTTCCCGCGTCGGATCCACGGGTGGGGGAAGGCGGGACCGAACCCGCCATGGAACGCCGGCGGCCCCGCAGGTAGTGTGGGACCATGACCGTCTCCTCGACACCGGCATCGGCATCGGCATCGGCTCCATCCTCCGACTCCACGGCGACGGCGGCGGAGATGCGCGCGGAGGGACCGGAATCCCTCCGCGCGCCATCGCTCAGGGATCTCATCCGCGCGGGCCTTGAGGACATCCGCGCGGCGCAGTCGAATCTGAAATTCATCGCCACGTCGCTGGCGGCCGCGAAGCGACCCGGCGATGGAACCGGCGACCGTGAGGATGCCGGCGCCATATCCGCCGCCCTTCTCGGTCTTCTCTCCCATGCGGCCGACCCCGACGCCGCGCTGGCCGGTCTGCGCGCGGTCGTCGAGGGTCTTCCGGCGCTCGTCCCGGACATCGCCGACGAGGTGCGACGCACGGACGTCGGAGCGGATGCGCTGACGAGGGTGCTCGGCGCCAGCGATGCGATGGCCACCATGATGCGCACCCGCCCCCGGCTCGTCCGCGCATGCCTGGAGACGTCCGTCGGCACGGACCTACCGGACCGGGCCACGGTTCGTGCGGCGATGCTCGGGGCCATCGGGGCCGATCCCGAATCCACGCCTCCGGTGGCCGGCGAGCCCCTCACCGACGCCGCTCGGCATCTGCGCGAGGAGTACCACGAGCTTCTCGCCGGCATCATGGTCCGGGACCTTCTGTCGGATGACCCCGAGGCCGTGCAGCCCGACGTGAGCCTCGCCCTGTCCGACCTGGCGGACGCCGCCCTCGAGGGCGCCCTCGCGATCGCCCGTGGGGAGGTCCCCGGCTCCGCCGGCTGCCGGTTCGCGATCATCGGCATGGGCAAGCTCGGGGCACGCGAGCTCAATTACGTCTCCGACGTCGACCTCATCTACGTCGTGGAACCCGTCGGATCCGAGGATGCGCCGGGACTGTCACGCGTCGGGACCCGCATGTCCCTGATCCTGCAGCGCATCTGTCAGTCGGTGATCCCCGGCGTCGCCGAACCGGCCCTCTGGCAGCTCGACGGCGGCCTGCGGCCGGAGGGCAGGGACGGGCCTCTGGTGCGACGCCTCGACTCTCATCTGGACTACTACGCGCGGTGGGCGGAGAACTGGGAGTTCCAGGCCCTGCTCAAGGCGCGGGCGGCGGCCGGCGACCCGGGTCTCGGCGCCGACTACGTGCGCCGCACCCGACCGCTCGTCTGGTCGGCCTCCGCTCGGGAGAACTTCGTCAACGACTGCCAGGCCATGCGTCGCCGTGTGGAGGACCTCATACCCCAGGCCCTCCGGGACCGGGAGGTGAAGCTCGGCCGGGGGGGACTCCGCGACGTCGAGTTCACCGTGCAGATGCTGCAGCTCGTCCACGGGCGCGCGGACGAATCCCTGCGCGTCCCCGGGACGCTTGAGGCCCTGAAGGCGCTGTCGGACGGCGGATACGTGTCCCGCGGGCAGGCGGCGCGTCTTGCCGGCGACTACCGCTTCGAAAGGGTCGTCGAACACCGACAGCAGATGTGGATGCTTCAGCGCACGCATCTGTTTCCCGACCTCGGCGAGGCCAATCGCGGAGGACTCGACAGGACAAGGGACGCCACGGTCGAGGAGCTGGACCGCAACAGGGAGCTTCGCAGGCTCGCCCGCGCCTTCGGGCTGCTGCCGGAGCGTCTCCTGGAGCGGTATGACGACGCCCGCCGAGAGGTGCGCCGGCTGCATATGGAGATCTACTACCGCCCGATGCTGCCCATCAGCGCGCAGGCGGGGGAGGACGCCTTCTCGCTGGACGAGGACGCCGCCCGCGTCAGGCTCGCGTCCGTGGGCTTCGGCGACCCCGACGCCGCCATGCGGCATATGAGGGCCCTGACGGCGGGCGTCTCGAGGGCGGCCAGGATCAACCGCATCCTTCTGCCCGCCGTCCTCCAATGGCTGGGGGAGGGACAGAACCCGGACATGGGTCTGCTCTTCTGGCGGCGTCTCGAGGAGCTCTTCGGCGCGGATAGCGACTATCTGGGCTTCCTGCGGGATTCGCCCTCGGCCGCGCGGCGTCTGTGCCATGTCCTCGCCGATTCGCGCTTCCTTGGCCAGGCGCTGACCAAATCCATCGAATCGGTCACCTGGCTGGGCGATGACGCCCTGCTGCGCCCCCGCACCCGGGAGAGTCTGGACGTGCAGTGCCGCGCCATCCTCGGGCGCTCCGTCGACTCCCTCGCGGACTTCGCCACCAGCCTGCGGGCCATGCGTCGGCAGGAGATCGAACGCATCGGCCTGTCCTGGCTGAGCGGGGTCATGGACGACGACGACTGTCTGGAGACGCTCACCGACGTCACCGACGCCATCGTCGACACGGCGCTCGCGTGGGCCGAGGAGGACTGCGTGCGTCTGGCGATGGGACGGGCCGCGGCGGTGTCGGTGATCGGCATGGGCCGATACGGCGGGCGCGAGCTCAACTTCAGCTCGGACGTCGACGCCATCCTCATCTACCGTCCGGTTCCGGGGCACGGGGATGCCGAGGCGAACTCCTTCGCCCGCGCCGTCGTCGACAGACTGCGGAGCATCCTCCAGGGAGCCGTCAGCCTCGAACCACGCATCGACCTCGACCTCGACCTGCGCCCCGAGGGCCGCAACGGGCCCCTGGTGAGGTCGCTGGACTCCTGCGCCGAGTACTACGCCTCGTGGGCGAGCACCTGGGAGCATCAGGCGCTGATCCGGGCACGTCATGCGGCGGGCGACCGGGAACTGTCCCGGGAGTTCCTCGAACGCATCGCCGACCCCCTCCGCTTCCCGACGACCCCCCTTGACGACGGGCAGATCGGGCAGATCCGCCGGCTCAAGGCACGCATGGAGGGGGAGAGACTGCCGCGAGGCGTGCGGCGCGACCGACATCTCAAACTTGGTCGAGGCGGGCTGTCCGACGTCGAGTGGACGGTGCAGCTGCTTCAGCTCCTCCATGCCGGCGACCTGCCGTCGCTTCGCACCGGATCGACGACGGAGGCCCTTGACGCGCTCGCCGACGCGGACATCATCGAGAGGGGTGACCGCGAGGTGCTGAGAGCCGCATGGCGGACCTGCACGGCGGCCCGCAACGCCAGCTATCTGTGGACCGGCCGCATCCAGCAGGCCGACGTGCTCCCGGACGACCGCTACTCGCTGGCGGGCATCGGGGTGTGTCTCGGATATCCGCCGCACCACGGCCAGACCTTCGACAACGATCTCATGTCGCGGATGCGGCGATCCCGGGAGGTCGTCATGAGGCTGTTCTATGGAGAGGACTCCTGAGGCCCCCGAAACCTCCGAAACTCCCGAGACCTGGGACGAGGGCGCCGGAGGACCGGAAAGGCCGCATTATAAGGCCGGGAAGCGTGGAAAACAAGTCTTGATTTTCGCATGGCCATCACGGATAATCCTCGGCGTGACAAGCGTTACCGGCACCCGGGCGATCGACTGCCCGATGAACTCCGACATGGTCATCACCGAAATCGACCTCGATTCACGTCATGGCTTCCGTCTCGAGGAGCTTGGCCTGCGCCGCGGGACCACCATCCGCGTCGTGCAGCGTTCGGCCTTCGGCGGGCGCGTGCTGGCGCGCGGACCCGAGCGCATCGCCGTGGACGGGGGGACGGCCAGACGCATCCATGTCTCCGCCGAGGCGCCGCAGACGGCCGAGGCGTCGCATCCTCGCATGGGCGGCCGCGCATGAGAAGATCCTGCCCCTTCTGCGACGGGCGCGCGCACGGCGACCGCCGGGACCATGACGGCCCCCATGCTCCCGGACCTGAGGACACGGGAAACGACACCGGTTCCGAGGGGGCCGCCGACTGCGTGGGCGGCCCCCCATGCCATGGGTCGGGATCGGGCGGACGTCTGACGGCCGTCTTCCCCTCCCTCGCGGACGCTCATCACCGGACGCGGACGACGGCCGACCGCCGGGTGGTTCTTGTCGGCAACCCCAACGTCGGCAAGTCCTCGCTGTTCAACGCCATGCTGGGCATGAAGGCGAGGGTGATGAACGCGCCGGGGACGACGGTGCTGCTCGAATACGGCACGCTGCGGCATGGGGACGAGTCCTGGGATGTCGTCGATACGCCGGGGACCTACTCCCTGCTGCCGATGTCCCCCGACGAGGACGTCGCCGCGAAGGCCGCCGAAGGGGCGGTGGACGGTATGGGGCCGGACCTCATCGTCGCCGTGCTCGACGCCAGCGCCATCGGGCGGTCCCTGTACCTTCTGGCCATGCTGCTCGGTCTCGGGGTCCCCGTCGTGGTCGCCCTCACCATGAACGACCTCGCCGCCCGCAACGGCCTGCGGGTCGATCCCACGGCGCTGTCCACGCATCTGGGCGGAGCGGCCGTCGTCGAGGTGGACGGCCGCACGGGACGGGGGGTCGCCGCTCTGGAAGGCGCCATCGCCGGGGGATTCGCAGGCGCCCCCGTCCCCGCGGGGATTCCCGTGCGACGGGCGGGGGAGGACCTTCAGGACTGGGTGAGGCGCGAGGCCGACGCCCGCTTCGACTGGTCCGCGCGCACCCTGTCCTCGCTGGGACTGACCACCACCCCCCGCGTCACCGTCTCCGACCGGATCGACAGGGTGCTGCTCAACCCCTGGCTGGGCATCCCCGTCTTCCTCGGCGTGATGTACCTCGTCTTCGAGGCGACGACGACGCTGGCGGGACCGCTGCAGGACTGGATCGACGCGACCCTGCGGGCCTGGTGCACCCGCGGCCTCGACGCCCTGTTCGGACTCTTCGGGTCCGGCGCGCTGGACGGCTGGCTTCACGGTCTTGTCGTCGACGGGCTTCTCGACGGCGCGATCACGGTGGCGACCTTCATCCCGCCCATGGGCATCATGTTCCTTCTGCTGTCGCTGCTGGAGGACTGCGGGTACCTCGCCCGCGCGGCCTTCGTCATGGACCGGGCCATGCGCGCCCTGGGGCTTGACGGCCGCGCCTTCCTGCCCATCGTCGTGGGCTTCGGATGCAATCTGCCCGCACTCGCCGCGACCCGCTCCCTGACCGATTCACGGCAACGCGTGCTGGTGGGCATGCTCATCCCCTTCGCGTCCTGCTCGGCGAGGCTGTCCGTCTACCTCGTCCTCGCCTACGCCTTCTTCCGCGACCAGGCGGGGCTGGTCATCTTCCTCATGTACGTCACGTCCGTGCTCGTCATCCTCGGCGTGGGGGTGCTCCTGCGGCGCACCGCGTTCCATGGCCTGCGTCCGGAGCCGTTCGCCATGAGCCTGCCTCACTACCAGCTCCCGAAGGCCGTGGCCACCGGTCGTTCCGTGGTCTCCCGCCTCTGGGGGTTCCTGCGCGGCGCGAGCGCCATCATCATCACCGTGATCGCGGTCATGTGGGTGCTGCAGGGCATCCCGGCCGCCGGCGACGCGGGCTCCTTCGGACATGTCGAGGACGTGCACGACTCGCTGTACGGCGTCATCGCCGACGCCGTGGCCCCGGTCTTCTCGCCCGCCGGCTTCGACGACTGGCATGCCTCCGCCGCCCTTCTCACCGGCTTCGTGGCCAAGGAGGTCGTCGTGGGGTCCATGTCCCAGTCCTACGACGTGACGGGATCCTCGGCCGGGTCCGCGACCGACGAGGGCGGCGGAGGCCTGGGCGCGGCGCTGAGGGAGTCCTTCGACGCGTCCTCCGACGGGCATGGCCGCGCCGCCGCCGTCGCCTTCCTGCTTTTCGTGCTCGCCTACACCCCCTGTCTGGCGACGGTGGCCGAGCTCAGACGACAGTTCGGGACGACGGTGATGGCCTCCACCGTGGCGACGGGGCTGGTGGTGGCGTACGTCCTGGCCGTGGCGGCCTTCCAGCTGCTGCGTCTGGTGATGTGAGGCCCGCATGACGTCAGGGCGTTCGGAAACGGCGCGGGACGGCGCGTCTGCGTCCGATCCCGGGTCGGCGCAGGATTCCATGGGTCCCGACGATTCGCCGACGCTCCGGGATCCCCCGACGGCGCGGGCGGGCATGGCCCCGGCGGCCGACGCGGTTTCGGCGGTCCCGGACGACAGGAACCCCCATGCGCGCGCGTTCCGACGCACGACGCGTGCGGCCGCAGCGACGACGATCAGGACGCGGACGCACGCATCGGGCGGAGGGACCGGGACCGGCCGCGTCTCGCGTGACGAGGCCGCGATCGGAGGGGCCGACGGGTCCGGAGAGGACCGCGCCGGACATCTCGTCGACCGGGTCGTCGCCCTCATGTCCCTGGGACTGGACGTGGAGGACTGCTCGCGCCGTCTGGGCATGCCGGCGGACCTCATCGACCTGGCCGCCCGTCATGCCCGGGCCGAGGGGCGTCTTCCCGCCCCGCCGACGACGCTTCCCTGCGGGCCCGGCTCCTGCCGTCCGGACCCCTCGTCGCTGCTGTGCGCGGGCTGCCCGCTCGCGCCGTCCTCCGACCGCGGCGTCCTGGCGGCGACGGCAGGAGGGGCCCTGCGGAGGATGCGCATCGAGGCGTCCCGTCTCATGCGCGGACGCGGCGCGTAGGCGGCCTTACCGCGAATCGTCGGCCGGCCTCCCTTCTGCGGCGCCGCAGAAGGGAGGCCGCAGGGACGTCACGACCTTGTCATCGAGACGGCCTAGAGTGACGTAGGTCGCCACCCGACGGCCACCTGACGAGAAAGGTGCGCAAGTGTCCGCTGAATTCGCGAGCGCCCCGGAAGCGGCGACGACGTCCCCCGAGACCTCCATGGTCGGGCGGAGCGTGGTCACGCTCGACGACCTGTCCACCGCCCAGATCCTCGGCCTGCTCGACAAGGCCCGCTACATCGACGGCCATCGACGCGAGGTGGCCCACACCTGCGACGGCAGGGTGCTGGCCACGCTGTTCTACGAGCCAAGCACCCGCACGCGGCTGAGCTTCGAGACGGCCATGCTCCGCCTCGGCGGCAAGGTCATCGGGTTCGCCGGCGCGCAACTGTCCTCCGCCTCGAAGGGCGAGTCCATCAGCGACACCCTCAAAACGGTCTCCAACTACGTCGACGTCGTGGCCATGCGACATCCGAAGGAGGGCGCCGCTCTCGTGGCCAGCCAGGCCGCCTCGGTGCCGGTCATCAACGCCGGCGACGGCGGCCATATGCACCCCACGCAGACCCTGGCCGACCTCGCCACGCTGCGCTCGCGCTTCGGCCGCATCACCGGCCTCACCATCGGGCTGTGCGGCGACCTCACCTTCGGTCGCACGGTCCACTCGCTCATCGAGACGCTGTGCCGCTTCGGGAACGTGCGCTTCGTGCTCATCAGCCCCGAGGAGCTCACCTGCCCGCAGTACGTCCTCGACCGCATCGCGGCGACGCCCTCCTGCTCCTACGTGGAGACGCGCGACCTCGCCGGGGCGATCGGCGGCCTCGACGCGCTGTACATGACCCGCGTCCAGAAGGAGCGCTTCTTCAACGAGGACGACTACGTGCGCCTGCGCGACACGTACATCCTCGACGAGGCCAAGATGGCCCTCGCCAAGGCCGATATGGCCGTGCTGCATCCGCTTCCGCGCGTCAACGAGATCGCCGTGGAGGTCGACGACGACCCTCGTGCCGCCTATTTCGAGCAGGTCCGAAACGGGATGCTCATGCGCATGGCCCTGGAAAGCTCCGTGGTGGGCGACGCGCTTCCCGGGTATGAACCGAACGAGCCCAGAAAGGTGCGCGTCTGATGGAGGTCACCAGCATCCAGGATGGCATCATCATCGATCATGTGCCCGCAGGCAAGGCCCTGATGGTCCTCAGGTATCTGCACATCAACCCGGCCGCGACAAGGCTCGCGCTGATCATGAACGCGTCGAGCCATCGCTACGGGACGAAGGACATCATCAAGCTCGAGGACGTCACCGACGTCGACCTTGACGTGCTGGGCTTCGTGGCCCGGCAGGCGACGGTGGACGTCGTGCGCGGAGGGGCCATCATCGCGAAGTCGAGCCCGACTCCGCCCGAGCATCTCGTCGACGTCATCACCTGCGCGAATCCCCGCTGCGTGACCACCACCGAACGCGGCATCCATCAGCGCTTCCATCTCGCCCATTCGAAACGCCAGGAGTATCGCTGCGACTACTGCGACGAGGAGGCGAAGCTCCAGTAATGCCCCTCACCCTCCACGACATCAGCGTCTGGGACACCGGCGAGCGCATCGACCTCGTCATACCCTCGGTCGACGCCGCGCGGGCCTTCGGCACCGGCGTCCCCTTCGGCGCCTCGGAGGATCGACGCTCCCTGGACGGGCGCGGAGGGACGCCGGACGTCCACGTCGAGGCCTCCGGGCTGACGCTCGCCCCCGGTCTGACCGACCCCCATGTGCATTTCCGTGATCCCGGACAGACCGCGAAGGAGACCATGGCCACGGGATCGCGATCGGCCGCCGCAGCGGGCTTCACCAGGGTCCTCGTCATGCCCAACACCGTCCCGGCCGCCGATGGCGGGGCGGTGGACGATTCCACGCCGGGAGGACGCCAGGTCCTCGAATCCGGCCGCCGCAGCGTCCTCGACTACCTCGCCCATTACGAGGACGACCACGGCGCCCTTCCGGTGCGCTACGACCTGTGCGTCGCCGCCACCGTGGGACGGGCGGGGGGTCGCGCCTCCGACCCTGATCTGTGGGGGGAGAGGCTGCCCGGTCATGCCGAGGCCGGAAGGCATCCCGTCAGGGCCATCAGCGACGACGGGTCCGCCGTCCCCGACGCCGTACTCGGGGACGTGCTCCGAAACGCCGGACGTGCGGGGATCCCCGTCGTCGACCACTGCGAGCATCACGACTCCGGGGTCATGGGCCAGGGGCCCACCAGCCGTCGTCTGGGCGTCGAGGGCATCGACTCCGCCACCGAGACCCGCATCGTGCGGCGCGACGTCGAGGCGGCGAGGCGCAGCGGCGTGCATGTGCATCTCCAGCATCTCAGCTGCGCCGCCTCGGTCGACCTCGTCCGACGGGCCAAGCGGGACGGCGTCCCGGTCACCTGCGAAACGGCCCCGCACTATCTGGCGCTATGCGACGAGGACGTGGCGCGCTACGGGGCGCTGGCCAGGATGAACCCGCCGCTGAGGTCCGCTCGGGACCGTCAGGCCGTCATCGCCGGCGTCGCCGACGGCACGATCGACATGCTCGCCACCGACCACGCCCCCCACACCGCCGAGGAGAAGTCCCGCGGGCTCTCGGCCGCGCCCAACGGCGTCATCGGTCTGGAGACCGCCTACGGGGTGTGCAGGCGCGTTCTGGTCGAAGGCGGATACATCGACGACCGCCGCCTCATCGAGCTTATGTCCCTGGCGCCCAACCGGCTTCTCGGACACGCCTCGACGGATGTGGCGGCGCTGCTCGCCACGGGCGCCAGATGCGCGACCCATCGCGTCCTCGATCTGGCCCATGTCGAGAATCCCGAGGACGTGGACCTCGTCGTGCTTGACACCCATGCCGTCTGGACCGTGGACCCCGAGACCTTCGCATCGAAGGCGCGCAACACCCCTTTCGCGGGATGGTCCCTGACGGGACGCCCGCTGGCCACCATCATCGGATCGCGGCTGGTGTTCAGCCGCCTGGACGCCGCCCCCCGGCGGTAGACGCGGAAGGACCGGCATGGACCGTCTCATCGAGGCCATCGAACGTACGGGGAACCCCAGCGTCGTGGGGCTTGATCCCACCGACGCGGTCGTCCCGACGGCCATCGCGGCCGGACTTGAGAGAGAGGTCAGGGACTCCGTCGAGGCCGAGGAGCTTCCGGCGTCGCTGAGGGCGGTGGCATATCTCGAGTTCTGCCGCGCGATCATCGACGCGGTGGCGGACGTGGTGCCGGCCGTCAAGCCGCAGATCGCCATGTTCGAGGCCCTCGGCCCTGCCGGACTCGACTCCTACGCCCTGACGTGCGCCCATGCGCGCGAACGGGGGCTGTACGTCATCGGCGACGTCAAGCGCGGCGACATCGGCTCGACGGCGACGGCCTACGCCCGGCATCTGACGGGCGTGCCCGTCGCCGATCCCGCCGGGACGCCAGGCGGTCACGCTGCGGCCCCGGAGGGTTCAGGCATGGGGCGAGCCCCGTCGCATGAGGGTTCGACGGACGCCGTCGAGCCGACCCATGCCGTCGACGTATGGGGAGAGGATGCAATCACCGTCAACCCCTACCTCGGCTCGGACGGCGTGACGCCCTTCGTCCGGGCCGCCGAGACCACCGACAAGGACCTTTTCGTCCTGGTCCGCACGTCGAACCCCTCCAGCGCCGAGATCCAGGAATGCGAGCTCGCCGACGGACGCCCGCTCTACGAACGGGTGGCGGACCTCGTCGGCGAATGGGGATCCGGAAGCATCGGCCGCCATGGGTACTCTCGCGTCGGCGCGGTCGTGGGGGCCACCCAGGCCGACCAGGGCGCCCTCTTGCGGCGGCGCATGCCCCACGCCTTCTTCCTCGTGCCCGGCTACGGGGCTCAGGGAGGCACGGCCCGCGACATCGCCCGGATGGCGGATCCGCGGGGCTCCGGCATCCTCGTCAACTCCTCGAGGGGCATCATCGGCGCCTGGAGAGGGTCGGGGGAGGAGCGTCCCGGAATGCCGCTCGACGCCGCCCTCGACATGGTGGCGCGCCATGCGCGCAGAGCAGCGATCGCCATGCGCGAGGACATCCGCACGGCTTTGAAGGATCGTGGGCGACCGTCCGCCCCGGGACGGCGATAGCGACGTGGCCTCGTCCGTCAGAGGGCCTTCGGAGGCGGTCGGGAACGGGAGGCGGACACGCGGCCGGCTTCGGCAGAACGAATCCGACACATGGATGTGAGAGAACGGGGAGGCTGCGCGCCATCATGGCGTGCGCACGACATGATGGCGTCATCCTGACGCCCCAACGCCCGACGAGGAGGAGCTCGAGGATGCCCACGGTCACGACGGACACGGCGAGGACGGATATGCGGCCCACGGTCGCATCGACGGATGCGGGAGCGGCGCGTACGGCGACGCATAGACGCGAGGATGCCGTCTTCAGCCGGACCTTGGACGCCGACGTGGTCGTAGGCCGTGCATGCGACGCAGGACGTTTCCCCGGACGTCGGCGCGTGGAGGTCAGGGCGAACGACCGTCTCGCCGCGGGCGTGCACCGCCTGGTCCTGCGCGACCCCTACATCGCCCGACATGCGGGCCCCGCCCAGTTCATCGACCTCTATTCCGCGAACCCCCTGCGCCTCATGCCCCGACCGTTCGGGGTGTGCGAGGTCTCCGGGGACGAGGTGAGCATCGTCTTCGCCGTGGTGGGCACGGGCACCGAGGAGTTCTCCCGTCTGTCGCCCGGTGACGGCGTCGACGCGCTGGGTCCTCTGGGACGGCCCTACGACCTGACCAGGCCGGCGAACTACGTCCTCGTCGGCGGGGGTCTCGGCGTGCCTCCGCTCATCAGCGCCGCGCAGAGCCTGTCGACCCGCGATGACTGCCGCGTCACGGCGCTGTTCGGCTATCGGGACGCGCGCTTCGCCGACGGCATCGTCCGCCCCTACGCCGACAGGCTCGAAAGCATCGTCAACGCCGAGGGGAACGTCATCGACCTGCTGGATCGCCTCGAGGAGGAGCTGCTCGGATCGCGGCTTCCCCCCGTCATCCTCTCCTGCGGTCCCGCGCCGATGATGAAGGCCGTGGCGGACTGGGCCTCGACGCGTGGCGTGCCCTGCCAGTTCAGTCTCGAGCAGCGCATGGGATGCGGCTACGGC
>NZ_CAUTOG010000007.1:0-47563 GCF_963540075.1 uncultured Bifidobacterium sp.
AACGCCTCATACTCGGGAGTCGGGCGCGGGTCGAAGGGGTCGAGAAGCTGAATCTCCTGGCGGCCCTCTCCCATGATTGTCAGCCGCGTCCAGTCGCAGGACCACCGACGTCCCGAATTCGACGCCGCCGTGACGAAGGCGCCACGCAGGGCCGCGCGCGTATCCGTCGGCGGATGCGTCGTCATCCTTTCGATGGCAGCGTCATCCGTCTCGGCACGAACCACGCCATGCCGCAGCAGGGAGGGGAAGACGACGCCGTTGGCGACGTCGTGGTAGTCGAAATCGAGCTGCTCCAGTCGCGCCCGGAGCGCGCCGTCGGGAAGGCCCGCACGCACGCGCAAGGCATCGAACAAACGCCTCTTGGCGGCCCAGTCCACACGATCCGCCACCGCATCGACGTCACCCGCGTCAAGGGCGTCCAGCATGGCGGTCCATTCCTCGACGACCCGATGGGCGGTCGTCGACGGAAGCGCGGAATCCACCTGCTCGCCATGGGATTCCAGGAAGCGGGAGACGACGGCCAGGTACCGGCGCTGAACATCCAGCGCCGTGACCGTGTCACGGCCGTCTCCGTAGCCACCATCCGAACCGTTCTCGCCATGCAGAACCCGCCCCTCCGCCCCGAAGGCGTCCGGGTCGGCGAGGGAAAGACGTGCCGTGAAACCATCCGGGTACCGGCTCACGGCTCTGTTGGCGGCCCCCGGATCGGCGAGAGCGCAGGATTCCAGAGCGCTCGACCGCCCCTCACGACGCGACTGCTCGATGACGCACAGCACCAGATGGGTGCTGGCGAGCTTCAGCCAGGTGACGAACGACGAGCGGTTGGAATCGCCGATGATGACGTGAAGACGCCGGAACTCGTCAGGGTCGGCGTGCGGCTCGTCACGCGTGTTCACCATGGGTCGGGACCTCGTCGTCGCCGAGGACACGGCCTCGTCGAGAAAGTCCGCCCTCTGCGAGAGCTCGAAGCCGTGGACCGTGAGCCGCCCGGCCCCGGAGAAGAGCTGGCGGGTCACGAGGAAGGGCAGCAGCTCGCGCTCCACGGCCTCAAGAGACACGAAACGACGGAGCAGATAGTTCTCATGGCAGCCGAAGGAGTGTCCTGCGGCGTCGGCGTTGTTCTTGAACAGGTGGACGGTCGTCGCGTCGCCGCCCGGACTCGCGCGCAGCCGCCGCTGGGCGCCCAGGGCCAGACGGCGCATGATCCGCTCCCCGGCAGCGTCCTGCTCCATGGCGGTGACGGGGTCGCGCGCCTCGGCGGTGGCGTACTCGGGATGCGAGCCGACGTCGAGATACAGACGGGCGCCATTCGACAGATACGTGTTCGTCGATCGGGCGCGCGTGACGACCGGACGAAACATCTCCAGAGCCACGGACCCCGGATCCGCATCCCCATCCGTCCCCGTCACGCCCACGCCGTATTCGGTTTCGATGCCGAAGATCCTGGCGAAGCCTTCGTACCACGGGCTTCGTGACGCGTGGGCACCCGATCTGCTGCCGCTATCGTGCAGCTGCGGCATCACTCGCCGCCCTGCTGGACGAATCCGTTCACATACTCCTCGGCGTTGGATTCCAGCGTGCTGGCGATGTCATCAAGGACGTCATCCAGGGCATCCGTCCCCTGGCTTTCCCGGGCGGAGTCCCTCGCGGCGGGAGCATCGACCACCCCGGAGGAGTCCTCGGACTCCTCGCGTGACAACCGATCACGCTGCCTCCTGATTCCCGGCATGGCGTTCCCTCCTCCTCCGGCGCCGATCGGGCACCGGCTCCGATGCGACGGTCTCAGGGCCATCGCGATATGGATTCCGCGATCCGCCGCCCATGGAGGACGGCGTCCCACACCGTTCTAGCCCACCGGACCCGTCGATGCATTGCCGATGGCCGTCCTGCGAGCGACGGGAAGGCGGCACACGCCCGGCGTCAGCATCGTCAGCTCAGCCGGAACGCCATCACGGACGGCAGATCACCGGAGATAGGGCCGCAGCTCATCAATGATCAGACCATTAGATGCGACGATGTCATTCTCCTGCCTCCAGTGGATCTCGTCGTCATTCCACTGCCTCACCTTGCCCTGGGCCTCCCAGACGACCACGGTTCCGGCCGAGACGGCGGGAACGTCCCATCGGTGCAGATGCGGCTCGAAGTAGGCGTCATAGGTGCCGTCGGCCACGCGGCACAGGTCGAGGGACACCGGCCCCACCCGCTTGATGTCGGCCGGTTTGCCGGCGATGGCGGCCACCACGTCAAGGGCCCGCAGGGACTCCTGGGGAACGGTGGACATGCCGTAGCTGACGACCGAACCCTGCAGCGTGGACATCACCGAAGGCATGACCTTGTCGCGCTTCTCGCCGATGGGCGTGGTGCGGATGCGGACGGCCCCCTGGCGACGGGCCGCCACATAGGTGAGACCCAACGCCGGTGCATGGACGATGCCGATGATGGGCTGCGCCGAGCAGTACTCGTTGAACTCGAACAACGAGATGGTCACGGTCCATTCGGCCATGTTCCGCAGATAGTTGATGCCGCCGTCGACGCCGCCCACGCACCAGTAGCGCTCCCAGGGATGGCATTCCGCCGGGCGCGAATGCCAGAAGCCGTTGAATCGCCTGATCTCGGGCAGCCGGCTTTCGGCGAAGCGGACGAGACGCCTGTCGACGTCGGGGGTGAATCCCCCCTCCTCGCTCTGGATGCTCGAGACGGGAAGACTATGGGGGGTCATCTGGTCCCTCAGGGCATGCCTGCCGGCATCACCCGCCACACGGGCCACACTGAGGGCGAGTTCCCGCAAATCCATCTGTTCATCTCCGTGTCCGACGCATGGACGCAACGTCGACGTCCCTGCGTCATGGCGCCCGTACGATCCGCATGACGGTCCACGTCCGGCGGCGGCCTCCTGATTCACTCCGATTCTACCCTGCTCCGCCTCTGGCTCCATCCGCCCGCGCCGCGCGCCCCAGCGCCTCGAACAGCTCATGCAGGGACCGGGAATCCGGGCGCATCCCTTCCGCGAGAAGGGAACCGACAGCCGCCCGGCTCCAGGCAAGAGGGTCCGACATGTCGAGACCGATAAGGGACCCGTCGTCGTCACGGACCGTCAGACGTGACCAGGAGACGGCCACGACACGCTCGGGCATGAGAGCGAGGATGCGCGAACGCGCCCATGCCCGGGTGGTTTCGGGCGGTTCGACCGCCGCCGTGCCGATCCCTTCATCGTCCGCGACCCGGGCCATGCGCCTGCCGAGGCGGACGACGATGGATCCGACGCCGAGCTCCCCCCAGGCGAGGTCCACCGCATGCACGCGGGCGTCGGACCAGCCGCAGCCATGCCGTCGACGAAGCCGCTCGAGCAGCTGCCATTTGAGCAGCCATTCAAGCCGGGACGCCTGTTCCGTCATGTCCATGCGGGCGGCGTCGTCGGCGTGGCGCACCTCGGCCACGTCCGTCAGCACCCGCCTCCACAGGCCCACCAGTCGGATCGTCTCCGCATCCGGCCACAGCGGCTCCCCCGTCGAGTCCACGCCATGGATCCTCGCCGCGACCTCGTAGACCAGGCCGAGAAGACGCGTCTGGATCTGCCATGCCGTCAGCTCCTCGCCGCCTCGCGTGGGAAGCGTGCATGACAGGGACAGGTCATGGGACACCCTATGCATGGCGTCCACCGGGTCGGCCGGCGCGAGCGCGGACACGGCTGCGCCGATGTCCACGCCGGCATCCCGGCCGTTCTCCAGTGCCCAGAGCAGCAGACTCGTCACGCCGAGCTTCAGGGCCTGCGGCACCTGCATGCGGTTGGCGTCGCCGACGATCACATGAAGCCGGCGGCGGTCGTCGGGCGCATGGGACTCGTCCCGCGTGTTGACGACCGGACGGTCGAAGGTGGTCTGCAGACCGACGTCGGCATGGATGTAATCGGCCCTCTGGCTGAGCTGAAAGCCCTCCCGCTCCCCCGTCTCCCCGATGCCGACGCGCCCCGACCCCGCATAGACCTGCCGAGTCGTCAGATGAGCAAGAAGAAGGTCCGTCACCTGTTCGAAGGGGACCCGACGGAGCATGAGATAGCTCTCATGCGTCCCCCAGGTCGCCCCCTTGCCGTCGACGTTGGCGCGATGCAGCTCGATGGGCTCCCCGGCCCCACGGGCCGCACGGCCGCAGGCGGCGGCCATCAGCACATCGCCGGCCTGGTCGTAGCGAACGGCCTGGAAGGGATCGGTGGTCTCCGGAGCCGAATACTCGGGATGGGCATGGTCGACGTAGATGCGTCCGCCGTTCGCCGCGATGACGTTGACGATGCGCAGCTGAGGCGCGTCGGTGAGCATGTCCGCACGGGCGCGGGACCTGTCCAGACGACCGCCGCGGGCGTCGTGCACGGGGTCCTCCTGCCGATAGTCCCAGCGGATGCGGGAGGTCGCCGAATCAGCCGCCGCCGCCACGACGGCGAAGGACAGCCTGACGGGGTCGTACCCGCGTCCTCCCCGGACGGAGACTCCGTACTCGGTCTCCGTGCCCATGACGCGACGGACGGTCATGCCACTCCCCGCGCGCCCCGTCGGATGGCCGTGACGCGTCCGTCCGCGATGCCGTTGATGCGCGACCACTCCCTCGGATCGGCGTCCAGCACCTCGTCGCGCGTCTGCCGGAACTCCTCGCGCACGGCGGTCGCGAGCATCCCCGCGCCGATGGCCACGTCGTCGCCCCGGAGGATGGAGGATTTCACGGCGGCGGTCTTGGCCCGGTCGACGATGTTGCGCAGAACGGCGCCGGACATGACGTCGGCGAGATACACGGGACCCCACCGCCCCTGGTCGTCACGCACGTCGCAGACGCGTCGGTCCTCGGTGCGGGCGTAGATGTCGGCCGTCATGAGACCGATGAGCTCGTCGGGACGCACCCCGGGCTCGAAGGGCAGGTCCTCGGTCAGATAATGCCCGAGGATGGCCGTCGCCTCGCCTTCGCCCGGCCTGCCTATGCGGATCTTGACGTCGAGACGCCCGGGCCTGAGCACGGCCGGGTCGATCATGTCGACGCGGTTGGAGGCGCCGATGACCATGACGTTGTCAAGGGAGTCCACGCCGTCCATCTCGGAGAGGAACTGCGGGACGATGGTGGTCTCCACATCGCTGGACACGCCGGTGCCGCGGGTGCGCAGCAGGGAGTCCATCTCGTCGATGAAGACGATGACGGGGCGGCCGGCGGCCGCACGCTCACGCGCACGGCGGAAGATGACCCGGATGAGCCGCTCCGATTCGCCCACGTACTTGTTGAGCAGCTCGGGCCCCTTGACGGAGAGGAACACGCCGTCGGCGGCCCCCTGTCCGGCCAGGGAATGCGCCACGGCCTTGGCGATCAGCGTCTTGCCGTTGCCGGGCGGGCCATACAGCAGGACGCCCTTGGGGGGACGCAGCCCGTAGCGCTCGAACAGGCCGCGATGGAGGAACGGCAGCTCGACCGCGTCGCGGATCGCCCCGATCTGCTCGTCCAGTCCGCCGATGTCGTCGAAGCTCGCATCCGGGGTCTCCTCCAGCACGAGGTCCGCATCCTCGCGTCCGCTGACCACCTCGACGGCGAAGCGTCCGGAGGGGTCGACGACAACCGAATCCCCTTGAGCGACGACGACGTCGGACAGGGCGGCCGCACGGTCGGCAAGGTCGAGCGCGCCGGAGGGGTCGGAGACGAGCAGGCGTCCGTCGTCGAGCACGCGCGTCACCCGTCTGACGCGGCCCAGTCGGGAGGCTCCACGACGACCGACCAGGGCCATCGAATCGTTGAGGACCACGAGGTCGCCGGGGCCGAGCCTCGAGAGCTCCACCTCGGTGGAGACGGGGACGATCATCCGTCGTCCCGACACCACGACCTCCGCGGAGGCATGCCGCACGCCCTCCTCGTCGAAGCGCACGCCGTCCATGGCCACCATGGTCGCCAGAGTCAGGGGCGGCTCCATGGCCTGCGCCATGCGCGCCCGCGCCTTGCGCAGTTCGTCGCCCGCGCGGGACAGGGCCCGCGCGAGCACATGGTTCCTCTCCCTGAGCCTGTCGTTGTCAAGGGCGAGCGCGTCGGGCGTACCGAGGTCCCCGCCGCCTGACGCGGTCCCCGGCTGCGCGGCACGACTCACGCCGTCATCCGTCCCCTTCCCGGGGTCATCCACACCGTCATCCGCCTCCGCGGCCATGCCGTCAGCGACCATCCGTGCCGTTCTTCCTTCCCCGGGCATCCTTCAGGCGCAGCACCCATCGCACGACGAGAAGCACGACCGCCACCACCGCCAGAACGATCACCACGTCCTCCACGACGCCGAGGACGCCCAGGATGGAGCACCACTGGTCGCCGAGAAGATACCCGGTCCCGACGAGGAGCGTGTTCCACACGGCCGATCCCGCCAGAGTCCACAGCGAGAAGGTGACGAGAGGCATGGCGGCGAGCCCGGCGGGGATGGAGATCAGGGACCGGACGACGGGGACCACACGTCCGAGAAGCACGGACCACCCGCCGTAGCGGGCGAACCAGCGATTGGCCTTCTCCACGTCCTCCCGGTCGACGCCCGGCAGGGCGTCGGCGGCCCGATGGATGCGATGCAGCCCGACCGCCCGGGAGACGCCGTACAGCACCAAGGAACCCGCCAGCGACCCCACCGTCGCCCATGCGATCGCGGAGACGAGCCCCATGCGGCCCTGCGCCGCCGTGAATCCCGCCAGCGGGAGGACGACCTCGCTGGGGATGGGCGGGAACACGGATTCAAGCAGGATCGCCAGAGCGACGCCCACTCCTCCCATCGTCCCCATCAGGGAGACGATCCAGCTGGTGAGAGCCCCGATCAGGCCCTCGTCGGCCCCGCACAGGGGTATGGCGGCTGCGGCGAGAACATGCATGGGACCCATTGTCCCCATGCTTTCCGACAATCGGGGGCATGTCCTTTTCCTCCCCCGCGTCCGCATCAGCATCCTCCGTTCCCTCCGCGGCCGGCCCGGCGACCAATCGGAGCGACGTGACGAGCCGCACCACCCCTGTCCTCGAGCATCCCGGCCTGCTCGTCATGGACGTGGATTCCACGCTTATCGACGAGGAGGTCATCGACCAGCTGGGTCTGGCGGCCGGCGTCGGCGAGGGCATCGCCGCAATCACCAGGCGCGCGATGGAGGGCGGCATGGACTTTCGCCAGGCGCTGCGCGAACGCGTGGAGCTGCTGCGTGGACTCCCCATAAGCGTCTTCGGCGAGGTGAGGGCCTCCGTGCATTTCACCCGGGGCGCGCTTGACCTCATCACCGAGCTCCATCGTCACGGATGGAAGGTGGGGGCGGTCTCGGGCGGATTCCGCGAGATCGTGGACGGTCTGGCGTCCGATGCGCATCTCGACCACTGGCTGGCCAATCGGCTCGAGGTGGCTGACGGGCGTCTCACCGGCCGTGTGCTGGACGACATCGTCACCAGGGACGTAAAGCTCGACGCCCTGCGGCGGTGGGCGGACGAGGACGGCATCCCCATGGAGCAGACGGTCGCGGTCGGCGACGGGGCGAACGACATCCCCATGATCGGCGCCGCGGGCCTCGGCATCGCATTCTGCGCGAAGAAGGCGGTGCGCGAGGCCGCGCACCATTCCATCGACGAACGCGACCTGAGGCGAGTCCTCGACTACCTGTCCTGACAGGGAAACGCCGGAGCCGGGGGCTCAGGCCATCGGTTCGTCGGGACGCGCCCGCCCTGATGCACACGTCCTGAAGGCGAAGCCCGTCGGGTGGGCGGGGAGACGGGAGTCAGTCGCAGAAGGCCCCGTCGGACAGCCGCGCCCCACGCGCCCAGTCTGGCGCGGACATGGCCTGACGTCCCTCGGCCTTGACACGCAGCAGCTCCAGGGGCGCCGTGATCGTGCCGACCCACACGGCCCTCTTTCCCACGGCGATGCGTCCGGGAGCCAGCCCGTCGGGCATGCCCGGATCCGAGGCCGCGGCGGGCGACGCCTGCAGGACGTGAAGCGTCTCGGCGCCCTCATCCCCCGCCGCATGCAGGCGGCACCAGGCTCCCGGGAAGGGGGTGCAGGCGCGAATCTGGCGGTCGACCGCGAACGCCGGCACCTCGAAGCGGATATGGGCGTCCTCGACGCGGATCTTGTCGGCCTTCTCGAACGCGCCCGCAGGCTGCTCCACCTCGCGGATCCGGCCGTCCGCCACGCCGCGGAGCGCGGCACATAGAAGATTCGCCCCATCGTGGGAGAGACGTCCGAGCAGGTCCCCCGCGTTCTCATGCGCGCCGATGGTGACGGTGGACTGGGCGAGGATCGGCCCGCTGTCCATCCCGGCGGTGATGCGGAACACGGTGGCCCCCGTCACGGAGTCCCCGGCCCAGATGGCGCGCTGAACGGGAGCCGCTCCGCGCCAGTCCGGCAGCAGGGAAAAATGGAGATTGAACCATCCGCAGGGCAGCGCGTCGAGGACGTCCTGTCGGAGGATCCGGCCGTAGGCGACGACGGCCGCGGCCTGTGCACCGGTGGCGGCGAGCTCCGACAGGAATGCGGGCTCGGCGGGATCGGATTCCAGCACCGGGATCCCCAGCTCGAGAGCGGCCCGCTTCACCGGGCTCGGGGTGAGCCTTCTGCCGCGTCCCGCCGGCGCGTCCGGCCTGGTGAGCACGGCCACGACCTCGAAGTCCTCGCCGTCCGCGGCCAGGGCCTTCAGGGACGGCACCGCCACATCCGGGGTTCCGGCGACAAGCAGTCTGATCATGATTCTCCTTTGCCCCTAGACAAGAGGGGCGATCGGTACGCCGGCGTCGACGAGCAGGCCGCGCAGGCGTCGGGGGTCCGAGAAGCGCACCGCGCGAATCCCCGCACGGTTGGCCCCCTGAACGTTCATCGCCTTGTCATCGACGAAAAGCGCCGTGGAACGGTCGATGGCGAATCGTTCCAGAGCCAGCTCGAAAATCGCGGCATCGGGCTTGCGAAGGCCCACGACGCCCGAAACCACCACGCCGTCAAGGCGACGCAGCACATCATAGCGCCTCTCGGTGTCCGCATACAGGTCCCGCTGCCAGTTGGACAGCCCCCACACGCCGATCCCGGCCCGCCGCAGGTCGTCGATGAGCACCCTGGCCCCCGGCATGACGCCGAGTACCGAATCCTCGAAGTTCTCGAGATAGAAGCGCATCATCGACGCCCATGGCTCGCCGTGCTCGCGGGCGACGAACTCCACGCCGTCCTGGATCGACCCGCCGGCGTCCATGAGGTCGTTGGCGGCGTAGAAGCCCGAGACCGAGTCGTCGAGGAAACGCCGCGCGGTGGTCTCGCGATAGCGTGACGCCAGCGCCGCGGCCGGATCCCAGCGCACGAGAACGTTGCCGAAGTCGAATATCACGTCCGTGACGGGGGATGAAACGGACCGCGCCGCGGGACCCTCGGCCACAAGCACGTCATAATCCATCCTCGGCTCACCGGGCCATCCGCTCATCGGCACTCCCCTCGTCATCGCTTCCGACGCCCCGACAGGGGCACGCCCTATGGTAGAAGATCCTTCGGATCGACCCGGAACCGCAGCTCCCCGGGCTCTCTGGCGGCCACATGCCAGGCCGTCTGGTCACGCAGTCGCCGCACGAGCTCGGCCCGGCGGGCATGGGGGGCCCTGACGACGGCACCGACGCGATCCCGGGTGGCCTCCAGCTCGCGCTCGTCCAGGGTCCGGGGCGGAGGGATGGGCCTGGGGCCGAGGACGGCCGGCACGTCACCGGCATCCGTCTCCAGCGTCGCCAAATCGCCATCGACGGCGCCGGTCCGGCGCAGCAGACCCTCCACGGCCGATCGTCGCCCCCAGACGTAGGCCGCCGTCACCGCAGGAGGGAGGCACGCCTCCCGTCTCTCCTCGAGGTCCGCCGAGGCGAGAATCGTGCAGTCCCACGACTTCAGCGAGGCGACGACGCCCTCATCCGCCTGGCCCACGACCACGACGCGTCCCGTGCCGTCGGCCGGCGACGCCAGACCGGCCACGCGCATCCAGGCAGCGAGCACGTCCTGTCTGGCATCGAGGCTCTGCGAATACAGACTGGTCCAGGCATCAAGGATGACGGCCGCGCGATAGGCCCCGACGCGTCCCTGCGCATCCCGCACCAGAGGCTCGAATCCGGGAGGGGCGACGACGACGGCGGGAACCTGCGGAACCCACGGGACGAAGCCGCGCGAACCCATCGGCGCCGAGACCACGAAGGGCGTCCCCGGGAACATGCGACGCAGCTCCGTCGCCGTTCCGGTCGACCCCACGCGGATGGGGGCGATGTGCCGTCCCGAGCAGTGCGGGCAGCTCCATGCCGTGGCGATGGCTCCGCACCACCGGCAGCGGGGTGGGGCCCCGGCGGACGACGGGACGAGCGGACCCGTGCACAGGCGGCAGCGCGCCCGGCGGTGGCAGCGGCCGCATGCCAGAACCGGAGCGGCAAGATCGCGTGGCACGGACAGAAGCACGGGGCCCTCACGCAGGACCTGCGACAGCAGTCTCGCCACACCTCTGGGGACCCGGGCACCGGGAGCCGGGTCTCCGGTCTTCTCAAGGCTGTCGCGCGTCAGCCACGTCACGTCCGGTTTCGAGGAGTCCAGAATCTCCTGACGGGGGCGCAGCGCCGTCGAGGGGCCGGACACGCCGTCCTCTCCACCGCCGTCGCATTCCCTCTGGCCGATGGCGCTTCGTGCGGCGCCCACGGCCAGAAAGGTCCCGGCATGCAGCCGGGCGCGCAGACGCAGCACGCCACGCGCTTGGGCATAGGGCATCATCCCGTCCGCCTGCTGATAGGCGCCATCGTCCATGATCGCGAAAAGGCCCGGTCCCCGCACCGGCGCGTACATCACGGCCCTGGTGCCTATGACCCCACGGACCATTCCCAGCGACAGGGCCCTGAAGGCACGGTAGCGCTGCGCCGGAGGCATGGAGGCGGACAGGATGACGACGTCGACCCCCCGTCCCGCGGCATCCGGTCCGCCGACCCGCAGCCCCCATCCGGAGAGCAGCCGTGCGAGACGCCCCGTTGCGCGCATATCGGGCATCACCGCCACGGCGGACCGCCCCACGGACAGGGACAGGGCCACGGCCCGGGAGAGCACGCGCTCGGCCTCGGCGGGCCCAGGGGCGCAGTCGAGGACGAAGGATGCGAAGCCCCCCGAAACCAACGCCCTTCGAAGCAGCTCGGCATGCCCGTAGGATGCGAGGAATTCCGGAGGATCCGAGAACGACGCGGAATCCGAGAACCGGGGATTCCCGGCGTGCAGCGCGGAGGCGGAGTAGACGCTTCCCGCTTCCGATCCGCCTCCGCCATCGTCGCCCGGGGCCCGGGATGATGCCACCGAGGCCTGTTCGCCGGCGGATTCGATCATATCGGCGCCGGCGCCGTCCCCCGGACGGACGATTCCGCCCATGTCCCGGTCGACCGTCGCGCTGCGGGGAGGGATGGCGAGACGGAGGATGTTCGCCCGCGTGCCGCCGTACGCGTCGGCGATGGACTCGATGTCGCGTCTCAGCTCGTCGGGGACAAGCCCCGGGGCCAGGACGCGCTCGATCCATCGCAGAGACGATGAGGGGGAGGCGCTGGAGGCCGCACGCCCCCATACCACCCCGTTGACGAGACGCCCGGCGAACCGCACCCGGACGAGAGCGCCGGGCCTGGCGGTATCGGATATGCTCTCGTCGACGAGATAATCGAAGTCGCGCCCGAGGTGAAGCGCCTGGACGTCCAGGACGACATGGGCGATGGGATCCGTCGCGGCGGGCTCATGAGCGTGGACGCGACGCCGGCGCCGCCTGGGCGCGAGTCCCGCCAGAGCGGGCTGCTCGGCCGCGGGCCGGAGCGGTCCCGATGGTCCGGCGGAGGAATCGTTCCCCTTCCGAGAGGCCTCGGTGCCTTGTCCGGACGGATGCGGACCCGTCTTCAGCGCGAATGCCACCATGGTCTCAGAGGATAGCTGTCGGTGCCGCGGCCATCGGGTCGGATGCACAGGTACTGATGGATCTGGATGGTGTTGAGCTCGAAGTTCAGCGCGCTTCCCGCCATGTACAGGCCCCAGAGCCTGGCCTTGGGCTCGCCGACGAGCCTGACGGCCTCCTCCCAGTGGCTCTGCAGGTTGGCGTTCCAGTGGTGCAGGGTGAGTGCGTAGTGCTGGCGCAGATTCTCCTCGTGGATGACCTCGAAGCCCGTGTTCTGGATGCGCGTCTCGATCTCGCCAGGCGAGGCGAGCTGTCCGTCAGGGAAGATGTAGCGGTCGATGAACGGACCCGCCGACTTGCCGACGTACGAGTTGGTGCGCGTGATCTGATGGTTGAGAAGCATGCCACCGGGCTTGAGCTTGGCGAAGATCTCACGGAAGTACTTCGGATAGTGCCGGATCCCGACGTGCTCCATCATGCCCAGCGAGCAGATGCCGTCGAACCCTCCCTCCGGGACATCCCGGTAGTCCATGAGGCGAATCTCGGCGAGGTCGTCGAGGCCCTCGCGGCGGATCCAATCCTGACCCCAGGAGACCTGCTCCTCCGCCAGGGTGACGCCGAGGACATGGATGCCGCGCTTCGCCGCGAGAATCTCCATCGACCCCCAGCCGCAGCCGATGTCGAGCAGGCGATCGCCGGCCTCGAGTCCGAGCTTGTCGAGGACGAGATTGAGCTTGGCCGACTGGGCGTCCTCGAGGGATTCCTGAGGCGAATCGAAAAGCGCGCAGGTGTAGGTCATCGACGGCCCGAGGAACATGGCGTAGAACTCATTGGACTGGTCGTAGTGGTAGCTCACCGTGGCGGCGTCCCCGGCCTTGGTGTGGGGCAGCAGCCCCTCGCTGATCCGGCGCAGCCTGCTCGGCCCTTCGATGGACGGCGGCTTGGGCAGACGGATGCCATGGGAGGCGACCATGGCCAGCGCCCGGGCAAGGCCGCGCGGGTCCGGACGGCGCATGTAGGGCTTGACGGCGGTGAGGCGTCTGAACACCTCGTAGGGGTCGCCGGGCACGAGCTGAGGGGAGTCGACGTCGCCCTGCAGATAGGCACGCGCCAGACCCAGCTCCCCGGGATGCTGAACCATGTAGTACACGGCACGGGAATTCCTCACCCGCAGGGTCACGGGGGCGTCGGATTCTCCCCACGAGGACCCGTCGAAGGCCTCGATCCGGATCGGAGCCCCGGGCCTGAGAAACAGCCCCGCCATATCCGCCACTGACATTCCCGCCATATGACCTTCCTTTCCGGACCTTCGCATGGCCCCGGCAATCCGGGCGCCTATCGGCCCACCGCTTTTCTCAGCTGATCCACGCGGTCAGTACGCTCCCAGGTGAAATCGGCGTCGTCACGGCCGAAGTGACCGTAGGCGGCCGTTTGGGAATAGATGGGACGCAACAGGTCGAGCTCGTCGATGATGGCGGCCGGGCGTAGGTCGAAGACCTGGCGCACAGCCCTCTGGATGTCGTCGCGGGTGACGCCGGAGGACTCGGTCCCCCAGGTCTCGACGTTGACGCTCACCGGGTCGGCCACGCCGATGGCGTAGGCGACCTGCACTTCGACGCGTCGGGCGAGCCCCGCGGCCACGATGTTCTTGGCGACCCAGCGCGCCGCGTAGGCCGCGGAGCGGTCGACCTTGCTGGGGTCCTTGCCGGAGAACGCACCGCCGCCGTGATGCGCGGCGCCGCCGTAGGTGTCGACGATGATCTTGCGGCCGGTGAGCCCGGCGTCCGCGGCCGGACCTCCCAGCACGAAGGATCCCGTGGGGTTGACGAGCACGCGGTAGTCGTCGTGCCTCACCGCATCGCCGCACACTTCGTCGAGCACCGGGGTGATGACGGCCTCGACGAGCCTGTTCTGAAGCTGGTCATGGTCGACATCGGGGTCATGCTGCGTGGAGACGAGCACGGTGTCCACGCGCACCGGCCTGTTATCGGCGTCGTACTCGATGGTGACCTGGGTCTTGCCATCGGGGCGCAGATGCGCGACGATGCCCTCCTTGCGCACCTGGGCCAGACGGTGCGCCAGACGGTGCGCCAGGTGGATGGGCAGGGGCATCAGCGCCGACGTCTCATCGCAGGCGTAGCCGAACATCACGCCCTGGTCACCGGCACCCTGGGCCTCATAGCGCTCCTCGCGCGAGGCGCGCGACTCCTCGGCGGGGTCGAGCCGGGACACGCCCTGGTTGATCTCCGCGCTCTGGCCGGTGATGGCCACGAGCACGCCGCAGGAGTCGGCGTCAAGGCCGATCGTCGAGCTCGTATACCCGATCCGCCGCACCACGGAACGCACGATCGACTGCACGTCGGCGTAGCCCTCGCTCGTCACCTCGCCGAAGACGAAGAACTGGCCCGTGGTCGCCGAGGTCTCGACCGCGACATGCGAATGGGGGTCCTGCCGCAGCAGATCGTCGAGGATGGCGTCCGAGATCTGGTCGCAGATCTTGTCGGGATGCCCTTCGGTCACCGATTCCGCGGAAATAAGACGACGCTCCACGTTGCACCACACCTTCCCGCCGGGCCGACGACCCGGGCTTCACACCGGCCGAGCGCCTCGCCGGCGCCCTTCGACCGGCTCCGCTCAGTCGCCCTCCGTGGGATCGTCCTCGCCGAGCGTCTCCTCCAGCAGTCCCTCGTCGATCTCGCGGAAGGCGATGGACAACGGCTTCTCCTGGTTCTTGTACTCCACGAGGGGACCGACGTTCTGCAGCAGCCCCTCGTTGAGCTGGGTGAAGTAGGAGTTGATCTGCCGGGCGCGCTTGGCCGCGAAGATGGCGAGAGCGTACTGCGAGTCGGCACGCTTCATGAGGTCGTCGATGGTGGGATTCGCCAGTCCCGTGGGCGTGGGTTCGGTACCGAAGTCTGACATTCCGTCTTCCAATCATCCGTTCGTCAGGGCGCCGCAGGCCTGAGGGCGCCGTGGGATTCAGTCCACCCACTCTAGTGCATGGGTCTCGACCTTTCGCCGGATGAGAAGGGAGCCTCCCCCTTCCGCCGAATGATTTACTTCCTGCAGAGGTCGGCACCGACGTCGCGAGGAGCCGCGGGTCCGGACACCCTCCATCGTCACCCCCGGGCCCATGCCTTCCACGATGCGAACCGCGGGGGGAACCGGTCGCCCTCAGGCACTTGAATAAGGGGCATGGCTGAAATGCGATCCGCAAAACTCATGAACGGACGGGTGTTCGCCGGCGCCCGTGCCCTCTACCGTGCCGCCGGCGTGGATGGCGGGGACTTCGGCAAGCCCATCATCGCCATCGCGAACTCCTTCGACGAGTTCGTCCCGGGCCACGTCTTCCTCAACAAGGTCGGACGTCTCGTCTCCGAGGCGGTGAAGAAGGCCGGGGGCATCCCGCGCGAGTTCAACACCATCGCCGTCGACGACGGCATCGCGATGGGGCATACGGGCATGCTCTACTCGCTGCCGAGCCGCGACCTCATCGCCGACTCGGTCGAGTACTCGGTCAACGCGCACTGCGCCGACGCCCTCATCTGCATCTCCAACTGCGACAAGATCACCCCCGGCATGCTCATGGCGGCGCTGCGGCTGAACATCCCCACGGTCTTCGTCTCCGGCGGCCCGATGGAGGCCGGCACCACGGTGCTGTCCGACGGCTCGAAGCAGAGCACGGACCTCATCGACGTCATGTACGCGAGCGCCGACGACAACGTGTCGGACGAGGACCTCCTCGCGTATGAGAAGACCGTCTGCCCGACCTGCGGGTCCTGCGCCGGGATGTTCACGGCCAACTCCATGAACTGCCTCACCGAGGCCATCGGACTGGCCCTGCCGGGCAACGGCACGACGCTGGCCTCCCATGCGTATCGCAGGAAGCTGTTCGAACTGGCGGGCCGACAGGTCGTGGAGATCGCCAACCGGTACTACCAGCAGGACGACGACTCGGTGCTGCCGCGGAACATCGCCACGAAGCACGCCTTCGAGAACGCCATGACCATGGACGTGGCCATGGGCGGCTCCACGAACACCGTGCTCCACATCCTCGCGGCAGCGCAGAGCGCCGACGTGGACTTCACTCTCGACGACATCGAACGCATTTCGCATACCGTCCCCTGCATCTGCAAGGCCTCCCCGTCGGGCGACTGGGAGATCTCCGACGTGCACCGCGCCGGCGGCATCCCCGGCATCCTGGGCGAGCTCGACCGCGCCGGCAAGCTGCATCAGGACGTGCATTCCGTCGACTATCCCTCCCTCGAGGCCAAGCTCGACGACTGGGACATCATGCGCGACACCTGCCGCGACGACGTGAAGCAGTTCTTCCGCGCCGCCCCGGGCCATATCTCCTCCCCCGAACCCTGGACGCACGAGACGCTGTTCGACTCGCTGGACACCGACCGTCAGCACGGCGCCATCCATGACATCGACCATCCCGAGGTCGAGGAGGGCGGACTCGCCATCCTGCGAGGCAATCTCGCACCCGACGGCTGCGTCGTCAAGACGGCCGGCGTACCCAAGGAGATCTGGAAGTTCCATGGACCGGCGCTGGTCGTCGAATCGCAGGAGGAGGCCATCAAGGTCATCCTTGACGACACCCTCAGACCGGGGCAGGCCCTCGTCATCCGCTACGAGGGACCGAAGGGCGGACCGGGCATGCAGGAGATGCTGTACCCGACCTCCTTCGTCAAGGGCAAGGGCATCGGGCGTCAGGTCGCCATGATCACCGACGGCCGCTACTCCGGAGGATCCTCGGGACTGGCCATCGGGCACGTCGCACCCGAGGCCGCCAACAAGGGGCCCATCGCCCTCATCAGAAACGGCGACATGATCGGCATCGACATCCCGAACCGCAGAATCGACGTGGAACTCACCGACGACGAGTTCGCCGAACGCCGTCGCGAGCTCGAGGCCGGCGACGGCTACGTCGCCCACCGCGACCGCAAGGTGTCGCAGGCGCTGAAGGTCTACGCGGCCTTCGCCCGCTCCGCGGACAAGGGAGCCACCCGCGACCCCGACCTCATCGACAGGCTGTCGGGACTCGCCTGAGACGACTCACCCTGCATATGCCGAAGCCCCGGACGTCGAGATGGACGTCCGGGGCTTCGGCATATGCAGGGTGACGACCGGTCATCAGGACATGCGCCACGAAACGAATCCGGCTATGGACGATTCGTCGGGCGAAAGCGTCCAGAGGAACGGACACGCCGAATACGCGGCCTGCGTCACGCCCCTCTACAGGGACAGTCCGTATTCCCCGGCGATCACGTCCCACAGCTCGCTGGCGGCCTGCGTCACATCCCTGTTGACGATGGTCACATCGAACTCCGACTCCGAGGCGAGCTCGGTCCTCGCCGTCTCCAGCCGCCGACGCCGCTGCTCCTCGTTCTCGGTCCCCCGACCGACCAGACGTCTCACCAGCTCGTCGTAGCTGGGCGGCGCAAGGAAGACGTACACGACGTCAAGCCCCAGCTCCTTCGCCCGCTCCCTGACCCGCCGAGCACCCTGAAGATCGATTTCCAGAATGGTGGGGACACCCTCCCGCAGATGCTCACGAACAGGCTCCAGAGGCGTGCCGTACCGGGCCATGCCATGGACGACGGCGGTTTCGAGGAACAATCCGCGGCGTTCCCTGTCGAGGAACTCGGCGTCGTCAAGGAACCAGTAGGTGCGTCCGTTCACCTCCCCGGGACGGGGGGCGCGGGTCGTGGCGGAGACGGATACCCACACCTCGGGATGCCGTCGACGCAGCTCGGCCTCGACGGTGCCCTTGCCGACGGCCGTGGGTCCCGTGAGGACCATGAGACGGCCGCCCGTCACACGCGGTGAGCCGTCTGTCGGAGATTTGCCATCCGAAACGTCCCCCGGGGAACCCCCTTGCGCTGCTGACGCAGCAGCCGCCTTCCGCATCACAGCGGAGACCCGTACACCGCCCCGGTCCTTCACGTCACGCTCCGACACGCTCATTCGTCCATCGCCTCCAGCAGAGCCTGACGGACGTCCAGCGCGATGGATTCCGTGGCCCTGGACAGTTCGGAGATGGCAGGGCCGTACGCAGCGATGAACCGCGACACGGTGACGAGCACGTTCCCTCTGGTTCCCTTGAACACGGTTTTGAGATCCTCGGCCTCCGCGCCCTGCCATCCGTAGCCCGGCGACAGAATCGGGCCGGTGAACTGCGAGGGGTCGACGCCGCCGTCCTGCATCCACTGGCCTATCGTCGCACCGATGATCAGCCCGACGGAACCCATGCCCTTCATCTCGGCGTTGAATTTCTGGGCGTTTCGGGCGATGCCGTAGGCCACCGTCCGACCGGCGTAGTCGCCGCTCTGGCGTATGGCCGTCTGGAGGCTCTGCCCCGCCTGGTTGGAGGTGAGGGAGGCGACGAAAACCCCGCGTCCGTTGCCCAGGGCGTCGTGGATGAGCCCGGTGAGCGAGCGTGCGCCGTAGTACGGGAGCAGGGTGATGGCGTCGGCCGCCATCGGCGAATCCTGATGGAAGTACGCGTCGCCGATTGCCGAGATCGTCGTGGGCAGCCCGCCGTGCAGGCAGTCGACGATGGTGATGACGCCCATCTGCCGCGCGGCGTAGAGCACGCGCTCGAGCGCGGCGTATCCCTTGGATCCGTAGCGCTCGAACATGGAGGTCTGGAACTTGACCGCGGCGGCCCTGCCGTTGGCCGCCTGCAGCATCCTCATGGAGAACAGCTCGGCCCCTTCGGCGTCGACGCCGTACCCCCAGTCGGCGAGAATGCGGCGGTGCGGGTCGATGCCGACGCATAGGGGACCATACGAGGCCATGGAGCGACTCAGACGACGGCCGAAATCCCCGTCCTCCGCCGGCGCCGTGCTGTCAGACATGGCATCCTCACTTTTCCATGGCGAACAGCTGGTGCGAATGCTCCTGGATGCTCATGATCTGGTAGTCGTTGCGCCTGACGGCCTCGATGGCCATGAGCACGGCGGAGAACTCGGTCATGGTGGTGAACTGGGGAAGGTCGGCGGCGATGGCCGCAGCGCGGATCGAGTAGCCGTCCGCACGGGACCCCCGGGAGTTGGGGGTGTTGAGCACCATGTCGATGGTGCCGTCCTCGATGAGCTGGACGACGTTCTTGCCGACGCTCCCCGACGCGTGGTCGATGGCCGTGGTCGTGCTTCCACTGCCGTCGGGGCGCGTGGTGATCTTGTCCACGATATGCGAGTCGATGCCATAGCGGCGCAGCACGGAGGCCGTGCCCTCGGTGGCCCAGATGTCGAAGCCCAGCTCGACGAGACGCACGGCCATCAGCGGAAGCTGGCGCTTGTCCGAGTCATTGACCGAGATGAAGACGTTGCCGCTGGTGGGCAGCCCGCCCTGGTAGGCGGCGAGCTGGCTTTTGGCGAAGGCGTGCGGGAAGTCGCGGTCGAATCCCATGACCTCGCCCGTGGATCGCATCTCGGGTCCGAGCAGGACGTCCACCGTCCGACCCACCGAGGTGCGGAAGCGCTTGAACGGCAGCACGGACTCCTTGACGGCGACCTGCTGTCCCGGATGCATGATGCCGCCGTCGCCCTTCGGCAGCAGCAGTCCGTTGCGGCGCTGGTCGGCTATGCTCTCTCCCACCATGATCCGGGCCGCGGCCTTGGCCAGAGCCACTCCAGTGGCCTTCGACGCGAAGGGCACGGTACGCGAGGCGCGGGGGTTGGCCTCGATGACGTAGAGGGTGTTGGCCATGAAGGCATACTGGACGTTGATGAGCCCACGCACCCCACAGCCGCGGGCGATGGCGAGGGTCCCCTCGCGCAGACGGCTGATCTGATCGTCGGACAGCGTGCTGGGGGGAAGGGTGCAGGCGGCGTCGCCGGAATGGACTCCGGCCTCCTCAACATGCTCCATGATGCCGCCGATGTACAGCTCCTCGCCGTCGAACAGGGCGTCGACGTCGATTTCGATGGCGTCCTGGAGGAACTTGTCGATGAGCAGCGGGGAGGGCAGGCGCCCGGACACGACGGTGTCGGCCTTGGCCTCCGCCAGGGCGCGGTTGACGTAGGTGGCGAGCTGGTCGTCGTCGTACACGATCTCCATGCCGCGCCCGCCGAGCACGTAGCTGGGGCGAACGAGAACCGGATACCCGATCGAATGCGCGGCGTCGCGGGCCTCATCGAGGCTCAGGGCGGTGCCGTAGCGGGGGGCGTTCATATGCTCGCGACGCAGCACCTCGCCGAAGAGCTCGCGGTTCTCGGCCAGGTCGATGGACTCCGGCGAGGTGCCGAGAATCGGGACCCCGGCGGCCTTGAGACGCGCGGCCAGCGACAGAGGCGTCTGGCCGCCGAGCTGGACGATGACGCCCTTGACCGGACCCAT
Organism: uncultured Bifidobacterium sp.; assembly: GCF_963540075.1. GTDB lineage: Bacteria > Actinomycetota > Actinomycetes > Actinomycetales > Bifidobacteriaceae > Bifidobacterium. The sequence goes on from NZ_CAUTOG010000007.1 coordinate 20,232, forward strand.
CCTCTTCTCGGCCTCGTAGATCTCGAGGACGTCCTCGAAGGTGAGGGGTTCGAAGTACAGCCTGTCGGACATGTCGTAGTCGGTGGACACCGTCTCCGGGTTGCAGTTCACCATGATGGTGTCGTAGTCCTTGCCGAGCTCCTGCACGGCATGCACGCAGGTGTAGTCGAACTCGATGCCCTGGCCGATGCGGTTGGGTCCGGAGCCGAGGATGATGACGGCCTCGCGCTCGCGTGGTCTGAGCTCCGACTCGTCGGCATAGCAGGAGTAGTAGTAGGGAGTCACGGCGTCGAACTCGGCGGCGCAGGTGTCCACCGTCTTGAACACCGGACGGATGCCGTAGTTCCAGCGCAGCTCACGCACGGTGTTCTCCCCCGCGTCGTCCAGGCCGCGCAGATGGGCGATCTGCACGTCGGAGAGACCGGCGCGCTTGGCGTCCCGGAGCAGATCCGGAGTGAGGGTCTCGGAGGATCGAACGCTCAGAGCGGTCTCGTTGACCAGGGCCATCTGCTCGAGGAACCAGCGGTCGATCTTCGTGGCCTGGTAGATCTGCTCGACCGTGGCACCGCCCCACAGCGCCCGCTGGATCTGCAGATAGCGATGCTCGGTGGGGGTATGCATCCGCACGAGGAGGTCGGCGGTCTCCTCGCCGTCGGGACGCCGGCCGTCCCAGCTGAACGCCATATGGCGCTTGTCGATGGATCGCATCGCCTTGCCGAGGGACTCCTGGAAGTTGCCCCCCAGGGCCATGGCCTCCCCGACCGACTTCATGGAGGTCGTCAGCAGGGGGTCGGCCCCCGGGAACTTCTCGAAGGCGAAGCGCGGGATCTTGGTCACGACGTAGTCGATCGTGGGCTCGAAGCTTGCCGGCGTCGAACGCGTGATGTCGTTGCGGATCTCGTCAAGCGTGTAGCCGAGGGCCAGCTTGGTGGCGATCTTGGCGATGGGGAATCCCGTGGCCTTGGAGGCCAGGGCGGAGGAGCGGGAGACGCGGGGGTTCATCTCGATGACGATGATGCGCCCGTTCTCGGGGTTCACGGCGAACTGGATGTTGCAGCCGCCCGTGTCGACGCCCACACCGCGGATGATGCGGATGCCGATGTCCCTCATCCGCTGGTATTCGCGGTCGGTGAGGGTGAACAGCGGGGCCACGGTGACGGAATCGCCGGTGTGCACGCCGACGGGGTCGACGTTCTCGATGGGGCAGACCACCACGACGTTGTCGTTGCGGTCGCGCATGAGCTCGAGCTCGAACTCCTTCCATCCCTCGATGCCCTCCTCGACGAGAACCTCGTTGGTGGGCGAGTAATGCAGTCCGGCGCCGCCGATGCGGCGCAGCTCGTCCCTGTCGTGGGCGATGCCGGAGCCGAGTCCGCCCATGGTGAAGCTCGGGCGGATGACGACCGGGTAGCCGAGCTTCCCGACGATGCCCTCCACCTCGGACAGGGAATGCGCGATGAAGGACTTCGCCGACTCCGCGCCGGCCTTCTCGACGACCTTCTTGAAGAGCTCGCGGTCCTCGCCGCGGTCGATGGCCTCCAGCGAGGCGCCGATGAGCTCCACATGGTACCTGTCGAGGATGCCGGCCTTGCCCAGGGCGACGGCCGCGTTGAGGGCGGTCTGCCCGCCGAGGGTGGGCAGCAGGGCGTCGGGCCTCTCCTTGGCGATGATCTTCTCGAGGACGGGCACGGCGATGGGTTCGATGTAGGTGGCATCGGCCATCTCGGGGTCGGTCATGATGGTGGCCGGGTTCGAGTTGACGAGGATGACGCGGATGCCCTCCTCGCGCAGCACGCGGCAGGCCTGGGTTCCCGAATAGTCGAATTCCGCGGCCTGGCCGATGACGATCGGGCCGGAGCCAATGACCATGACGGATGTGATGTCGGTGCGCCTAGGCATTGACGGTGTCCTCCTTGGACTTGGACGTACGCATGAGGTCGACGAAGCGGTCGAAAAGGTAGGCGGCGTCATGCGGGCCAGCGGCGGCCTCGGGGTGGTACTGGACGGAGAAGGCGGGGACGTCGAGGCAGCGCAGCCCTTCGACGACGTCGTCGTTGAGGTCGACGTGCGAGACCGCCACCCTGCCGTAGCGGCCGTCGCCGTAGGGCGAGACGACGGGCTCTCCGATGGGCGCATCGACGGCGAAGCCGTGGTTGTGCGCGGTGACCTCCACCTTGCCGGTGGTGAGGTCCTTGACGGGCTGGTTGATGCCGCGATGCCCGAACTTGAGCTTGTAGGTGCCGAAGCCGAGGGCCCTGCCGAGCAGCTGGTTGCCGAAGCAGATCCCGAAGAACGGGTACCGGGCGTCGAGCACGCGTCGCAGCAGCTCCACCTCCGGCTCGGCCTTTTCAGGGTCCCCCGGTCCGTTGGAGAAGAACACGCCGTCGGGATGAAGCTCCTGGAGACGTGCGAAGGAGATGGTCGAGGGGACGACATGCACCTCGCAGCCGCGTTCGGCGAGGCGATGCGGGGTCATCGACTTGATGCCGAGATCCACGGCCGCCACGGTGAAAAGCGGCGCCGCGCCCTGGAAACGCCCACAGGGTTCGACGACGTAGGACTCCTTGGTGCTCACCTCGTCGTAGAGGCTCTGCCCCGCCATGGGAGGCGTGCGACGGATGTCGGCGATCAGCGATTCCATGTCGCGCTCGGCACCGGTGCCCGGGTCATCGAGGGCGTCACCGGAGAAGATCCCGGCGCGCATGACCCCTGCGGAGCGCAGATGACGCACCAGGGCGCGCGTGTCGATGCCGCTGATGCCGACGATGCCCTCCGCGTCGAGGTCGTTCTCGAGCGATCCGTCGGCACGCCAGTTGCTCACCACGGGACTCGGATCACGCACCACATAGCCGGCGACCCAGATGCGGGAGGATTCCGGATCCTCATGGTTGACGCCGGTGTTGCCGATATGCGGGAAGGTCTGGACGACGATCTGCCTGTCGTAGCTGGGATCGGTCAGCGTCTCCTGATACCCGGTCATCCCCGTGGCGAAGACGATCTCCCCGGTCGTCGCCCCTCGATGCCCATAGGCCCGTCCACGATAGGTTCTGCCGTCCTCCAGAACGAGGAGCGCCTCCTGGTTGGTCGGATTCTTCGCTGCGACATCGCCCATGTTCATACGATCTCTCCCGTCGGGTTGTTCGCGTACCTAGGGTACCGACGGGTTAGGACGGCCGTCGTCCACGGGGTCCTATGGCCGTCGGGCATCCGGGTCAGGACCTTTTCGGGTCCGATGCCGGCGAATCCTCCGACGCGGGATCCCCCGCCGTGGGATCCACGGACGCAGGCTCCCGGGTCGTCGTGGCGGAAGCAGCCTCCGCCTCGCCCGGATCCTGCGGATCGGTCGTCGGCGAATCCGCGCCTGCGGCATCCCCTGATCCGGCATCCGCGGCGGCCGCGGAGTCCTCGGTCCTGGCGGTCACTGGCGCCATGATCTCCTCGATCGGGACGGGCTGGATATCCGCCAGGGCCTTCGTCGCCGAATCCTGAGGGATGGATTCCGCGGCCGCGGCGGTGACCCCGGCGGCGGATGGCGATCCCTCGGCCTCGGTCTCCCGCGCGGTCGTCCGCGCGTCGTCATCGGAGGCGACCGCGTTGAGCAGTCCGTGGATGAACGCGGGCGAATCGTCGTCGCTCAGCGTCTTGGCGAGCGTCAGCGCCTCGTCAATGGCCACGCCGTCCGGGACCTCGTCGTTGTAGACGATCTCCCACACGGCCATGCGAAGGATGTTCCGGTCGACGGCGGCCATCCTGGGGACCCGCCATCCTGTCGAATGGTCGTTGAGCAGACGATCGATCACCCTCGCATGCCCGGCCACTCCACGGACGATGTCCACCGCATAGGCCGGCAGGGGCGTCTGGGCGCCCGGCCGTTCAAGACGCTCGGCCAGCAGGGAGAGGATGTCCTGCCCCTTCTCGTCCGCCTCGTACAGGGTGTTGAGCGCCCGTTTGCGGGCCGTGGAACGTGCCATGGATGCGACCCGTCAGTTCTCGCGTCCGAGGTAGGATCCGTCCCTGGTGTCGACCTTGACCTTCTCGCCCTCGCCCACGAACAGCGGCACCTGGATCTCGGCGCCCGTCTCGACCGTCGCCGGCTTGGTGCCCGCGTTCGAGCGGTTCCCCTGGACTCCGGGCTCGGTGTGGGTGATGGTGAGGATGACGGAGGCCGGAAGCTCGACGCTCAGAGGCGTGCCGTCGTGGAAGCTCACGACGCAGTCCGTGCCCTCAAGCAGGTATCTGCTCTGCTCGCCGACGAGGTCCCGGGGGATGTAGATCTGGTCGTACGTCGTCATATCCATGAAGACGTAGTTGTCGCCGTCCTCATAGGAGTACTGGAGGTTCCGGTTGTCGACCGTCTCGAAGTCCATCTTGATGCCGGCATTGAAGGTCCTGTCGACGATCTTTCCGGACAGGACGTTCTTGATGGTCGTCCTGACGAAGGCCGGCCCCTTGCCGGGCTTGACGTGCTGGAACTTCAGCACGCTCCACAGCTGCCCGTCGATGTTCATGACGGATCCGTTCTTGATGTCATTCGTTGTCTGTGCCACGTCTGGCCGCCTTTGCTCTTGTGTGTCTTTCCGTTTCCATCCGCCCGGGGAATGCACCGTCCGCGCGGAAGCCGCTTCGGCGGGGTCGCCCGCAGGGAACCCGTCCGGGAAGCGGCGAAACGCCCACGTCATTATGCCACCCGGTCGGGATACCGGGCATACGAAAGGCATCGCGCCCCAACGCCGGAACGGGATCCGGACGCCGGGAGGGCGATGCCTCCATACCGGGGACGGGTCAGATCCGTCCCCTCCTCGCTCTGCCGATCAGCCGAGGATCTTGGTGACACGGCCTGAACCGACCGTGTGGCCGCCTTCGCGGACGGCGAAGGTCAGACCCTCCTCCATCGCGACGGGCTGGATGAGCTCGACGGTGAAGGTGGCGTGGTCGCCGGGCTGGACCATCTCGATGCCCTCGGGCAGGCTGATGACGCCGGTGACGTCCGTGGTGCGGAAGTAGAACTGCGGACGGTAGTTCGAGAAGAACGGCGAATGACGGCCGCCCTCGTCCTTGGTCAGCACGTAGACCTCGGCCTCGAACTTGTGATGAGGCGTCACCGAGCCGGGCGCCGCCACGACCTGGCCACGCTCGACCTGGTCGCGGTTGATGCCGCGCAGGAGCAGACCGGTGTTGTCTCCGGCCTGGGCCTCGTCCATCTGCTTGTGGAAGGTCTCGATGGAGGTGACCGTCGAGGTCTGGGTCGCCCGGAGCCCGACGATCTCGACGTTGGTGTTGACGGGCAGACGGCCACGCTCCACGCGTCCGGTGACGACGGTGCCGCGGCCGGAGATGGTGAAGACGTCCTCGATGGGCATGAGGAAGGGCTTGTCAAGGTCGTGGACCGGGGTCGGGATGTAGTCGTCGACGGCGTCCATGAGGTCCTTGATGGTCTGGACCCACTTCTCGTGGTCGGGAGCGTCGTCATGCAGCGCACCGTAGGCGGAGGTGCGGATGACCGGGCAGTCACGGTCGAAGCCGTTCTCCTCGAGCAGGTCGCGGACCTCCTCCTCGACGAGCTCGATGAGCTCCTCGTCATCGACCATGTCGCACTTGTTGAGGGCGACGAGGATCTTCGGAACGCCGACCTGCTTGGCAAGCAGGACATGCTCGCGGGTCTGCGCCATCGGGCCGTCCGTGGCGGCCACGACGAGGATCGCGCCATCCATCTGCGCGGCGCCGGTGATCATGTTCTTGACGAAGTCGGCGTGTCCGGGGCAGTCGACGTGCGCGTAGTGACGCTTGGGCGTCTGGTACTCGATATGCGCGATGTTGATGGTGATGCCGCGCTGCTGCTCCTCGGGAGCGGCGTCGATCTGGTCGAAGTCGTACTCGGGGTTGACGTCCGGGTACTCATCGTGCAGCACCTTCGAGATGGCCGCCGTCAGGGTGGTCTTGCCGTGATCGACGTGGCCGATGGTGCCGATGTTGACATGCGGCTTGGTGCGCTCGTATTTTGCCTTTGCCATGGTGTTTCTGTCCTCCTGGACGTCTTTGTAGTCAGCCCGTACGTCGGCGGTCCGGGCACTCGCTACATATTACTGGGTTCCTGGGTTGTTTGTCACTTCGGCCCCGTGCCCCGTCAGCGCTATGAATGGTAGCGCCCGACGGGGACACGGGAAAGGTCCGTGGCGCGCGTCACTCGCCGCGCTGGGCCTTGATGATCTCCTCGGCGATGGCCCTGGGGACCTCCGCGTACGAGTCCATCTGCATGGTGAACATCGCGCGTCCCTGCGTCTTGGAACGCAGGTCGCCGATGTAGCCGAACATCTCGCTCAGCGGCACCTTGGCGTCGATGACCTTGACGCCGGTCGCGTCGCCCATCGACTGGATGCTGCCACGGCGTGAGTTGAGGTCGCCCATCACGTCGCCCATGTACTCCTCGGGCGTGCGGACCTCGACGGCCATGATCGGCTCGAGGATGACCGGCTTGGCCTTGGGGGCCGCCGTCTTGAAGCACATCGAGCCGGCGATCTTGAAGGCGAGCTCGGAGGAGTCGACCTCGTGGATCTGGCCGTCCGTGAGGGTGGCCTTGACTCCGACGACCGGGAAGCCGGCGAGGACGCCGGACTCCATGGCCTCCTGGACGCCCGCGTCGACCGAGGGGATGAACTCCCTGGTGATGTGGCCGCCCGTGACCTCGTTGGCAAACTCGTAGGTGTCGCCCGAGCTCGTGTCAAGGGGCTCGAAGTTCATGAGCACCTTGGCGAACTGGCCGGAGCCGCCCGTCTGCTTCTTATGGGTGTACTCCTGGTTCATCACGGCCTTGCGGATCGTCTCGCGATAGGCGACCTGGGGCTTGCCCACGTTGCACTCGACCTTGAACTCGCGGCGCATGCGGTCGACGATGATGTCCAGCTGAAGCTCGCCCATGCCGGAGATCAGCGTCTGGCCGGACTCCTCGTCGGTCTTGACGCGGAAGGTCGGGTCCTCGTCGGAGAGCTTGGCGAGGGCCAGGCTCATCTTCTCCTGGTCGGCCTTGGTCTTCGGCTCGACGGCCACCTCGATGACGGGGTCGGGGAAGGTCATGGACTCGAGGGAGATCGGCGACTTCTCGTCGCACAGGGTGTCGCCCGTGGTCACGTTCTTCAGACCGACGAACGTGTAGATGTTGCCGGCCTCCGCCGCGTCGACGGGGTTCTCCTTGTCGGCGTGCATCTGGAAGATCTTGCCGACGCGCTCCTTCTTGCTCTTCGTGGAGTCGTAGACGTTGTCGCCGGGCTTGACGCTTCCGGAGTACACGCGCACGAACACGAGCTTGCCGTAGAAGGGGTGGGTCGAGATCTTGAACACCAGGGCGGCGAAGGGGTCCCCCACGGTGGGCTTGCGGTCGATCTCCACGGACTCGTCGCCGGGCTTGTAGCCGACGATGCTGGGGACGTCCTCGGGGCTGGGCAGGAAGTCCACGACGGCATCGAGCATGGGCTGCACGCCCTTGTCCTTGAACGCCGACCCGCACAGGACCGGGTAGGCCTTGCGGGAGACCGTGAGGGCGCGGATCCCGGAGCGGATCTCGTCCTCGGCGAGATCGCCGGAGTCGAGGTACTTCTCGAGAAGGGAGTCGTCGGCCTCGGCCACCTGTTCGAGCAGCTCGGAGCGGTACTGCTCCGCCCTGTCCCTGAGGTCGTCGGGGATGTCGACGGTGTCGTAGTGGGCGCCAAGGTCGCCGGAGACGTCGTTCCACACGTACGCCCTCATGCGGATGAGGTCGATGACGCCGCGGAAGTCGTTCTCGGCCCCGATGGGCAGCTGGACGACGAGCGGGGTGGCCCCGAGCTTCTTCCTGATGGTGTCCACGGAGTAGTAGAAGTCGGCGCCGAGCTTGTCCATCTTGTTGATGAAGCAGATGCGCGGAACGCCGTACTTGTCGGCCTGCCGCCACACGGTCTCGGACTGGGGCTCCACGCCCTCCTTGCCGTCGAACACCGCCACGGCGCCGTCGAGGACGCGCAGCGAGCGCTCGACCTCGGCCGTGAAGTCGACGTGGCCGGGGGTGTCGATGATGTTGATCTGGAACTTCGCGTCCGGATCGTGGGTCTGCCGGCTCCAGAAGCAGGTCGTCGCGGCGGACTGGATGGTGATGCCGCGCTCCTGCTCCTGGGCCATGAAGTCCATCGTCGAGGCGCCGTCATGCGTCTCGCCGATCTTGTAGTTCTTGCCGGTGTAGAAGAGGATGCGTTCGGTCGTCGTGGTCTTGCCGGCGTCGATATGCGCCATGATGCCGATGTTGCGGATCTTCGTCAGATCGGTGAGCACGTCTAGTGCCATGGAAATCCCTTCGCTTTCGGTTCTTTACCAGCGGTAATGGGCGAAGGCCTTGTTCGCCTCGGCCATCTTGTGGGTGTCCTCGCGCTTCTTCACAGAGGCCCCAAGACCGTTGGAGGCGTCGAGGATCTCGTTGGCCAGACGCTCGGACATCGACTTCTCGCGGCGGGCGCGGGAGTAGTCGGTGAGCCAGCGCAGCGACAGCGTGTTGGCGCGGGCCGGCTTGACCTCGACGGGCACCTGGTAGGTGGCGCCGCCGACGCGGCGGGAACGCACCTCGAGGCTCGGACGGATGTTGTCGAGCGCGCGCTTGAGGACGGTGACGGGCTCCTGCTCGGTCTTCTCCTTGACCATATCCAGCGCGGAGTAGACGATGTCCTCGGCGATGGACTTCTTGCCATCGAGGAGGATCTTGTTGATGAGCTGCGCCACCACGGTCGAGCCGTAGATGGGATCGGGCAGCAGCTGGTGCTTCTTGGCGGGTCCTTTGCGTGACATGTTCTACTTCGCCTTCTTCGCTCCGTAGAGGGAACGTCCCTGCCTACGGTCCTTGACTCCCTGGGTGTCGAGCGCGCCGCGCACGATGTGGTAGCGCACGCCGGGGAGGTCCTTGACTCGTCCGCCGCGCACGAGCACGATGGAGTGCTCCTGCAGGTTGTGTCCCTCGCCGGGGATGTAGGCGGTGACCTCGATGCCCGAGCTCAGACGGACGCGGGCGACCTTCCGCAGAGCCGAGTTCGGCTTCTTCGGGGTGGTGGTGTAGACGCGGGTGCACACGCCGCGACGCAGCGGGCTGCCCTTGAGGGCCAGGGTCTTCGACTTCTTCGGCTTGGCCTGGCGCCCCTTGCGGACGAGCTGTTCTATGGTAGGCAAGTTCTGTTCTCCGATTCGTTGGTCTGCTGGTTTCGTGGGGCCGCCGCACCGCGGCTCCCCCGTCCCGACGCGAATCGAAGGAAGCAGCCCGGTCCACCGGCCCGATGGCCCGTCATCCTCATGCCGCCGCATTGCTGCGCGCACTTCCTGCGGATTCGGGGATATCCCGATGCCCATGCCTGTCACATAAGGCATGCCATCGGCACACACAAACGCCAATTATATCGCAATCGTCATCGAAGAGCGCTCTTCAGGCGCTCCGCGTGTCGCGACTCGCCGCTCGCCCTGTCGCATGCGTTCCGGTATAGTATCCCTCTGTTGCGTCGGTCCGGTTCCGGGCCGACCCACGATGGTGGATATAGCTCAGCAGGTAGAGCATCTGATTGTGGTTCAGAAGGTCGCGCGTTCGAACCGCGTTATCCACCCCCCAGGGAGGCCCCCGGATTCCGAGGAATCCGGGGGCCTCCCGCATCCGTCGGACGGTGATGCGCGACGCCCACGCCCCACCGTCACGTCACCATCGATCGGCGCAAGGCCCGGGGAGGCAGCCATGCTGGACATGGAGAACGACTATTCGCGAGGGGCCCATCCGGCCGTCCTCCGAAGACTTGCGGAAACCAACGGGCAGTCCATGCCCGGGTACGGAACCGACCCGGTATGCGCGTCCGCGGCGACCCGGATCCGCGATCTGACGGGGGATCCCGATGATGACGTCTGGTTCCTCGTCGGTGGCACGCAGACGAACCAGACCGTGCTCGACGTCCTCACGCCGCCCTATGCCGGCGTGGCGGCCGCGGAGTCCGGACACGTCGCCACGCATGAGGCGGGGGCCATCGAGGCGACCGGGCGCAAGGTGCTCACCCTCCCCGCGCACGACGGACGGCTGGACGCCGAGGACCTCGACAGGCTCTGCAGCGGACTCGAGGACGACCCCAACGGCGAGCATATGGCGTCTCCCGGCTCCGTGTATCTGTCCCATCCGACCGAATACGGCACGCTGTACACGCTGGTGCAGCTGGAGGCGATCTCGTCCGTCTGCCGTCGGCACGGCATCCCCCTGTACGTCGACGGAGCCCGGCTGGGATACGGACTCGCCGCACGGGGAACGGACGTGACCCTGCGCGACCTCGACCGCCTCACCGACGCGTTCACCATCGGCGGGACCAAGGTGGGCGCGCTTTTCGGCGAGGCCGTCGTCTTCCCCCGCCACGGGGCGCCCGCGCATCTGACCACCCGGATCAAGCGGCGCGGGGCGCTTCTCGCCAAGGGCTGGCTGCTCGGACTCCAGTTCGACGTGCTTCTGTCCGACGGCCTCTACATGGACATCTCACGAAACGCCGACGACAGGGCGGACGAGATCCGCGCGGCCCTGGACGCGCGGGGATACCGCATCGCGCATCGCTCGACGACCAACCAGATCTTCGTCTCCCTCGACGACGGGATTCGTCGGCGCCTCGAACGCGACGTGGTCCTCGGCTTCATGCAGAGGGAGCCAGACGGGCGCAGCCTCATGCGGATATGCACGAGCTGGGCCACCACGCCGGCCGATGTCGGCCGACTGGTCGCGCTGCTGTAGACCCTCGGACCGGAGCGTCCGTATTCCGGGGACCCTGTCGGACCCCGATTCCGCGAGCCGGCGGACTTGTCAGCCGAACTCCGGGCCGATCCCCGCGCGGAAGTCGGCGATGGCCTGGCTCTCCATGTCGAGGAAGCGGTCGACGCAGGAGGACACGGCGTACATGCGGGTCGTATGCTCCGCGTACCGCGCGCCCCATGCGCGGCGCCTCCCCGGATGCTCGTACCACCAGTCGATGCGCTCGGCGAGGGCGCGCGCGTCACGGACGGGGAACAGCGAGCGGTCGGTAAGGGCGAACTGTCCGGCGGCGCTGAGGTCGGAGCGAGCGATGACGGGGACCAGTCCGCTGGCCATCCCCTCGAGGACGCTCAGCGACTCGATGTCGACGATGGAGGGATGGACGAGCAGGTCGCAGCCTCGCAGCAGGCGGGGCATGTCGTCGTTGTCGTGGAATCCGATGGACCAGCTGCCCCGCGGCAGCAGACGGGCCGCCTCGGCGCGCAGGCGGCCGAGCAACGGACCGGTGCCGCAGATGGTCAGACCGACGTCCCGTCGGTGGCGGCAGATCGCCACGGCGCGGATGAGGGTGATGTGGTCCTTCTCATGCGACAGCCTCCCGGAGGCGACGATGCGCAGGGGGGATCGCGCATCGTCGGGCGGCTCCGATGGCCCCTGAGCCGTGAATCTCGGGGAATACCCATTGGAGATGACGTGGATCCTGTTCGTGTACCCATGCCCGCGGAGCTGTTGCGCGATCATCCCGCTCGGGGCGTGCACATGGAGGACCCCGCCGTACAGCCAGCGCCGAAAAAGACGGTAGAGCATGTCGCTCGCCCCGGGCATCCATCGCAGCGGACCCGCGGAGTACGTGACGTTCTCGGGCTGCAGGTGGAAGCCCGCCGTCACCGGTATGCCCATGCCTCGGGCCACCCGCCTGGCGCACCGCCCGAAGGAGAAGGGCAGATAGACATGGACCACGTCCACCCCCTCGAACGCCCGCCGGAACAGCGCCGCGTCCGGTCGGGCGAACTGAACCTGGTGCCAGGACGCGATGGAGGACACCACGGGAAGACCATGGACCTCCGCGGGGAATTCGGGGGCTCCAATCCCCACCATCCGCACGCGGTGACCGCGTCGGATCAGCTCGCGGGCGTACTGCAGGGCGGAGTTCGACGTCCCGTTGCCCCTGTTGCCGATGGTGTCCACGACCATCGCGATGGTGAGGGGGGCATCGACGCCCCGATCCTCCGAGGCCGCGATGCCGCCGGCCCTTTCGCTCTCGTCCATTCGGCCCATGGTAGACGGGACCGGGGTCGGCATGGCACGGCACAATGGGGGCATGACCACCACGCCCCGGGATCCATCCGCGTCCATGTCATCCATCCGCTCCACCGCGGCCGCCGCCGCGGGCCTCGCGTCGACGACCCCCCCGGCGCCCGACGTCATCGAACGCCCTCTGGGGACTCCTCTGGGACGACCCTCCACGCGGGTGCTGCTTCTCGGCTCGGGCGAGCTGGGCCGCGAGATCGCCATCGAGCTCATGCGCCTGGGCGTCTGGGTGTGCGCGGCGGACAGCTACGCCGGCGCCCCCGCGGCGCAGGTGGCGCATGAGGCGCGCGTGCTCGACATGGCGGATCCGAGGCGTCTTGACGCGCTCATCGACGAGGTCCGTCCCGACATCATCATCCCCGAGGTCGAGGCGATCGCCACGTCGCGTCTCTCCCGCGCCGCCGCCCGGGGGATCCAGGTCGTGCCCAGCTCCTCCATCGCCGCGATATGCATGGATCGCGAGCGCCTGCGGGTCATCGCGCATGAGGAGCTCGGACTGCCCACCACCCCTTACCGCTTCGCCGACGACCCCGACCAGCTGCGCCGGGGCGCGGACGCCGTCGGCTACCCCTGCGTCGTCAAGCCGGTGATGAGCTCCTCCGGGCACGGCCAGTCCGTCGTCGAATCCCCCGACGGCATCGCCGCCGCCTGGCATGAGGCCCAGACGGGGCGCCGGGCCGCCGACGACGGCGGGGTGTCACGGGTCATCGTCGAGGCCTTCGTCCCGCTGCAGGACGAGCTCACCGTGCTCACCGTCAGCTCCTCCGCCGGCGTCGTCACCTGCCGCCCGATCGGCCAGCGTCAGGACCACGGCGACTATCGCGAGTCCTGGCAGCCCGCGGAGGTGGGGGACGCCGTCACGTCCGTCGCCCAGGACATCGCCCGGCGCGCCGTCGGGGGCCTGGTGGAACGCGCCCATGCCTCCGGCGAGACCGGCTGGGGCGTGTTCGGGGTCGAGCTGTTCGTTCTCACCGACGGACGCGTGCTGTTCAACGAGATGTCCCCCAGACCCCATGACACCGGCATGGTGACGCTGGTCTCCCAGCGCCTCAGCGAGTTCGCCCTCCATGCCCGGGCCGTGCTCGGTCTTCCCGTCACCGAGGGTCATGCCGATCTGTCCCTGGCGCCCGGAGCCGTTGCCGCAAGCCACGCGATCGTCGTCGAGGGCGAAGGCCAGGCCGTGTTCTCGGGGGCCGGACGGGCGCTCGCCGAGCCCGACTGCGAGCTGCGGATCTTCTCGAAGCCCTCCGTCCACGGCCACCGACGCATGGCGGTGTCCCTGGCCATCGGCGCCAGCGCCCGCGACGCCCGCGACCGCGCGGCGGCCGTGGCGGATGCGCTTGACGTCACCGTGTCCTGACCGCCACCGTGCCCTGAGCCGAACCGCCACCACCGCTCCCGGAGGAGCCCCTCGCGGCGCCCCTCCATGTATCACGCGGTTGCTACCCTGTTGGCCGTCGGCAATCCCCTCATAGCGTCTCGTGGCACACGAGGAAGGCGAGTCATGGAGAAACTGGAAAAGCTGTACGAAGGCAAGGCCAAGAAGATGTACGCCACGGACGACCCGAACGTGCTGTGGGTCGAGTACATGAACCAGGCCACCGCCGGAAACGGCGCGAAGAAGGCGCAGATCGCGGGCAAGGGCAGCCTGAACAACCGCATCACGTCGGTGCTTTTCGATCTTCTCGCGGCCCGTGGCGTCCCCAGCCATTTCCTGCGCCGCATCTCCGACACCGAGCAGCTCGTGCGCCGCATGGACATGTTCCCGCTGGAGATCATCATGCGCAACGTGGCCGCCGGGTCCTTCGCCAAGCGCTACGGAGTCGAGGAGGGGACGGAGCTCAGGTGCCCAATCCTCGAATTCTGCCTCAAGTCGGACGAGCTGGGCGACCCCTTCATCAACGACGACGCCATCGTGGCCCTGGGTCTGGCCGACGAGAGGCAGCTCGCCGAGATCTCCCGCCAGGCACGGGCCGTCAACGACGCCCTCACCGACGTCTTCGCCTCCATCGACGTGAGGCTCGCCGACTTCAAGATCGAGGAGGGCGCGACCGGCGACGGCACCATCCTCCTGGCCGACGAGATCACCCCCGACACCTGCCGTCTGTGGGATCTCAGGGACCGCAGCGGACGCATCGAGCATCTCGACAAGGACCTCTTCCGCCGCGATCTGGGCAGCATCATCCCCGCCTACGAGGAGATCCATTCGCGTCTTCTCGCCCTTGCGGCCTCCGAAGGCGTCGAGACGGGCGAGAAGGCGGTCACCGAGTAGGAGAGCTCTGCGTCGGCCGCCTCAGGACGCCCGTCGCAGGCGACGTCCCATCCATTCCGTTCATCCATTCCGTTCATCCATTCCTTCCATTCCGGGACGTCCTCCATCGGACATCCGCCAATCCGCATAGTTCAGGGGGCAGCCGTGGTCTTCCGCGTGTACGTGGAGAAGAAGCAGGAATACGACGTCGAGGCGGGGCAGCTCGCCCAGGAGCTCACCGAGGTGCTCGGCGTCAGCGGGCTGGCGGGCGTCAGACTCGTCAACCGCTACGACGTCGAGGGCATCGACGGCGACCTGTTCGCGAGGTCCGTCCCCGTCGTGTTCAGCGAGCCTCCGGTGGACGACGTCTCGTACGAGCTCCCGGACTTCGGCGACGCCCGGGTGTTCGCGGTCGAATACCTTCCCGGACAGTTCGACCAGCGGGCCGAATCCGCGGGGGAATGCATCCAGCTCATCAGCCAGGGCGTGCGTCCCACCGTGCGCACCGCCAGGATCTACGCCCTGTACGGAAGCCTCGACGGGGACCAGGTGGAGGCCATCAAGCGCTACGTCATCAATCCCGTCGAGGCCCGTGAGGCCTCGCTGGCCACCCGGGACACGCTGCGCATGGAGATGGCCGACCCCAAGCCCGTCGAGGTGCTCGCCGGCTTCGACGAGCTCGACGACGAGGGTCTGCGCCGCTTCGTCGACGAGCGGGGACTGGCGATGGACCTCGCCGATGCGCAGGTCTGCCAGCGGTACTTCCGTTCCGAGGGGCGGGAGCCCACCATCACGGAGATCCGCGTCATCGACACCTACTGGTCCGACCACTGCCGCCACACCACCTTCGGCACGCGGCTCACCGACGTGCGCATCGACGACGACGCCGTCCGGAAGGCCTTCGACAGATACCTGGGCATGCGCCACGAGCTTGGCCGCGACGAGAAGCCCGTCTGCCTCATGGACATGGCCACCATCGGCGCCAAATGGCTCAAGGCGAACGGCGTGCTGAAGAACCTCGACGAATCCGAGGAGATCAACGCCTGCACCGTCAGGGTCACCGTGGACGTCGACGGCGAGGACCAGGACTGGCTGTTCCTCTTCAAGAACGAGACGCATAACCATCCCACCGAGATCGAGCCCTTCGGCGGGGCGGCCACCTGCATCGGCGGCTGCATCCGAGATCCCCTCTCCGGCCGCTCCTACGTGTACCAGGCGATGCGCGTCACCGGCGCCGGCGACCCCACCGCGCCCGTGGCCGCCACGCTGCCCGGCAAGCTCCCCCAGCGCAAGATCGTCACCACGGCGGCCGCCGGCTACTCCTCCTACGGCAACCAGATCGGGCTCGCCACCGGGCAGGTGGCCGAGATCTACCATCCGGGCTACGTCGCCAAGCGCATGGAGGTGGGGGCCGTGGTCGGCGCCACGCCGGCGGATCATGTGCGCCGCGAGACGCCGGCCCCCGGCGACCGGATCATCCTGCTGGGCGGGCGCACGGGGCGCGACGGCATCGGAGGGGCCACCGGGGCCTCCAAGGCCCAGGACGTCGACAGCCTGGAGGAATGCGGCGCCGAGGTGCAGAAGGGCAACGCCCCCGTCGAACGCAAGCTGCAGCGGCTGTTCCGCCGCGGCGACGCCTGCCGGCTCATCAAGCGCTGCAACGACTTCGGCGCCGGCGGCGTGTCCGTGGCCACCGGCGAGATCGCCGACGGACTGGACATCGACCTCGACCGGGTCACCCGCAAGTACGAGGGTCTGGATGGCACCGAGCTGGCGATCTCCGAATCCCAGGAGCGCATGGCCGTGGACGTCGCCGAGAAGGACGTGGAGGAGTTCCTCTCCTACGCCCGCGAGGAGAACCTCGAGGCCGCCGTCGTCGCCGTCGTCACCGACCGGAGGCGCATGCGCATGACCTGGCACGGAAAGGCCATCGTCGACCTCAGCCGAGACTTCCTGTCCTCCAACGGCGCCCCGAAAAGCCAGGCCCTTCACATCGAGCGGGGCGGCTCCTACGCGACGCCGTGGATGTCCGGCACGCTTGGCGAGCGGATGCACGCGCTCGTCACCGACCTCAACGTGGCCTCGAACAAGGGGCTGGCGGAGCGCTTCGACTCGACGATTGGCGCGGGAACGGTGCTGATGCCCTTCGGCGGACGCCGTCAGCTGACCCCGACGCAGGCCATGGTCGCCGAGTTCCCCGTCGAGGGCGAGACGACGACGGCCTCGGCGATGGCCTGGGGCTTCAACCCCTACATCATGGAACGCAACCAGTACACGGGCGCCTATCTGTCCGTGGTGGAAGCCCTGTCGAAGCTCGTCGCCACGGGATTCCGCCGAGAGGATGCGTATCTCAGCCTGCAGGAGTACTTCGGCAAGCTGCGGGACGTGCCCGAACGCTGGGGCCACCCGACCGCGGCCGTGCTGGGTGCCCTTTCGGCGCAGATCGACCTCGGCGTCGGCGCCATCGGCGGCAAGGACTCGATGAGCGGCACCTTCGAGGACCTTGACGTACCCCCCACCCTCATCGCGTTCGCCGTGTCCGTGGGTTCCAGATCGCGTGCGGTGTCCCCGGAGTTCAAGAACGCGGGGCACCGCGTCGTGCGCATAGCCCCGCGCATGCTCCCCGACGGTCTGACGCCGGACGCCCAGGGCCTGCTCGAAGCTATGGAGGTCATCGAATCGCTTACCGACGCCCGTGAGGCACTCGCCGTCTCGACGCCCGGATACTCCGCCACGGCCGGCTCGCTGTTCCTCATGACCGTGGGCAACCGCATCGGTCTGCGTCTCGACGACTCCATCGCCATCGACGACCTGTTCACCCCGGCCTACGGCTCCTTTCTCGTCGAGCTCGCGGACGACGCCGAGCTTCCCGCGATGTCCAACCGGGTGGAGCATGGGGTCATCGGCGCGACCACCGCTGAGTACGCGCTGCACGCCGCCGGTGAGGACGTCAATCTTGACGCCCTCGAGGAGGCCTGGCAGAACGGCATCGCCTCGGTGTTCCCCTACCGCGCCGCGGGGAGGAAGGTCGACGCCGCCGAGTTCCACGCCGCGACGCCTCGAACGCGGTCCGGCTCGCCCGTGGCCCGTCCGCGCGTCGTCATTCCGGTCTTCCCAGGCACGAACTGCGAATACGACTCCGCAGCGGCCTTCAGGAGGGCCGGGGCGGAGGCGACGACCCTCGTCATCCGCAACCTCACCCCCGACGACGTCGCCGAGTCCACCCGGCGCCTGGCGGAGGAGATCCGCCACAGCCAGATCGTCATGCTGCCCGGCGGGTTCTCCGGCGGAGACGAGCCCGACGGGTCCGCGAAGTTCATCGCGGCCTTCTTCCGCTCCCCCGAGGTCACCGAGGCGGTGCGCGACCTGCTCAGGAACCGCGACGGCCTCATGCTCGGCGTATGCAACGGATTCCAGGCGCTCATCAAGCTCGGTCTCGTGCCCTTCGGCGACATCATGCCCATGGACGCCACCTGCCCGACGCTGACCTTCAACACCATAGGCCGCCATCAGAGCAGGCTTGTGCGCACGCGCGTGGCCTCCGACCTCTCCCCGTGGCTGTCCCTCACCCATGTCGGCGAGGTGCATACCATCCCGGTCTCCCATGGGGAGGGACGTTTCGTTGCCTCGCAGGAGATGCTCGACCGGCTGCTCGACGGCGGGCAGATCGCCACGCAGTACGTCGATGAGAACGGCGTGCCGGGCATGGACCTCGACGTCAATCCCAACGGATCGCTGCTCGCCGTCGAGGGCGTCACCAGCCCCGACGGGCGCGTGTTCGGCAAGATGGCGCACTCGGAGCGTACCGGCGAGGGGCTGTACCTCAACGTGCCCGGGAACATCCACCAGCCGATTCTCGAGGCCGGCGTGCGATACTTCACCGACTAGGCGTCACCTTCCTCGGAGCGGATCATGCCCGCGATGTTGCGGTGAACGCGACGTCCCACGGCCTTTATCCCGGACCGGGCGCTGTCATGCCCGCGTCGGGCGAGGAGACCGCGTATGGCCTTGTCCCCCTCACTGAAGACGAGCACCGTCAGAGCGACCCCCCAGCAGACCGCCCACTGGGGGCCGGACATGGGGGTCATCCCCAGCACGGAGGCCAGACCGGGCACGTACATGGCGCCCGCATGCACGGCGAGGGCGACGAGTGACGCCACGAGGAGGAAGGGATTGGCGAGCGGGTTCACCCGGAACACCGAGGTCGTCTCGGAGCGCGCGGACATGGCCATGAAGAAGTTGAAGAGGACGAGCAGGGTGAGAGCCATCGTCCTTGCCGCGGACACGTCATAGCCACGGTCGATCATGAGGCGGAAGACGACGAGGATCGCCACGCCCATCCACAGTCCGCACATGGCGGTGCGGCCCCACAGGGCGCTGGAGAGAAGCCCCTCCGTCCGGCGGCGCGGCGGCCTGTCGAGCTCGTCGCCCCGTCCGGGCTCGAAGGCCAGGGCGATGTCCTGAACGCCGTTGGTGACGATGTTGATCCACAGCATCTGGAGGGGCATGAACAGCAGCGGCATCTCGGAGATGACGTTCACCCCCACGGCGATCATGGCGGCGACCGCGGTGGAGAACAGGAAGAACGCCGACCCCCGGATCGCCTTGAAGGTCACCCGTCCCTGGGCCACGGCCCGGGTGATGGTGACGAAATCGTCGTCCGTGAGGACGACGTCGCTGGCCTGACGGGCCACGTCCGTGCCCGATTCCCCCATCGCGATGCCGACGGAGGCCGCCTTGAGCGCCGGGGCGTCGTTGACGCCGTCACCCGTCACGGCCACGGTCTCGCCCTGCTCCTGAAGCACCTCGACGATGCGCAGCTTGTCCTGCGGGGAGACGCGGGCCGCGATGGAGGTGCGCGAGAGCCGGTCGCGCAGCTCATCGTCGTCCATCAGCGGCATCTCGGCGCCCGTGACGGGCTCCGACGTATGGCGCAGACCCAGCCTCTCGCCGATGGCCTGGGCGGTCACGGGATGGTCGCCGGTGATCATCTTCACCTCGATGCCGGCCCGGCGGCAATCGGCGATGGCCTCCCGCACGCCCGTCCGCGGCGGGTCGAGCATGCCCTCGAGACCGAGCAGGCACAGCCCTGCCGGGTCCCCCAGCGAGTCCATGTCGGCGTCGGGGGGCAGCCCGCGACTCGCCACGCCGATGACCCGCAGTCCCCGTGACCCCATATCCACCGTGGCGGCACGGAGCGCGTCCGCATCCAGCGGAACCTGCCGTCCGTCATCGTCCAGCATCGACGAACTCATGGCGCCGACGATGTCCGGAGCCCCCTTGACGTACTGCGTCAGTCCTCCATCGGGGTTCCTGCGCACGGTCATCGAATACCGCAGCTCCGGCTCATAGGGGGTTTCGGCGACGATCGGCGCGGAAAGCTCCTCCCGTGTCACGGCATGGGCGAGGTCGGCCGCACGCGCCATGGCCATGTCGACCGCATCGCCTGAATAGACCACGAGTCCGGAATCATCCACGCCTCGGGTCGCCTCGTTCGTCAGGGAACCGGCCCGCAGAAGTCGCGCGAGCGCCGAATCGGTGACCGCAGTCTCCTCGTCTCCGACGCCGGGGAAGTCACGCGGCGTTCCCACGCCCACCGCGCAGGATTCGACCGTCAGACGGTTCTGGGTCAGGGTGCCCGTCTTGTCCGAACCGATGATCGTGGTGGAGCCGAGCGTCTCCACCGCGGGGAGCGTGCGGACGATGGCGTTATGCTCCGCCATCCTGGAGACCGCCAGAGCCATGGCCACGGTGAGGACGATGGGGAGGGCCTCGGGCATGGAGGCCACGGCGAGGGCGACGGCGGAAAGGAAGGCGTTGGCGGGGTCGCCCTTGAGGACCGCGCCGGCCACGAAGACGAAGGCGGCGACCACGATGACGATGACGGTGATGACGCGCTCCGTGCGGTTCATGATCCGCTGAAGGGGAGGGACTGTCTGCGTGCCGTTGACGAGGTCGCTGATCTCGCCGAGCTCGGTGTCGGACCCCGTCGCCACGACGACGCCGCGACCACGGCCGGATGTGACAAGCGTGCCCGAGAAGGCGATGCAGCCGCGGTCTCCGAGCGAGGCGTCATGCGGACAGGGCGCCGTGATCTTCGCGGCGTCGTCGCTTTCGCCGGTGAGCATCGATTCGTTGATCCGCAGATTGGTGACGCCGACGAGACGCAGGTCGGCGGGCACCATGTCGCCGCTTTCCAGAGCCACGACGTCCCCGGGAACGAGTTCGGGGGTCGGCACCCAGGACGTTTCCCCGTCCCGGATCACCCGGGCCGTGGGAGTGGACAACGAGGCGAGGGCGCTGACCGCCCTGTCGGCCTTGTCCTCCTGATAGAAGCCCAGAATGGCGTTGACGAGCAGAACGACGAGGATGGCGACCGCGTCGACGTAATGCCGCAGTCCCACGGTGACGATTCCGCAGATGAGGAGAACGACGATCAGCGGACTGGTGAACTGCGACAGAAACCGGCGCCACCGGGGGGTCGGAGGGGTCGACCGCAGGACGTTTTCGCCGAACAGACCAAGACGATGCCCGGCCTCCTGCCGCGTCAGTCCGCGATCGGAAGTGCGCAAAGCGTGGATGACCTTCGCGGCGTCCAGCTCATGCCACATCTCCTGGGGCATCGTCGTCATTGCGCCATCGGGCGCGTCGGCATGGGCGGTTCCGGGGATCGGCGAAGGCGATCGTGAAGTCGTCGTCATGGCTGTCTGCTCCTCTGGTCGTGGGCCCGTGCGGCTCGTCCTACGTCCGGCGGGCTGTGGGCGGCCTATGTCCGGCGAGGAACGCCGGATCGGCCAAGGGGTAGACGGTGATGTCATGGCGGTCGTCGTGGACCCTGAGGCGCCTGACACGCGACGGGCGACGCATCCGGATGAGCATCGGTCTGATTCCGACCCTATCAGCTCAGGCGAATCCGCGCCGTGGGTTCGCCGTCGGCGAGCTCACGGTGGGAACGGTGAATGCGCCGGCCGCGATGTAGCCGCGGGTTGCTAGTGTGGGGGCGTTGGCGCGATTCCCCTTTGACCGCGGTTTCGAACGGTTGTGGAAGGAGCAGGGGCTTGTCGGCTGAACTCGAGGACATCCATGAGGAATGCGGAATCTTCGGCGTCTGGGGTCATCCCGACGCCGCTAGACTGACCTACTTCGGGCTGCACGCACTGCAGCATCGCGGACAGGAGGGCGCCGGCATCGTCTCGAACGACAACGGACGCCTCATCGGACATCGGGGCCTCGGACTGCTCACGCAGGTCTTCTCGGACGAACGCGAGATAGCACGCCTCACCGGCGACAGGGCAATAGGGCACGTGCGGTACGCCACCACCGGATCCGGCTCGGTCGACAACATCCAGCCCTTCATATTCCGGTTCCATGACGGCGACGTCGCACTCGGACACAACGGCAACCTCACCAACTGCGTCAGCCTTCGCGAACGGCTCGAGGACGAGGGCGCCATCTTCCATTCGAACTCCGACACCGAGGTGCTGATGCATCTCATCCGCCGCTCTCATGCGGACACGTTCATGGACCGCCTCAAGGAGGCCCTCAACACCGTTCATGGGGGGTTCGCGTATCTGCTCATGACCCCTACGGCCATGATCGGGGCGCTGGATCCCAACGGATTCCGCCCCCTTTCCCTCGGACGCCTGCGCAGCGGCGCGTATGTGCTGGCCTCGGAGACCTGCGCGCTGGACATCGTCGGCGCCGAGCTCGTTCGTGACATCCAGCCCGGCGAAATCGTCGTGGTCGACGACGACGGCTACCGCATCGACCGGTACACGGACCGCACCCAGCTCGCCATCTGCTCGATGGAGTTCATCTACTTCGCCCGTCCGGACTCCAGCATCTACGGCATCAACGTGCATTCCGCCCGCAAGCGCATGGGCGCCCGTCTCGCCCGAGAGGCGCCCGCCGACGCCGACATGGTCATCGCGGTGCCGAACTCCTCGCTCTCGGCCGCCTCGGGCTATTCGGAGGCCAGCGGTCTGCCCAACGAGATGGGCCTGATCAAGAACCAGTATGTGGCCCGCACCTTCATCCAGCCCACCCAGGAGCTCCGCGAGCAGGGCGTGCGCATGAAGCTGTCGGCCGTGCAGGGGGTCGTCCGCGGCAAGAGGGTGGTCGTCGTGGACGACTCCATCGTGCGCGGCACGACCTCGAGGCGCATCGTCCGTCTTCTGCGTGAGGCCGGCGCCAGCGAGGTGCATATGCGCATCTCGTCGCCGCCGCTGAAGTACCCATGCTTCTACGGCATCGACATCCAGACGAGCAAGGAGCTCATCGCCGCCAAGAAGTCGGTGGAGGAGATCCGCGAGTACATCGGGGCGGATTCCCTGGCCTTCCTGTCGCTCGACGGTCTCACCGACTCCATCGGCCTGCATGCCGACGCCCCCTACGGCGGGCTGTGCGTCGCCTACTTCAACGGCGACTATCCCACCGCCCTCGACGACTACGAGGAGGGCTTCCTGAAGTCCCTCTCCCCCGACGACCGCGTGCGCATCCCGCGTTTCGCCCGGGAGTCCAGCCGTTACGACGGCAACGAATTCGTCCACGAGCCGCAGCCCGCCGCCGCCCTGGCCTCATGACCGGGACGCGCCCTGCCGCGGCAGCACCGGACGCCATCTCCACAATCAGCACATCAGCAACCAGCAGAAGGGTACCCGCCATGCCAGAGGCGTATGAGAAGGCCGGAGTGAGCGTCGAGGCCGGATACGAGGTCGTCCGACGCATCAGGTCGCATGTGGAGCGCACCGGCCGGCCCGGCGTCATGGGGGGCATCGGAGGCTTCGGCGGTCTGTTCGACCTCGCCTCGCTGGGATACCACGACCCGGTCCTCGTGTCGGGCACGGACGGCGTCGGCACCAAGCTCATGGTCGCGTCCATGGTCGGCCGCCACGACACCATCGGCATCGACTGCGTGGCCATGTGCGTCAACGACATCGCCGCCCAGGGCGCCGAACCCCTGTTCTTCCTCGACTACATCGCCTGCGGGCGCAACGATCCGGCGCTGCTCGAGAAGGTCGTCGCCGGCGTGGCCGACGGATGCGTCGAGGCGGGGGCGGCGCTGATCGGGGGCGAGACGGCGGAGATGCCGGGTATGTACGCTCCGGACGAATACGATCTGGCCGGATTCACGGTAGGCGTCGCCGAACGGTCGCGTCTCGTCGACGGCACCGGCATCGGCCGTGGGGACGCGCTGATCGGCCTGCCCTCCTCCGGCGTGCACTCCAACGGGTTCTCGCTGGCTCGCCGCGCCCTGTTCGACCAGGCGGGATACGACGCGTCGACGATCCTCCCCGAGCTGGAGGGTCGCACGCTCGGCGACGTGCTTCTCGAACCGACGCGCATCTACGTGAAGGCCCTCAGGCCCCTGTTCGCGGCCGGCCTCGTGCGCGGGGTCGCCCATATCACCGGCGGCGGCTTCATCGAGAACGTGCCCCGGATGCTTCCGGACGGCCTGGCGGCGCGTGTCGACCGCTCCTCCTGGACGGTCCCGCCCGTCTTCGACGTTATCGAAAGGGCCGGCGGAATCGACCACGACGAGATGTTCAACGTCTTCAACATGGGCATCGGCATGGTGCTCGCCGTGGACGCCGACCGCGCCGACGAGGCTCTGAAGGCCCTGTCCGGCGTCGGCGAGCGGGGACGACTGATAGGAGAGGTCGTCGACCGGTCCGACGACGCGGTCGAGCTGCGGTAGACGTCGAAGCACATGGCGACCCTCCCCCTCGCTGCGGGCGGCCGCCACCGAAACGAGGAGAGGATACGGGAATGAAGGTTCTGGTCATCGGATCCGGCGCGCGGGAGCACGCCATAGCCACCGCCCTGCTCGAAGGCGGCTCGGTGGAGGAGGTCACCGTGGCCCCGGGAAACCCCGGAATGCGGCGCGACGGCATCCATACCACGCAGCTCAACCCCTCGAACCACGCGGCGCTCATCGACTTCGTGCACGACAACGCCTACGACTGGGTCTTCGTCGGGCCCGAGGTGCCCCTGATGGAGGGCATCGTCGACGACTTCGCCACCGCCGGAATCCGCGCCTTCGGGCCCTCCAAGGCCGCGGCACAGATCGAGGGGTCGAAGGACTTCGCCAAGCAGCTGATGGAAAGACATGGCATCCCGACGGCCTCCTACCGGACCTTCGACGAGTTCGAGGAGGCCGAACGCTATGTGCGCGACCATGGCGCCCCCATCGTCGTCAAGGCCGACGGGCTGGCCGCGGGCAAGGGCGTCACCGTCGCGATGGACATGGATGCCGCGCTCGGCGCCCTGGAGGACATCTTCCTTGGCCGTCGCTTCGGGACCGCGGGGGCCAAGGTGGTCATCGAGGACTATCTGGAGGGTCAGGAGTTCTCCCTCATGAGCTTCGTCGATGGCACGCGATTCTGGACCATGCCCATCTCGCAGGACCATAAAAGGGCCCTGGACGGGGATCGAGGGCCCAACACGGGTGGGATGGGCGCCTACAGCCCCGTCCCCCAGATTGGCGAGGACGTAGTGAGGACGGCCGTCGACACCATCGTTCGGCCGACCGTGGAGGCGATGTCCGAAGAGGGCTATCCCTTCGTCGGCGTGCTGTACGCAGGACTCATAGCCACCCTGGACGGGCCCAGGGTCATCGAGTTCAACGCGCGGCTGGGAGACCCGGAGACCGAGGTCGTCCTGCCCCGTCTGACCAGCGATCTCGGGGCGGCCATCCATGCCATCCTGGACGGTCGCGACCCCGTCTTCACCTGGAGGGATTCCGGAGCGACTCTCGGCGTGGTGCTCGCAAGCGACGGATATCCCACGAACGTGGTGAAGGGAGCGCGAGTCCCCGACATCCCCGTGCGAAGCGACGAGCACGTCTACTACGCGGGAGTGGCCACCGGTGACGACGGCGCTCTCGTCGCCTCCTCGGGCCGCGTCCTGCTCGTCCAGACGCATGGTGACGACATCGCCTCCGCCCAGAGGCGCGCCTATGAGATCCTCGGCTCGGTGGACACCACGGGAATGTTCTACCGTCACGACATCGGCGCCAAGGCGCTCGTCTCGCCGCGCTGAACCGTCCCGCGCCTGCGGCGGGTCCCCATGCGGCGTGCGGCGGTTCCCCGCATGGGGACGCGCCGCAGGTCCCTCCCCGCTACTTCACCGTCATGAAGCCCAGGTCCTTGAGATATCCCTTGCCGGCGGTGATGTCGTACTGGATGAGTCTGTAGTCCCTGAGCAGCCTCTTCGTCGTCGAGTCGAAGTCCTTGGCGGACATGGGATTCCCCGAGGAGTCGAGGTACACGGCCTGTCCCGCGGGGATCCGGTCCCACCCCTGGATCTTGTTCACCAGCGGCGGCTCCATGGCGGAGACCTTGGTATGCAGTTCGGTGAGGAAGGCGAGGTACGGCGAGACCTTCGCGTCCATATGCTCGGCGGCCTGGGCCATGAAGAAGTTGGGCGACGAGTACGAGGCGTCCTCGTCCTTGGTGCCGCTGCTCGCCGAGGCCTTGTTCGACCAGATGAAGTAGTCGGTCAGATGCAGGGCCAGCGCATTGCCGGTGTCCGCGCTGGCCGTCGAATAGATGCCGGGCAGATGATCCCCATAGAAGACCACCGTGACGGGCTTGTCGAGCTTGTCGAGCTTGTCGAGGAACTTCTTGGTGGCATCGTCCGTCAGGTTTACGCCCTTCGCGTAGGTCTCGATGGATTCGGTTTCGGAATCCCCCAGCTGCTTCGACGAGTCCGTGCTCGTGGCCGTGAAGTCGTTGTCGTCGTACCAGTCACGGTAGGGCATGTGGTTCTGCATGGTGATGATCTGCACGAACTGGTTCGACGAGGTGCCGGAGATCTCCTTGAGAGCGCTGTCGTACGTCGACTCGTCGGACACGTAGGGCGAGTCGTCGATCTTCTTCTGATAGGCGATCCGGGGGCTCTGCAGGGTGTAGAAGCGGGAGAACCCGAACTTCACGTAGTTCGTCGACCTCGAGTACATCGAGGACTCATAGGGATGGAAGGCGACGGAGTTCGACGTGGAGCCCCAGAGCCTGTTGAAGGTCGGCGTCCACGACTCCCCCGGCACGAGCTGCTGGTACGGGCTCGTCAGCGAGGAGTCGAAGTTGACCATGCTCAGCCCGGTGAGCCCCATGTATTCGAGGTTGGCCGTGCCTCCGCCATAGCCGGAGGAGAGCATAAGACCGCTCGTCGTCTCGCTTTTGATCTGCCGGATCTTCGGCATGGCATCCTTGTTGAGACTCAGGCCGGGGACCCGTGAGGGGTCCGAGAAGGACTCGGACAGGACGAACACGACGGTGCTGTCCTTGAGGTTCTGCGAACGAGTGGAGTTGATGGTCGAGGCCTCGGACGCGTAGCGCTTGGCCACGGCCTTCATCGTGGCCTTGCTGTAGCCCTCCGGCTCCTCCATGATCGTCGGATTGAGCTGACGGAGGAACGCCACGGCCACGCCGTTGCGCTGCGCGTCATAGACGGAGTCCCACATCGAGGGGATGTCCCCCATGGCCGAGGAGAACGACCTCGCCCAGGAGCCGTAGGTCCCCGCCTGGGAGCCGTACAGGCCAAGGAAGAGGCAGGGGGCGAGGATGAGAAGCAGCCTGATGACGGCGGCGAAGGCCTTCGTCGGACCCCGCACCAGACGACCGTGACGGGCGTCGAGACGGCCGATCAGCACGAACGCCGCGACGACGAGAAAGAAGGCCAGCAGCGCGAGAACGATCACGAGCGCGGCCCCGTCGGGGACGAAGCTCACGAGATTGCCGGTGTTCGAGCCAAGAAAATCCAGATCGGACGGCTGGATGGCCTCATAGCGAAGCTCCACCTTGAAATGCTCGATGACGGCGATCACCGTGACGACGGCAAGCAGCGCCGGGGATGCGATCCAGAGACGGTTGGTGAGCATCAGAAGCACGAGATAGGCGCATCCGACCAGCAGCATGTTGAGAAGGAGGACGAAGTTGAGGTCCGTCCATGTCTTCGACACCAGCGTCCAGAAGCCGTTCAGGGGGCTGGACAGCT
>NZ_CAUTOG010000008.1:0-46808 GCF_963540075.1 uncultured Bifidobacterium sp.
GACAGGGAACAACTTGCCCGGCCCAAATTTATCGGAACTGATGTTGACTGCTTTGACGGAATCATAGGAGGCCGCCACTTCGTGTAAATTATCATAGGAGAGATCGGTTTTATACAACAGAATAACCGGAACCGTCACGACCAATACGGCCAACAGAAACACGACCGGTTTTTTGACGGAGGCGGAAGAAACGGTTTCCCACAGCCGGTTGCGCTGATGGCCTGCGCGGGGCTTTGTGGGCCAGAAAAGCCGCGGACCAAGCAGGCGCATGAAGCACGGCAGCAGGGTCGTCAGCTCCAACAACAAGATTACAACTGCGATTGCAACCGCCGAAACCGCCTGATAGATTGAAAATTTTGCGAATCCGAGGACGGCAAACCCGATCAAAACCGTGAGCGAACTTAAAAATACGGTTTTGCCCGCTGTTCGATAGGTGCTCACAATGGCATCCTCTACGGATTTCATTTTCAATTCTTCCCGGAAGCGCATCATCAGCAGGAGTGTATAATCCGTCCCGATGCCGAACAGAACAAGAATGAGGAACGTCGATGTGGAGGACGAATACGGAAAATTCAGCTTATCCGCCAGCTGCGTGACAATGCCCTGCGAGCAAAGAAACGTGAGGGCAATCGAAAACAGAGAGACAATGGGGGCGACCGGTGAACGGAATACCAGAAGCAGAATTAGGAAAATGGCCGCAAAGGTGAAAAGCTCCGTTTTTTTCGTGCCCGCCTGCGAAGTGGCAATCATGTCGTTGTTGATGAGGTCGCCGCCCGTCAGGTAATGTTTCACGGAGACAGAGGAGAGGGCCTTGTCGATGCCATCCCGGATGGTGTCGATGCTGGTGCCGGTTTTATCAATATCCAGACTGACCAGAACCGTCGTCCCGTCTTTTGAAACCATCTCATCTTTGAGGTCACTGTTATCGAAATAGTCCGTTACATTGGTGATATGTAGCGCCTTTTCGTCCGTTTTCAGATCATCAATGCCTTGGTGGATGGCGTCAAGCTCGCTGTCCGTCAGCGCCTTTTTACTGTTGAATACCACAAGGAGATTGGATTCCTTTGAGCCGCTACCCACATTGTTCTTCCGGTTCAATAGTTGACTTCCGGTATAAGACGTATAGCTGGAGGGAATTTGCGGCTGACCCTTGTCAATGGCAAGTTGCGTCAAGTCGGGCATGAGGTGGTTAAGTACGATGGCCAGGATGATCCAGACGCCTAAAAGCAGCCATCGGGACTTGATGATCTTTTTCATGAGGAGCCCCCCTGTTTGGTTTGGACTTGTCGGTCGCGACCAGTCGGTCTACACTTTTGCCTATCATGGCACCACAATCTGTGGATGTCAACGCATACCCTTGTAAAAAGAAACGAGGATAGAAAAAGAGCTATTGCTGTTGCAAGACGTATGGATGTATAATAGGCAAAAAAAGGGTGGTTATCGTGCCAAACAAAACCTTTGATCATCTGCCAAACGAAAAAAAAGAGGCGGTCATTCGTGCCGCCCTGAGAGAATTTACCGCGCATGATTTTACATCCGCATCTTTAAATGACATCATCGCGGGCATTGGTATTGCCAAAGGAAGCTTTTACCGATATTTCAACAAAAAGCAAGAGCTGTACGATTACCTGATCAGTTACGGCCTTGAAAAAAAGATACAGTACGTAAAGCGAGGCAAAGAACCGGCTGATGATCTGTTTCAATTAATTCAGCGCATGGTAGGCAGTTATATTCAGTTCAATTTAGAAAACGCGGAGCTGGCCGCATTTATGCAGAAAGCAGCCGGTGAAAATACCGCCGTGCGCGATGACTATTTGTTTTTGAAGAACGGCAGAAAAATACTATCGGGAAAAATTAAAGAGAGCCAAGAACGTGGAATGATAAGCACCCGGTTCAGTGAAGATTTCGTATTTTTTTGCATTTCTCAGTTGTTAATGGGCTCCTCCGACTACATCAAGAATAAATATTTGCGAGAAAGAGATATTTCTGAATACCTGCTTCATCCATCTGATGATCAAATAAAGGAAGGAATTGTACTTCATTACCAACAGCTTGTTGAATTTTTAAAAAACGGATTTGAGTCTTCTGAAGAAAATAAAAAATGAATTGGCGATTGCTTGAGGATCAGCAGGATTGACGGAGAACTGTGCCTGACCCTTGACAGGTCGAAGGGCATTACATATGTCACGATGTTTGACATGCTCAACGCGTGGCAAAAAGAGGCTGAAAAGCTGAAAAGTGGAGAAATCACCCAAGAGCAATACGATGCTTGGCGCTACACTTACCCCAAAATGGAAGCGGAACGCTCCATGGCAAAGCTGGATGCCATACGGGCCGAGCAAAAAGCCCATCCCGGTGAAGAGGAATAAAGGCATATAAAAAGAGCGAACTGACCAGAAAATCAGTTCGCTCTTTTTCTATGGATAATGAAGCTTATGTTGCCAAACCGTTGCCACAGAGCTTCACGGGTGCCCGCGAAGCCGCTTCAGCATTGGGTTTGCACGGATTTCCAGATCATTCCCACTCGATGGTGGCCGGCGGCTTCGAAGTCACGTCGAGGACGACGCGATTGACCTGCCGGCACTCGTTGGTGATCCGCGTGGAGATCGTCGACAGCACGTCGTAGGGGATGCGGGACCAGTCGGCGGTCATCGCGTCCTCGGAGCTCACGGGGCGCAGAACGATGGGCATGCCGTAGGTCCTTTCGTCGCCCTGGACGCCCACGGAGTGCACGTCGGCGAGCAGCACGACGGGGCACTGCCAGATGTCCCGGTCGAGGCCGGCCCGCGTCAGCTCCTCGCGGACGATGGCGTCCGCCTCCCGGAGGATATCGAGACGCTCGCGGGTGATCTCCCCCACGATGCGGATGCCGAGGCCCGGTCCGGGGAAGGGCTGGCGCCAGACGATCTGGTCCGGCAGGCCGAGCTTCGTGCCGATGGCGCGGACCTCGTCCTTGAACAGGGTGCGCAGAGGCTCGATGAGCTCGAACTTGAGGTCCTTGGGCAGGCCGCCGACGTTGTGGTGGGATTTGATGTTCGCGGCGCCGTCGCCGCCGCCGGACTCGACGACGTCGGGGTACAGCGTCCCTTGCACGAGGAAGCGCACCTCGGAGCCGGTGCGCCCCGCCTCCTCGATGACCTGCCTCTGGGCCTTCTCGAAGGTGCGGATGAACTTCTCGCCGATGATCTTGCGCTTGCGCTCCGGCTCGCTCACGCCCCTGAGGGCGTCGAGGAACTCGTCGGAGGCGTCTGCCTCGATGAGGCGGATGCCCGTGGCGGCGACGAAGTCGTGCCTGACCTGCTCGGCCTCGCCCTTGCGCAGCAGGCCGTGGTCGACGAACACGCAGGTGAGCTGGTCGCCGATCGCCCTGTGGACCAGTGCCGCCGCGACGGCGGAGTCCACTCCCCCGGACAGCCCGCAGATGACCTGGGCGTCGCCGACCCGACGGCGGATGGAGGCGACCTGCTCGTCGATGATGCTCGAGGCGTCCCAGTCGGAGGGCAGGCCGGCGCATTCATGGAGGAAGGTGTCGATAAGGCGCTGGCCGAGGGGGGTGTGCCGCACCTCGGGATGCCACTGGACGCCGTAGAGGCCACGGGACCGGTCCTCCATCGCGGCGACGGGCGCCCCCTCGGTGTGGGCGAGCACGTCGAAGCCCTCCGGCGCGCTTTCGACGGCGACACCATGGCTCATCCATGCGCTCTGGTCGGCCGGCGACCCCGCGAGGATGCCCTCGGCCCGGTCGATGCTGGCATGGGTTTTCCCGTACTCCCCCATCGCCGCGCGGTCGACCTTCCCGCCGAGCTCGTAGGCCATGACCTGGAAGCCGTAGCAGATGCCGAGCACGGGAACGCCCGCGGAGAACACCCGCGGATCGATGCGCGGCGCCCCCGGCTCGAACACCGAGGCCGGACCGCCGGACAGGATAATGGCTCTGGGGTCCTTCGCCAGCATCTGGTCGACCGACATGGAATGCGGCACGAGCTCCGAGTACACGTTCGCCTCGCGCACCCTGCGCGCGATGAGCTGAGCGTACTGGGCTCCGAAATCGACGACAAGAACAGGACCCCTGGCCATGGCTCTCCTCCGGGACGATGGGACGGACGGACGCCGGCCGCCCGACGCCGCCGACATACGCGACACCGTCCCATTGTGTCCGGCGAAGCCGACAACGACCGGGCCCCGGCGCGGAACCCCATCCCGCTTCACCCACGGAGGGACCATCACCATGACACGCGGGGACGAGGGAACGGCCATGGGCGCCTCACCGTCATGCGGAAGAATCCGCACAGGGATGTCGGATGCGACCGAACAGGGGCGAATCCGCATGACGGCGCCGTTTTCGTCATGCCCTCACCGAGCGTCGAACGGCGTCGAGATGGCCGGAGCATGACGTACAAGGAAACAATTCCGAACACAGCAGCAAAAAAAACGCCAAAAGTCGCAAGTCCCCCGTACGATGAACATCGATTGGACGTGGATGCCCGTGGCACATCCGGTGTCCCGGGCCCCGCGACCTACCACCAACAACCAATCGCATGGCGCCGTCCGGAGCCATGCAGGAGTACAGGAGTACACATGACGAGTCCTGTTATCGGCACCCCTTGGAAGAAGCTCGATGCTCCGGTTTCCGAGGAGGCCTTGGAAGGCGTTGACAAGTACTGGCGCACCGCCAACTATCTTGCCATCGGCCAGATCTATCTTCGTAGCAACCCCCTGATGAGGGAGCCCTTCACCCGCGAAGACGTCAAGCACCGCCTTGTGGGACACTGGGGCACCACTCCTGGCCTGAACTTCCTCATCGGACACATCAACCGCCTCATCGCCGAGCACCAGCAGAACACCGTCATCATCATGGGACCCGGCCACGGTGGCCCCGCGGGCACCGCGCAGTCCTATCTGGACGGCACGTACACCGAATACTTCCCGAAGATCACCAAGGACGAGACCGGACTGCAGAAGTTCTTCCGCCAGTTCTCGTACCCCGGCGGCATCCCCTCCCACTACGCCCCGGAGACCCCCGGCTCGATCCATGAGGGCGGCGAGCTCGGCTACGCGCTCTCCCACGCCTATGGCGCGATCATGAACAACCCCAGCCTGTTCGTGCCCGCCATCGTCGGCGACGGCGAGGCCGAGACCGGCCCGCTGGCCACCGGCTGGCAGTCCAACAAGCTCGTCAACCCCCGCACCGACGGCATCGTGCTGCCGATCCTGCACCTCAACGGCTACAAGATCGCCAACCCCTCCATCCTGTCCCGCATCTCCGACGAGGAGCTCCACGAGTTCTTCCACGGCATGGGCTACGAGCCCTACGAGTTCGTCGCCGGTTTCGATGACGAGGACCATCTGTCGATCCACCGCCGCTTCGCCGATCTGTTCGAGCAGATCTTCGACGAGATCTGCGACATCAAGGCCGCGGCCCAGACCGACGACATGACCCGTCCGTTCTACCCGATGATCATCTTCCGCACGCCCAAGGGCTGGACCTGCCCGAAGTTCATCGACGGCAAGAAGACCGAGGGCTCATGGCGCGCCCATCAGGTGCCGCTGGCCTCCGCCCGCGACACCGAGGCCCACTTCGAGGTCCTCAAGCACTGGCTCGAGTCCTACAGGCCGGAGGAGCTCTTCGACGAGAAGGGCGCCATCCGCCCCGAGGTGACGGCCTTCATGCCCAAGGGCGAGCTGCGCATCGGCGAGAACCCGAACGCCAACGGCGGCCGCATCCGCAAGCCGCTGAACCTCCCGAAGCTCGAGGACTACGAGGTCGGCGAGGTCAAGGAGTACGGCCATGGCTGGGGCCAGCTCGAGGCCACCCGCCGTCTCGGCCTGTACACCCGCGACATCATCAGGCTGAACCCGGACTCGTTCCGCATCTTCGGACCCGACGAGACCGCGTCCAACCGTCTGCAGGCGGCCTACGAGGTCACCAACAAGCAGTGGGACGCCGGCTATCTGTCGTCCCAGGTGGACGAGCACATGGCCGTCACCGGCCAGGTCACCGAGCAGCTCTCCGAGCATCAGATGGAGGGCTTCCTCGAGGGCTATCTGCTCACGGGCCGCCATGGCATCTGGAGCTCCTACGAGTCCTTCGTGCACGTGATCGACTCCATGCTCAACCAGCACGCCAAGTGGCTTGAGGCGACCGTCCGCGAGATTCCGTGGCGCAAGCCGATCTCCTCGATGAACCTCCTCGTCTCCTCCCACGTGTGGCGTCAGGACCACAACGGCTTCTCGCACCAGGACCCGGGCGTCACCAGCCTGCTGCTCAACAAGACCTTCAACAACGACCACGTCATCGGCATCTACTTCCCGGTGGACGCCAACATGCTGCTCGCGGTCGCCGAGAGGTGCTTCACGTCGACGAACATGATCAACGCGATCATCGCCGGCAAGCAGCCCGCCGCCACCTGGCTCAGCCTTGACGAGGCCCGCAAGGAGCTCGAGAAGGGCGCCGCCGAGTGGACCTGGGCGTCGAATGCCAAGTCCAACGACGAGACCCAGGTCGTGCTCGCCTCCGTCGGCGACGTCCCCACCCAGGAGACGATGGCCGCCGCGGACAAGCTCAGCAAGCTGGGCGTCAAGTTCAAGATCGTCAACGTCGTGGACCTGCTCAAGCTGCAGTCCGCGAAGGACAACGACGAGGCGCTCTCCGACGAGGAGTTCGCCGATCTGTTCACCGCGGACAAGCCGGTCCTCTTCGCCTACCACTCCTATGCGCATGACGTGCGCGGACTCATCTACGATCGCCCGAACCACGACAACTTCAACGTTCACGGCTATCAGGAGCAGGGTTCCACGACCACGCCGTACGACATGGTGCGCGTCAACGAGATCGACCGCTACGAGCTCACCGCCGAGGCGCTGCGCATGGTCGACGCCACGAAGTACGCCTCCGAGATCGACAAGCTCGAGAAGTTCCGCACCGAGGCCTTCCAGTTCGCCGTCGACAACGGTTACGATCACCCGGACTACACCGACTGGGTGTGGTCGGGCGTCAAGACCGACAAGGCCGGAGCGGTCACCGCGACCGCCGCGACCGCCGGCGACAACGAGTGACCTCGTGACGCAGGAGCCGGAGGTCTGAGGGTTCCCGGTTCTCAACGCGGAGGGGATGCACGGCAGTGCATCCCCTCCGTCGTTGTTGTTCCCCTCGTCGTCGTTCTCCCTTTTCGTCAGCGCTTCTCTTCCCGCTCCCCACTCGTCTCCCTCGCCCACCATCCTTCGCACCCCATCACCGGCCGTCGGGGAGCCCCGCACGACGTGGCGGAACCTGAACCCCTCGGGCCCTCCGGGACTCGCAGGACCCGGCGGCGGTCGGCGGGCCCCACCAGGACGATGACGGTCCCGCGGACCCGTCACGGACGCAGCCATCCCCTATGGCCGGAGCATCCCGTGAAGCAAGCTCGAACGGGGAGGGCCCGTCGCCGCGCCCGGACCGCCGGGTCGCAGGGCATACAATGTGGGTGATTCACGGAGGTTCAGCGTTGATCCCCCGGCGAGCAGCGGACTAAGGAGCGAAAAGTGACGCAGGCCATCTATATCGCCAGCCCGGAGGGACGCAGCGGCCGCAACGCCGTGGCATTGGCCGTGGTCGATTCTCTGGCGCGTTCCGGAGAGAACGTCGTCGTGCTTCGCCCGGTCGCCCCCGAGAACGATGCTCTGGGACGCGGTCTGGCCTCCGTTGCGCATCCTGACGCCCCTCGCGAGGCCCTTGCGAACGGCGTCACGGCACGGGACGTCAGGGCGGATCCCCTGTCCGCCAGGTCGGACGTCATGTCCGCCGTCCATCGTCTGGTGAGATCCGCATCCCCCGATGTCATTGTCGCCGTGGGAACGGATGGACCCGCCGATTTTCTACCCGACGCCTTCCGCCTTGACTGCGCCATGGCCGCCGACCTCGGAGCGCATGTGCTTCTCGTCATCTGCACCCGGCATCGCTCCCCCGGCCAGCTGAGGTCCAGCGTGGACTCCTGCCTGGCGACGGCATCGCAGGAGGGGTCCTCCGTGACCGCGATCGTCGTGACGGGATGCGCCGATGACGGACAGGCGCAGACCCGGACCGTCCTGGCCGACATCGGTCTGCCCGTCTGGATCGTGCCCCCCACCGACGTCGAGCTCGGCGACACGTCCTCCGAAGAGGCGGCGATCCGCCTCGTCAGGAGCATCATCCCGTCGGAGGACATCGTGCGGCTCGTCGCATCCCCCATCAGCAGGGTGATGACGCCCGTCGCCTTCCAGCAGGACCTCATCCACCGCGCCTCCCTGGACCGCCGGCGCATCGTGCTTCCGGAAAGCGGCGAGGAGAGGATCCTGCGCGCCGCCGACTATCTTCTCGCCCACGACATCGTCGACGTCACCCTTCTCGGGGACCGCGACGAGATCATGGACCACGCCGGTGCGCTGGGACTCACCTGCCTCGGCGGCGCCGAGGTCGTGCCCATGGACGACGCCATCCTGCTCCCCGCCTTGACCGACCGCCTCTGCGAGCTGAGGGCACGCAAGGGCATGACCCCGGCTCAGGCCCGCGAGCTTCTTGCACGGCCGAACTACTACGGGACCATGCTCGTGGAGACGGGTCGGGCGGACGGACTCGTCTCCGGGTCGATCACCTCCACGGCCGACACCGTGCGCCCCGCGCTGCAGATCATCCGCACGCGTCCGGACGCCTCGGGCGTCTCCGGAGCCTTCATCATGTGCCTGCCCGACCATCCGGTCCTGTTCGCCGACTGCGCCATCATGACCAATCCGAACGCCGAGCAGCTGGCCGACATCGCCATCCAGTCGGCGCACACCGCCCGGGCCTTCGGCATCGAGCCCCGCGTCGGCATGCTCTCCTACTCGACCCTCGGATCGGGAAGCGGTCCCGACGTCGACCTCGTCACCGAAGCGACCCGGATCGTCGCGCTGCGAAGCCCCGACCTTCCCGTGGTCGGTCCCATCCAGTTCGACGCCGCCTGGTCACCGACCGTGGCGGCGACGAAGGCGAGGGGGAACGAGGTCGCCGGCCATGTCACGGTGTTCGCCTTCCCCGACCTCTCGGCCGGCAACATCGCCTACAAGGCCGTGCAGCGCTCCTCCGGCGCCCTGGCCATCGGACCGGTTCTCCAGGGCCTCAACAGTCCGGTGAACGACCTGTCCCGCGGCGCAAGCGTGAAGGACATCATCAACACCATCGCGCTCACGGCCATAACCGCCCAGCACTGAATAGGCGCCCAGTACTCATCGGCGGCGCCTCGCGGCCGGAGCATCGCGTGGATTCCGCATCCAGGCGTCGGGATTCCCCGCCACACGTATCCTCCCCCGCGGGTATCCTCGTGCTCGGTAGCCGTGCCCCACGCGCGGATGTCCCAACAACACAATGGAGGAAGCCCGTCATGGCGAAAACCGTCCTTGTCATCAATTCCGGATCCAGTTCGATCAAGTACCAGCTGGTCGACCTCGAAACCGGCGAGGGTCTGGCGTCCGGTCTGGTCGAGATGATCGGCGAGCCGACCGACGGCCATTACAAGCACGAGTATCGCGGCGAGAAGCATGAGCTCCGTGAGCCCATCCACGACCACGAGCAGGGACTGAAGCGCGTCCTCGGACTGTTCGACGAATACGGCCCGAAGCTCACCGAGGCCGGCATCGTCGCCGTCGGCCATCGCGTCGTCCAGGGCGGATACGTCTTCCCGAAGCCGGCCCTCGTCAACGACAAGACGATCGGCAAGGTCAAGGACCTCGCCGTGCTCGCCCCCCTGCACAACGGTCCTGAGGCCACAGGCGCCGAGGTCATGCGCTCCCTTCTCCCGGACGTCCCCCAGGTGTTCGTCTTCGACTCCTCCTTCTTCTTCCAGCTTCCCCCGGAGGCCAGCACCTACGCGCTGAACAAGGAGATCGCCGACCGCTACCACATCCGCCGCTACGGCGCCCACGGCACCTCCCATGAGTACATCGGCTCGGTCGTTCCCGGCATCATCGGCAGGCCCGCCGAGGGACTCAGGCAGATCGTCCTGCATATCGGCAACGGCGCCTCGGCGTCCGCGCAGGTCTCCGGCAGGCCCATCGACACCTCCATGGGCCTCACCCCGCTCGAGGGGCTGGTCATGGGCGGCCGCACGGGCGACATCGACCCGGCCGTGGTGTTCCACCTCATCCGCAACGCCCATATGAGCGTCGACGAGCTGGACACCCTGTTCAACAAGCGCTCCGGCATGACCGGCATGACCGGCTTCGGCGACATGCGCGAGGTGCACCGCCTCGTCGCCGAGGGCGACGAGAACGCCCGGCTGGCGCTGGGCGTGTACATCCATCGCATCGTCGGCTACATCGGGAACTACACCGCGCAGATGGGCGGGGTGGACGTCATCACCTTCACCGCCGGCGTCGGCGAGAACGATGACATCGTGCGCCGATTGGTCTGCGAGAAGCTCGCGCCTTTCGGCGTGAAGCTCGACAAGGAGAAGAACGAGACCCGCTCGAAGCAGCCGCGCATCATCTCCACGCCGGACAGCTCGGTGATCATCGCGGTCATCCCCACGAACGAGGAGCTGGCCATCGCCCGCAAGTCCGCCGAGATCGCCAAGGTCGGCAGGGACTCCTACGGCAACGAGTTCACCCGCTGAACGTCCCGGACCGGCCCTTCGCTGAATGACTGGCGTCGTGCGCCGCCCAGGCCGTGACCGTACGAGGGCCCGCCCCTTATCAGGGGCGGGCCCTCGTCGTATCCGGCGCATGGTCCTGCGCCGGCGGTGCCGCGCAGCGTCCTCCCCGCGGACCCGCTCCTGCGCGGCTTCTCGTGGGGTGGATATGAGAGTCGACAATTCGGCCGTCAGCCCCGTACGGCCCCGATCATGCGCGCCCACATGCCGGTGAAGTCGGGGATGGTCTTGCGCGTCGTGGCGATGTCCCGCACCCGGATTCCCGGTATCGCCAGTCCCAGCATGGCGGCGAAGGTGGCCATCCGATGGTCGGCGTAGGTCTCCATGACGTCCGGGTGCAGCCGTTCCCATGGCACGGGGGTGATGGCGACGCCGTCCTCGAGCTCCTCCGCTCCGGCACCCACGCGGCGTATTTCGGTCACCATCGCGGCGAGCCTGTTGGTCTCGTGCCCCCGCAGATGGCCGATGCCGACGAGCTCGGTGGGCGAGTCGGCCAGCGTCGCCAGAGCGGCGATGCTCGGGGCGATCTCCCCCGCGGCCGACATGTCGAAGCGGCCGAGTCCGAGGATGTGCCGGCCCTCGGCATGGGCGGCCAGCACGCCGTCCGCCGACGTCACCTGCGCTCCCATCCGTTCGAGTATCCCCGGCAGCAGGCCGCCTGGCTGGGTGGTGGATGCGGGCCATCGGGGGACGCGCACGGTGCCGCCGACGACAAGGGCGGCGCCGAGGAAGGGCGCGGCGTTGGACAGGTCGGGTTCGACGGTGACCTCGACGGGCAGCTGCAGGTCGGCATGCTCCACGATCCAGGTGGCCGTGCCGGTCATGCGCACGGTGCCGCCGGCGGCCTTCACATCCGCCATGGTCATGCGGATATGCGGCAGGCTGGGCAGGCTCGCACCCGTATGCCGCAGCCCGAGACCGTGCGGAAGACGGGAGGCGACGAGGAGCAGTCCCGAGATGAACTGGGAGGAGGACGAGGAGTCGATGGAGACGACGGGTCTCGCGCCCGACCATCCCTCAGGAACTCCACCCTCCCCCGCCAGGGTGCCATCATGCATGGCGTCCGGGTCGTCGCGCCCGTCCTCCGGAGGCGTGACCACGAAGGGAAGGAAGCCGGGTCGTCCCTCGTAATCGACATGGGCTCCGAGTTGCTCCAGTCCATCCAGAACCGGCTTCATCGGACGCCGGTAGGCCTGCCTGTCGCCGTCGAAGCGCAGCGGGCCGTCGGCGAACAGGGACAGCCCCGGCAGGAAGCGCATCACCGTCCCGGCAAGTCCGCAGTCCACCGTGCGCCCGCCATGGAACCGACCGGAGGGGGGAGGCGTGACGCGCACCGATATGCCCTGCGCGTCGAGTCCCTCGATGGTGACGCCGAGCCCGCGAAGCGCGGCGATCATGAGATCCGTGTCCCGTGACCGCAGCAGACCGCCAAGCGTGACGGGTCGGCGCCCCAACGCGGCGAGAAGCAGGTAGCGGTTCGACAGGGATTTGCTTCCGGGGACCTCCACGGTGGCGTCGAGGGGACGCGTCGGCGTCGGGGCCGGCCATGCCGTCTCCGAAGGGGCCGACGGCGGGGATTGCAGGGAGCTCCGGGACGTCGGAGCGGGGATGCCCGAGGGCTGGCTGAAGGTCATAGCCGCCATTCTAGAGCCGTCGTTCCCAAGACGTCGTGGAGGCTCCTTCGAGGGCGCCGCCTCGCGGTCCCAGACGTCCACGCGGGCCTTCGCCTTGGACGTCCCCCTCGGCCAGAGCCGGTCGACGAGGACGCGCCATCCGTCCGAATCCTGCGGCGGGTCGTACACGCATCTGACGCTGATGTCCGTCATCCTTCTCCTCCCCCCATGCCGCCGGCCGGCCTATGGGTCACGCCATCCGCGCGTGGCGGATCCGCGATCCATAGGCCCGCCGATCCGGGACCCTGACACTCAGGCCTTGGCGAACTGCCTGACGAGGGCCGTCATCCAGTCGATGAGGTCGTCGTACCGGCTGGGCATCTGCTCGGTGAGGTTGACGATGGGGACGTCGTTGGTCCTGGCCGACGTCGTGATGGTGTCGGTCACGCTGTCCGCCTCCTGCGTGTTGACGATGAGCATCCGGATCGCCCCCTTGGCGAGCTCCTTCTGGAAGGAGGTGATGTCGGAGGCCGACGGTTCGCCCTCGTTCGCCACCGCCTGGGCGTAGCCGGAGGGCGTGGCGTCCGTCATGCCGAGGTCGTCGGCGAGATACCAGGCGACGGATTCGGTGGCCGCGTACTCCTTGCCCTTCGTCGTCGACCGCGTGGATGCGATCAGCTTGTCCAGCGCGTCCTCGCGCTTGTGCCAGGCGGCGTTGAGACTGGAATACCGGGACGCATGGTCGGGGTCCGCCTTCCTGTACGCCGTGGTGATGGCGTCCGCTGTCCTGCTCCGCACCGTCGAGGAGAACCACACGTGGGGGTTGTCCCCGGACGACTTCCCGCCCGCGGTGGCGGCGTCGACGAGATCCGCCGACGTGGAGGACGCGGCCTTGGACGCCCAGGAGTCGTAGTCCGCGCCGTTGACGACGACGACCTTCGCCGAGGAGAACCTCGCGACGTCCTGCGTGGTGGGCTCGTAGTCATGCGCCTCGACGTTCGTGTTGGTCATGATGCTGGTCACCGAGACAAGGGAGCCTCCCAGGTCCCTGGCCATCGACCCCCATTGGTTGATGCTGGCCACGACGGCGAGCCCGTCGGAGGCCGCGGCGTCGGTCGACGCCGCCGATCCGCATGCCGGCAGAACCAGCAGCGAGAGCGCCGCGGACGCCGCAAGGATCCCTCTTCGGATCCGGCGAACGAGCGCGGCCCGCAGCGTCCGGTCCCCGTCTGCGCACATTCCGGGTGTTCCTCGCCTGTCTTCGGAACCGCTCATGCTCCCTCTTCCTGTTCGGGGCCAGGTCTTGCCTCGTCGTTCTCCAGAAACCGTTCCCGGCTCATGGTCCCATCATACACTGTTGAGAATCGTTATCATTTATTGCGTGTTCCGACAGGCCGTTTCAACGCCCAGAGCTCGCGGCTATCATGCCAGTGCAGGAAACATCGTCATGCCATGGATGGGAAGGGGCGTTATGGACACACTCGCCGAACCGCTCTCCCGGAAGCGGATCCGATCCTGCAAGGACGTCGAGGAAACCCACGGCGCACCCTCCCTGCACCCTCCCACGTCGAGGTCGCTCTCGGCTTCGACGCTGTGGCTGGTCCTGGGCGTCCCGCTCGTCGCCTTTCCCATCGCCGCCGCCCCCGCCATCCAGTCGCGGCTGGGCTGGCTTCCCCTCAACTCCATCGTCCGCGGCGTCGCGGGACTGCTGCTTCAGGCCATCCCCTTCGTTCTCATCGGCGTGCTCGTCTCGGCCGCCGTGGAGACATGGGTGAGCCCCTCCACGCTTCGGCGCCATCTGCCTCGGACGACGGTGGGAGGCATGGCCGTGGCGCTTCTCGCGGGACTGCTGCTGCCCGTATGCGACTGCGTCATCGTGCCCACGTTCGCGGGGCTCGCCCGGCGGCGCCTTCCGCTTCCGACGGCGGTCACCTTCCTGTGCGCCGCCCCGGTGATGAACCCAGTCGCCCTCTGGTCGACGTGGTACGCCTTCCCGCATGCCCGATGGATGGTCGCCGCACGCGTGGGCATGGGGGTCGCGGTAGCGCTGGCAGCAGGCGCAGGCATGGCGGCTCTGCCTCCGCGCACGTCTACGGTGAGGACCGAGGCCCACGGGGACGTCATCCCCGACCACGATGCGCCCGACGGCAGGGCGACGAACGCCGGAACGGATCCCGGACTCCCCCGCCGCACGCCGCTGCGGGCGCTGGGCGACTTCCTCGTGCACGTCCACGCCGACTTCCTTCGACTGATGCCCATCGTCCTGGCCGGCATCGTCATCGCCGCCTCGCTGCGCACCGCGATGGGATCCGACCCCTCCTCCCGCTTCGGCGGCCTGGGGTTCCTTGCGGCCATCGGGCTCATGATGGCCTTCGCCTATGTGGGCTCGATCTGCTCGT
This sequence comes from uncultured Bifidobacterium sp., assembly GCF_963540075.1. Classification (GTDB taxonomy): domain Bacteria; phylum Actinomycetota; class Actinomycetes; order Actinomycetales; family Bifidobacteriaceae; genus Bifidobacterium. The sequence goes on from NZ_CAUTOG010000008.1 coordinate 14,653, forward strand.
CCTCCGACGCCGTCATCGCGGCGAGCCTTGCAGGGGTCTTCCCCGCATCGGCCATCCTCGCCTTCCTCGTCCTGGGTCCGATGCTGGACGTCAAGAACACGCTGATGCTCGTGCAGGAATGCCACCCACGCTTCACGATCCGGTTGATGGGCACGATCGTCACGTTATGTCTGCTAGCGGCCGTGGTCGCGCAGCTGCTGCTCACGGCATTCGGAGCGACGATCACGGCGGGAGCGGCATGACGACCACGTCCTGCGCATGCACGACTCCCAGGCCCCCAACCGAAGGCGCCTCGCCGAGACCGGCCTTCGCCGACATCGTCGAGGCGGCGGTTCTGGCCGCGTTGGACGCAACACTGATGTGGGCGACGGCCTCCGGCTCCTACAGCGGCTTCGCAACCCCGCGCACCAGGCCGTATCTCATCCTGGCGTGCGTTCTCCTCGGCCTGCTTACCCTAGCCGCCGCATCGGGGCTGTTCCATGCGACGGCCGAAGGCCTCCGGCGTCTTCTCGCCGCCGTCGCCGTCCCCGCGCTGCTGGTGGTCATCCCCCTGGCGGCGGCGCAGCAGTCCTCGGGCTTCGACTCCTATGCGGGGGGCCGTGCCATCGCCATCACGACGCTGGACGGCCGGGGGCTGCACGGCCTGGACGCGTCGGCCCGCACGCTGACGATATCCGACGACGAGTTCGGCGACTGGTACGAGACCATCGACCATGACCCGGCACGGTATCTGGGATACACGGTGACGGTCACCGGCTTCGTCAGCAGGGATTCGACGACCGGGTCCGGCGAGTTCGACGTCTCACGGCAGTACATGTCCTGCTGCATCCTCGATATGACGCCCTTCGGCTTCACCGCGCGTGGCGCCACGTCGAAGCTGCGCACCCATGCATGGGTGACGGTGACGGGCGTCCTCTCCCAGGGGACGACGGGATCCGCCGGACATCAGCGCCAGGGCCTGCTGCTGCGGGTATCGTCCGTCGCCTCCGCCGACGCCCCCAGCGGGTACTTCTACCAGTCGTAGCGATATGCCGCGGCTCTGCCGTGACTTCCGGGACGACTCAGCGCCACGGCTTTCCCGGGAGGTCTGCAGGCAGGACCATCACAGCGGCGCCCCGGGGGCGCCCCGCTCTTACCGGCAGCACCACGCAGTCCCTGCCAATTCCGTGGCCGGTACCGACGTTTTCCGTACGCACCGCCTTCCCTCCCGCCGTTTCCAGACGGGGATGGCACAATATCCGGCATGACACTGACGATCATGGACATGATTGGGACCGTCCTGGAGACGGTGTGGACGGCGTCGGCGACGCGCTCCGCCGCACCCTCCTCCGAGGAGGTCATCACATGCGTCATTCTGGCCCTGCTGGCGGTCGCGGTCACCCCTCTCTGGCGCATCACTCGCAACGCCATCACCATCGCCCATGAAGGCGGCCATGCCCTGGCGGCGAAGCTGACGGGCCGCCGGCTTCAGGGGGTGGCCCTGCACGCCGACACCTCCGGGGTGACGGTGAGCTCAGGCCGAAGCCGGGGCCCGGGGCTCGCCCTGACCCGGTTCGCCGGATACGCCTCGCCACCACTATGGGGGCTGGGCTGCTCGGCGCTGGTCGCCGCCGGATATCCCACGGCCGCCCTCTGGCTGCTGGTCATACTGCTCGTGCTGCTGCTCGTTCGCATCCGGAACGGATACGGTCTGCTTGCGGTCCTCGCCGCCCTGCTCATCGTCATCGGCGTCTCATGGTGGGGCGACGAGCGGCTGCGGACGATGGCGGCCTGCACCCTCGCCTGGTTCCTGCTGCTCGGAGCGCTCAGGCCTCTGGCCGAGCTGCAGCATCAGCGTCGCACGGGCCAGGCGCAGGGGTCCGACGCCGACCAGCTCGGCGCCGGCGGGATCCCGGCTGGCGCATGGATTCTGCTGTGGGCGCTGATGGGCCTTGGTGCTCTCTGGCTGGGCGGCACATGGATGACGGCGACGTTCGGAGGCTATCCCGGCCTATGGGCCGGCATCGAGGGATTCTCTCTCTGATTCGGGCCCTCGTTCCCCATGACATGATCATGGCCGCGTCGGAGCCGGCTTCCTCCGTGGTTACGCCGTCGCCTCCGGCAGGATCCGTCCGTCCCTCATCGTCAGCACCTGGTCGCAGGAGCCGAGCAGGCGGGTGTCATGCGTCACCATCACCACCGCACGACCGTTATGGTGCGCCTCGTCGGCGAGGATGCGCACCACGTCGAAGGCACGCTCCGAGTCCAGGGCCGCCGTGGGCTCGTCCGCGAGGATAAGCGGGGGCTTCAGATACATGGCGCGGGCGATAGCCACGCGCTGTCGCTCCCCGCCGGAGAGCTCCTCGGGGTACTTCCCGGCAAGCGCCGAAACCCCCAGTCCGTCGAGCAGCGCAAGCGCCCTGTCCCTGCCGTCGCGGTGCAGAATCCGGTCGACGAGCCGGAACTGCTCGAGCACGGTGAGGAAGGGAACGAGATTCGCCCCCTGAAGCACGAAGCCGATGCCCGTCAGCCTCATCCGGGCCCTCTGCCTTTCGCCGGCGGAGCTCAGGGGTCGATCCCCCAGAAGGACGCGTCCGGCCGAGGGGGTCCGCAGTCCGCCGGCGATGGACAGCAGCGTGCTCTTGCCCGAGCCGGAGGGCCCGACGACGGCGACGAAGCTCCCCGCCCTCACGCCCAGACTGGTGTCGTGCAGGGCGTGGATGACCTCATCCCCGTCCCCATACGATCTGCTGACGTGGTCAAGGGTGAGGACCCGGGCGCCGAAGTCCCGGGGTCCGTCGGAACGGACGGCGTCCCTTGCCGGAACATCGCCGGCAGGCATCCGCACCGGGACGTCGGACTGACCGCCAGGGGTCATCTCGTGCTCGTGAACGCTCATGCGATCGCCTCCACAGGATCGACGTGCGCGACGGCCCGCGCCGAGAACGCGGATGACGCCACCGCGGACAGCACCATCAGGACCGTCGCAGCGGCAAGAAGCGGGACATCGGACTGGAACGGCACCGCATCGGGAAGCACCAGGGCCGTCCCCAGAGCCAGGGCCCCTCCCACCACGACGCCGCACACCGAGAGCAGCAGCGTCTGCACCACCACGGAACGCGACAGAAATCCGGTGGAGACCCCCTGCGCCTTGAGCACCCCGAAGACCGACCTTTTCTGCAGGGTCAGCACGTAGAGGAAGACGCCGATGACGACGGCGGCGATCACCACGAGGAAGCCGATCATGAAGCCGAAGGTGAGGACCTGCGCGCGATACCCGGGCAGATCCTGGATGAAGTCCGCGATGGATACGACGTCCACGCCCTTCGGGACGCTCTTTACCCTGCCCCGGGTGATGACGGCGCTGACGGCATCGGAGGACCGGGAGAGAATTCCCGACACCCCCAGACGGCGGAATCCCGCCTGCGACATGTACATGACGGGCGAGACGCTGAGCTGGGCGTTCGACGTGAATCCGACGACCTTCATCGTCCTGTCGGTGCCGGAGAAGGCGAGACGGTCGCCCAGGCGGATCCCGTCGCGGGTGGCCAGCGTCGAGTCGACGACGGTCTCCTGGGACGTGCGGAACATCCTGCCCTCCGAGATGGCCGGGGCGAGGAATCCCGAGGCGTCGATGCCCAGAAGACGGACGTCCGTCCCGTCTGCGGACCCGGCGCCGGCCTGATGGGTGACCGATGCCGACTGCAGCAGCGTGGCCTTGCGATCGGCGCGGACGGCCTCGGCCTTATCGCCGCTGATCGACGACAGGGCCAGACCGCCGTTCGCGTCATCGGAGAGGATCACGTCGTCCGCATCCCAGTGGTCGACGGCAGAGCGGTTCTCCTGTGCCAGTCCATAGGACAGACCGGTGAGAAAGGTGACCAGGTACGCGACGAGCGCCATGACGACGACGACGAGCGCATAGCGCAGCTTCGAATGGCGTATCTCGCTGACGGCCAGGAACATGGAACCCCCGTATCCGGCCCCGCCGCGAATCGACGAGCACCCATATCAGCATCCTCGGTGTCACCGGTGCGCCCGGTGAATCAGCTGCAGGCGCAATCTCGAGGAGACCTCGGTTCATCCCTTGGAACAAGGGGACGAGGTCCGGGTCCGATGATCACCAGGCGAACGGCTCGTTGTACATCCGCGACGCCGGGACTCCGCGACGCCGAAGGAAGCGCATCCATATCCTCTGCATCCGGGCCGGTCCGGCCACGAGATACACGGCCCCGGGAATCACCGTGGTCTCCATCCGGGAGGCGTTGAGTCTGCCCTCCTGAATGATGGTCCGACCCCCGGATCCGCGGACCAGACGTCTCAGACCTTCGGCGGCGGGCAGCAGACTTCCCCGTTTCGCCGTGTACACGACCAGGGCGGTGCGAGCCGCGAAGCCTTCGACGACGGCAAGCATCGGCGTGACTCCGATGCCACCGGCGATGATGACGATGGGGGCGGCCGGATGCTCCTCGAGGAAGCGCTGGATCCTGCCGAACGGCGGAAGAAGAGTCACCCTGCTGCCGGGCGTCATGACGCCGGCCCTGCGCGTGAAGTCGCCATCCTCGCGGATGTCGAAGGTCCAGACGACCTGCCTCATGCCCCTCATCGACCGTCTGCCGTTCGCGCCCATCGATGCGCTGCGGCGCGGCGCATCGACGATGGAGAACGGATGGTACTCGCCCATGCCCTCGATGCCGGGGAAGCGCAGGAAGGCGAAGTCCCCCGCCTCCCACCTCATCGCCGTCGGGACGTCGACCCTGATCCTGATCTCATGGACCCGAGGCGCCACCACGCGACTGGAGAGGAGAACCCCCGACAGGGCCGTGGTGCGCATGCGGATCTTTCCGGCCACGTACACCAGCAGGGTCGCCGCGGTCATGACGTCGAAGACGACCATGAACCAGCGCAGCGAGGAGATGTACGTGATGAGCTGGACGTGGGTGAAGACGAGCAGCACGGCCACGAGGTTGAGCCGATGCAGCCACACGGACAGCTCATGATGGGCGAGACGCTCCGCCAGGGAGCGTATCCGGGCGAGCAGGGGGATGCGGGAGGTCAGCCATCCGGACATGAAGACCACGGACCAGCATCCCAGGCCGATAAGAAGGATGAGCGCCATGGTGCCCGTCTGCTTCACGAGGCCGGTGGACGAGGACAACTGGTCGTGGACCAGCGCCGCGACGATGGCGAACAGCGCGATGCCCCCGTGGATGGCGTACAGATGCGGAAGACCGACGGATCTGTCGAGCCAGCGCGGGCGCACGGACAGGACCACGGCGGCAAGCATCCAGGCGTAGGCCGCGACGCCGATCTGCATCGCGGCTATGCGCCCCAGATAGATGGTGGGCAGCTCAAGCGACAGAGCGAGCATCAGGGGCATGGGAACGACGACCGCGGCCACCACCCACGTCAGGTAGCGCGCGGCCATCGACGCCGCAGGGGACTCCCGTCTCCGAACCGCCCCATCCACAGGGCGGAAGGAGGGGATCACGGGGCTTTCACGGGTCACTGGCGTCATCGGGGGATCTCCTGGTCGTCGGATCGTCGGGCTGGAATACAGGACGCCATCGCGTCGTGAGACGGGTCGGCGGCCTCGGTCGTCGACGCGGGGACGCCATGGACGTCGCCTGGACTCATGACGTGGGCATTGACGGGATCCACCGGCGACCCCGCGGCATAGTCGCGCACGTCCCCCTGGGACATCACCAGAAAGGCCGTCAGCGAATTGTCGGCGACCAGACGGTCAAGCTCCGCCGCCGGTGCGCCGAGCAGTGCCGTCGCCCAGACGTCGGCGTCCACCAGGCTTTCCGCGACAACCGTGGCCTGCAGCACGTCGTGATGGCGCCGGACGACATGCTCGCCCCGTTCGCTGGTCCCCGAAGTCGCCACCGCGCCCGATCGGATGTCCATCGCCGCGACGTACGATCCACGGTCGTGCGGGTCGACGATGCCGACATGCCACGACTCGCCTCCCCGCCGCGGAAGCAGTAGCATATCGCCTCCGGCATTGATGCCGGTGGGCGGCAGCCGTCCGGAGGACACCAGCGGCATCAGGATCCCGGACACGGCCCTGTCGACGGCCCACCCCTTGACCAGTCCCGTGGGATCCCAGACGCCACGGAAGTAGGGGTCGAAAAGCCCGTCGGTTTCGGCGCGCGCAAGAAGCGAGAGCATGTAGACGTCCGTGAAGTCCGCGTCCCGCGTCATCGTCCTGTCGCCCCTCTGGAAGCGGCTGACGAGGGAATCATCCCGGAACGGGGAGAAACGCCGATCGACGTCGACGAGCAGGTTCCGCACACCGTCCACGGCCCTGTTCATGCCGGCGATGGCGCCCGGCGTCTCCACGCTCTTGCCACGAGGGCATTGATCGTCATCGACGGCGATGGTGAAGGGAAGATTCATGACGTTCAGTGTGACGTATCGCATGGCGCTACCGTCCCGCCTGCGCAATGGCGTCCTGCAGGGAGCCAGTGAAGCCGTCGTAGGTCTCCGTGGCCCCGCTCACCACCTGGATCGAGGAACTCTGGGCGGCAAGCGCCTCCTTGACGTAGATGGGGATGACCTGCGCGTTGATCGAGGAGGACGTGGGGTTGTCCTGGGGGTACTGGACGGCATCGACGGCGGTGACCTTCCCGCCGGAGACGGTGATGCGCACCTGCACGTCCCCGCGGCGCGTCATGGTGACCGACCCCGTATAGGTTCCGTCCTGCAAGGATGAGGCGGATGACGATGAAGACGAGGAGGAATCCGAGGAGGATGACGAAGACGAAGACGACGACGACGAATCCGAGGGGGATTCCCCCGACGAGGCCCCGGTCGACGACTGCGATCCGGCGACCGCCGTGGTCTGCGCGAGAACCGTCTCACTGCGCTGGATGCGCAGCTTCGGAACGATCACGACGGCGGCGAGATCCACCGCCAGCGCGGCCATCGATGCCGCGGCGATCGCCGTTCTGCCGAGTGTGTTCACTGTGTCCTCCACTGATGTCGTTCCTGCATATCCCCATCGTCGTCCGATGGATGAGGCTCCCCGGCTACGCGTCCCTGCCGTTGCCCACATCGTAGGGACGTCCTCGTGGACGATCGGTGGACGTTTGCTGAACGTTCCCCGAACGAGAGCCAATCGTCGAATGCGCGATTCGTCGTCATCCGGCGCCGGCGGGACCACTTCGCGCATGCTCTTCACCGACGGGTTATGCTCCCGGGGAAATCGCCGTCAGGAGCGTCGGGATGTCTGGTCGCGCATCCCCTTCGGCCGGAACTGGTCAAGCTCCGTGAAGCAGGTGCGGTAGATGCGGGTCATGATCAGCGCGTCGGCGAGCAGGGTGAGCGCCGCGATGGCGGTGAGCACGACGAACTGGTACTTCGCCGCCTCCAACGGATCCCCTCCGGCGATGACCTGCCCGGCCATCATGCCGGGGATGGTGACGATGCCCGCCGAGGACAGGGACGCCACGGTGGGCAGCAGACCCAGGGCCATCGAGGAGACGATGGAGGGCCTGGCGCATTCCCACGACGTCGCTCCCAATGCCAGCATGGTGCCGATCTCGTCGCGGCGCTCGTCCATGCTTTCGTAGAAACGCGTCATGGCCACGGCGATGGCGGACACGCAGTTGCCCAGCATCATGCCGGTGAGAGGCAGCAGCAGCTGCGGCGCGTACCACGGGGTGGGTCTGACGATGAGTTCGGCCACGACCCCGACCATGACGAGCATCGTGATGGCGAGGGTAAGGAAGACGGGGACGCCGAGCCCCCTGGGTATGCCATGCGCCCTCGAGAACGTGATCTGCACGGCGGCGACGAGCATCACCGAGGCCAGGGCGAGCACCAGCCAGGGGTTCCCGCTGCGGATGATGGCCTTGAGGATGAGGCCCATCGCCAGCAGCTGAAGCAGTGCGCGGCATGCGGCGAGAAGAAGGGAACGGCCGACGCCGAGTCGCATGAGCGCGGAGACGCCCGCCGACAGCATGGTCATCCCCAGGGCGATGAGAAGACCCACGAGATCGATGGAATAGTCCCCGGCGCTCATCGCAGCACGCCGTCCCTCAGCTCGAGAGTCCGCTCCGCCAGCCCGTCCGAGGCGCGGTGGCGGACCCTCAGCACCGCCATGCCGGATGCCGCCGCCCTCGTCATGGCCCGACCGACGAGAGCGGCGCTGTCGTCGTCGAGACCGGCGTCGACCTCATCGGCGAGCAGAACCCTCGGATGCGCGAGAAGGGCGCGGCACAGGGCGACGCGCGCCCTCTGCCCCCCTGACAGATCATGGGGCTGGCGCCCGAGTTCCACGTCCGAACAGCCCAAAGAATCGAGCATCCCTCTCATGGCGGCATCGGAGGGACCCCATGTCCTCGCCAACCGAGACCGTCGATGCGAGATGACCCCTGAAACAAGGGCATGCCAGCCCCGTCTCGTCTCGGACCGCCGCACCGCGTACGTCCACGGTGCGCGGATGGCGTCGGCGACCGTTCCTCCCAGCAGACGAGGCTCCTGAGGAAGATACATGACGCAGGCGCGCCACAGCTGCGGCGTGAAGGATGAGGAGTCTCGCCCCTGGAAGGATAGAGACCCCTGCGCCTGTGGGCTGAGAAGCGCCAGAGACATGAGTAGGCTGCTTTTGCCGCCACCGGAGGGGCCCGTCAGATCCACGATCGATTCGGCGGCGAGATCGAGGTCCACATCGCGGAACACGAGGGCCCCGTCGGAGTCGTCGGCGGATGATGTCTTGACGAAGGACATGCCCGCGGCTCGCAGCAGGGGGGCATGAGGATTCGCGGACATGCGAGCCACACTAGGCCCTGCCTCGGAAGGCGCGAAGCCCGGCGATTCGGACGAACAGGAGTCAGTCGCCGACGGCTGATGCCGACGGCCGGCGCAACGAGACCCCTTCAGTCCGCGTCGTCGATTCCGGACACGGCCATCGTCGGACCGTCAGTCGCGACCGTGGCCCTGATCCCGTCCGTCGGCCTGTCGATAAGAGCCGTGAGAGCCCACAGGATGCTCGCCACGTCGATCGCCTCCTGAAGAATCGCGCCGACGATGGCCGGGATGAGGCCGAAGCCCGCGACCACCATGCAGACGACGGCGGCGATGAGGCCGCCGTAGACGGCCTGGAGCATGACGTGCCGCGTCTGCCGGGATATGACCATGGCCGTGGGAACCATGGCGATGTCGTCGTTCATGATGACCACCTGGGCGGATTCGCTGGCAGCGGTGGAGGCTCCGTCCGTCATGGCCACGCCGATGTCGGATGCGGCGAGGACGGGAGCGTCGTTGACGCCGTCACCGACCATCATGGTGATCTCCCCGCGGTCGGGCAGGCCGATCATGCCCTTGACAAGGTCGGCGATCCTGACGATGAATCCGCGTCGGCTACTGCCGGGCGCCACGGACGCGGGACGATGAGCCGCGGCGACCGCGTCCACCTTCCCTTCGGGCAGCAGCTCGGCGCGCACGTCCTCAATCCCGACGGCGTCGCCGACGATCGTGGCGGACCCGGACTTGTCCCCGGTGAGCATGGTGACCTGGGAGACGCCGAGCGCGCGAAGCCTGGCGATCGTGCTCCGCGCGTTGTCGCGCGGGAAGTCCTTGAGGACGATCCTCCCGGCCAGCTCGCCGTCCACGGACACGAAGGTGACCATCTCGTTGTCCGCCAGAGGACCGAAGTCTCGTTCGACGTCGGCGGCGGTGGCGCCCAAGGCCACATAGGAGAGGCGACCGACGCGGATGCGTCGCCCGTCGATAACGCCTTCCACGCCGTTGCCCGTGTCCTCGCACGCCTCGGAGACATCGGGGCGCTTGAGACCATGGGCGTGGAGAAGATCGACGGCGGCATGCTCGACGCCTCGGGCGAGGATGTGCGAGGAGTAGGTCTCGAGCATCCCGGCGTCGACGAGCAGCGCGTCCGCGTCAAGCTGCGCCGTGGTCCAAGGGGCGAGCTCGACCCGGTCGACCTGCGGCTTCTTCCGCGTGAGGGTTCCGGTCTTGTCGAAGAAGACATGCGTGACGTCGCCCAGCTGTTCGAGGATGTCCTGCGCCTTGATGACGATGCCGGCCTTGGCCAGTCGCCCCGTGCCGCCCATGAACGCGACGGGCGCGGCGATGAGCAAGGGGCAGGGGGTGGCGATGACGAGCACCTCGGCGAAGCGCAGCGGATTGCCGGAGGCCGCCCAGGCGATGAAGGCGATGGCGAAGGACACGACGGTGAAGGGCACGGCGAGCAGATCTGCCGTCTTCACGGAGACGGAACGGGACTCCTGGGCGGAGCGGACGAGACCGACGATCCTCTGGTACTGGGAGTCCGTGGACAGGGCGATGGAGCGGAGGACGAGCGGGGCGGCGCCGTTCACCGCTCCCGAGGCGACCTTGGCACCCTCGTACACGTCGACGGGCAGCGGTTCGCCGTTGATCATCGACATGTCCAGGGTGGCCTGCGGGCTGAGGAGGATGCCGTCCACCGGAACCGTCTCACCGGGCTTGACCAGGAGGACGTCGCCGATCGTCACCTCGTCGACGGTGATGGTGGTCCATGCCGCCGAGTCCTCGGAGTCGGCGGAATCACGACGATGAGCCACCGACGGGGCGGCCTCGACAAGGACGGCGAGGTTGCGCTGGGCCCGGGATTCGGCATACTCCTCGATGGCCGCCCCCGAGAAAATCATGACGACGACGATCCAGCTCGCCCAGAACTCGTGCACCACCAGCGTGGACATCAGAGCGACGACGGCGAGGATGTCGACGCCGACGTGGCCCTTGCGAACGTTGCGTATCATCTCCCACACGGAATGGGCGACGGTGAGAACGGCGGTCACGACGAGGATCACCACGGCGACGCGATTGGAGGGTCTCCAGAGGATGCCCGCGACGAGGCCGATGACGAGCGTGAGGATGAGGGTGGGCCGGCCTCCCGTGAGAACGGGGGCGAGACGCCGTGCGAGGGCCATCGTCCTTTTCGCCATTCCTTGGCCTCCTGTCGTCAGGCGAACATCGTGTCCGCTTCGGGTAAACCCCGCCAGCATAGGCCAAAAAACGTTGAAATTCCAACGTTTTAAGTTCTATGGGGCGAACATGGAACTACGCGTCTTCGAAGTTGGCGCGTGTCATGGGTCCCGTGAGTCATCCCCAGATGCGGAAGCGGTCCGACCGGACGCCCTTCGCGGGATGGCAGATGGACGACAGCCCATGCGTCATCACGACGGTCCCACGCCTGGTGACGATCAGGCCGTCGACGCCCGGAAGGGAGTCGACGAGCTGCATGCCCTCCTCGAGACCGAGGACGAGAACCGCCAGCGCAAGGGCGTCGGCGAAGCTGGCGCTGGACGCGACGATGGTGGCCGCCGCGAGGTCGCCGGAGACCGGAAGCCCGGTTCGGGGATCGATCGTCGCCGAGACGCCCAGGACGTGACGGCCATGCGAACCCGCAACCGAGGGACCCAGCATCCTCGTGACGACAGCCAGGCCCCTGCCCGCCCGGGATCCCCGATTCGTCGGGTCCGCTTCGGATCGTGACCCGGAAAGCCTAAGCGTGGCGAGGCGTCGATGAGCAGGTGGGGCGATCGACGCGGCGGAGCGAGGACCCCCGGGACGCGTCAGGGCGTGCGAGGCGTCGTTCGGGTCGGGAACCGCCAGACTCCATGGTCCGTGACCCGGATGAGGCCCGATGATGCGGATCCGTCCGCCGACGTTGACGAAGGCCGAGGCCACGCCGGCACGTCCGTACGCGTCGACGAGATGGTCGGCGGCGAAACCCCGGGCGAGACCGGCGAGGGAGAGGGACTGGCCGCGCTCGAGCCTGACGGTTCGTGAGTCGCCGTCCAGCCTCATTCTCGATCCGTCCACCAGACGAGCGGCGTACTCCAGAGCGTCGGAGGAGGGGACGCGGCCCGCGGCGCCGCACCGACGCCACAGATCGGTCACGGGGGCGACGGTTGGATCGAACGCGCCGGCCGACAGGCGGTACATCGTCCGGGCCTCGGCGAGCGCTGCGTACGTCAGTTCGCCGACACGACGGGAATCCCCCTCGAATCCCACGCATCGGGCGACGTCTCCGAAGGGAACGCCACGGTCCAGGGCGGTCTGAACGTTCGCAAGAACGTCATCGCCCTCCCGGAACAGCGAGTCCGCCTCGATCCGGGTCGCCACGTCCACGCACTGCGCGACGAGGGTCCCGAGGGCGACGCGATGCGTGGAGAACATGGTCATGTCCGTCGATCCGCTCCATTCCCCATCGTGCCCGGCGACCCCATTCCGGTCATCCCCCCAGTCGGCTCCAATGCCGGTCATAGCGACTCCAAGCACCGGACATCATACGCGGAGGAATGCGAAAAGACTGGAATGATGGCCTATGAAGGAATCGCCGTGGGGATGATATGAGGCGACCCCACCGTCGAATGACGAAGGCGAGGCCGCTGGACGTCTTTCCCGCTTCCTCTGACGTCGTTCTCAATCCTCAAGAAGAGACTCAGCTCTCGAGGGTCCTCTTGATGGCGCCGACGAAGTCGTCGAGGTCGTCGGGCTTGCGGGAGGTGATCAGACGCCATCCCTCAGCGTCGTCCACATGCACGGGCTCGTCGACGTATGTGGCGCCGGCGTTCTCGACGTCCTTCGCGATGTACCGGGTGCTGGACAGCGTCTTGCCCTTGAGCAAACCGGCGTTGACGAGCAGCCATGCTCCATGGCAGATGGCGGCGATGGGCTTGCCCTTCTTCGCGAAGTCCTGGGCCAGCGCGATGGGCGCGGCGGACACGCGCAGACGGTCGACGTTGGTGGTGCCGCCGGGCACCACGAGCAGGTCGTAGTCGTCGGCCTTCACGTCGTCGTACGTCGTGTCGGGCTCGACGGTCTCGCCGGGGAAGCGGTCATGCTCCAGGGTTTCGACGGGCTTGTTCTCGGCGGCGGCGAAGGTGACGTGGGCACCCGCGGCCTTGAGGTCGCGCAGCGGGCGAGTGAGCTCGGTCTCCTCGATTCCCCAGTTCTGCGTGATGATAAGGACCTTGGCATCGGAGATCTTCGCGGTCATGGCATGCTCCCTTGGCATTCGTGATGGTTCATCGGCATGACGCTGCGGCCCTGGGTGGCCCTGGCTCATGGCCGGAGCCCAATGACCGCCGTCATGGCCGAGTCTACGTTTCCACTGTGTCGAACGCCGCCGGCGTACGCTCTGGGTGGACCAGGCAGAGGTCCCGTCTCCGATCCCCCACGTCTCTCTGGCCGTCCGACCCCCCTCAGACGCATTCCTGACGAAGGATGAAGCGCGCGAAAGCATCATGTGTATACGAACATATACAATGGGGATTGTATACGTTCATCTACAGCCATATGATGCTTGTACGCCGAACCTCGTTGCACGGTCATCCTGGGCACGAATCCGGCACTGGGGGGAGGACCATGAAATCATCAATCAGGACCATGTACGACATGGGCCTCGTCATACGCCAGCGCCGCACGTTCCTCGGCCTTTCGCAGGAGGCCCTCGCCAAGCGCGCCGGCGTCTCGCGCAGCTGGCTCGCCAAGGTCGAGCTCGGCAAGGCGTCGTTCGACTTCAGGCGCATCCTCATGGTCTGTTCGTCAATCGGGCTCCACGTGAGCGTGGACGATGAGTGACCGTATCCTCGAAATCCTCATGGATGGACGATTCATGGGCGAACTTCGCATGAGCCAATCGGGTTCTCTGTCGTATGAATATGACAAGACATATGCGAACGAACAGGGCGCCACCCCTCTCTCGCTGTCGATGCCGTTGGGACAGAGCCGACACGGGAACCATGTCGTCCGTCCTTTCCTTGAGGGGCTGCTCCCAGACAATCCCCTGGCGATTCAGGCGATGTCCACGAGATATCAGGTTTCCGCGCAATCGCCCTTCGCTCTGCTTGAACATGTCGGTCATGACGTCGCCGGGGCGTTGCAGATAATCCGCCCTGGGGAGAAGTCAGAGGATTTCACCGCAGACAGAACGACCATGACCCCCATCGATGATCATCGTCTGTCTTCGATGCTGCGTGAGATCCTGAACGTGTATGACTCCGGAACGACATGGGACGGCAGCCAACGAATGAGCCTGGCGGGCGCACAGGCAAAGATTGCGCTGACGAGGACAGCGGATGGGCGCTGGGCGGTGCCCCAGCGAGGTACTCCGTCGACGTGCATATTCAAACCCCTGCCAATTGGGACAGGAGCATTCCCCGATGCCGATATCGTCGAACTCTTCTGTCAGAACGTCGTTGCGGCCATCGGACTGCCGGCGGCACGATCGACGCTCTGGACATCACCGGACGAAAACATCAGAGCCGTGGTATCCGAAAGATACGACCGTGAGCGACAAAGAGACGGCACCTATCGACGTCTGCATCAGGAGGATCTCTGCCAGGCGATGTCGGTGCCGCCGGCTCGAAAGTATCAGAGACAGGACGGCGGTCCCGGAATCGGCCAGATAGGACGACTTTTTGCAACACGCCTGGGACCGGAGTCGATGCACGAAGTCAGCGAATCCTTTCTGAAAGCCGTTACGGTCAACGCCGCACTACTCAATACCGACGCACACGCGAAGAACTATTCACTGATGCTGTCCGGAACCAGTGTGACGCTCGCACCCCTTTATGACGTGGTGTCCATCGGTGCCTTCCTGAAAGAGGATGAGCATCCGCTCTTCCCGATGCGTCTCGGAACCACCTTCGATCTGGAACAGGTGTTCCCGGAAACGCTCGTCGCTTCGGCGCGTTCCCTGAGAATCGCGAAAGACGAGGGAATAGGGATCGTTGAAGCAACGCTTTCATCGTTGGCCGCGCAACTGGACTTCGTCGCCGAGAAAATGGCCGATCTGGATGTCGATGGCATCATCTCACGAACTGTTGAAGCCATACGACGGCATTCATCTCTTCTGAAGTCGATGCATCACGAATAACCGAAAGGGCTCAGACGTCTGCGTGCCATCACCGCACGGCGACGGCACGCAGACGGCGGTAGTCGGCGACCCAGCAGCCGCGTGACGCGTCCCAGAGGTCGTCGCGAAGCCCGTCCTCGACCTCGGCGATGACGGCCTGTCGCTCGTCCTCGTCGACCTGCGCGAGGTCATCGGCGTAGAACTGCCTCAGCCAGCTCGAAAGACCCGCCTCTCCCCCGCCCAACGGCGTGGGACGGTCGTAGGACGTCACGTCGATGCCGCGGAATCCCGCACTGTCAAGACTTCTGCGGAACTCGTCGTCCCCCGGGAAGGTGAAGCGCACGGCGATGTCCAGTCCGCGCCGCCGCATCGCCCGTCCCATGGCGGCGTCGATGCGCGCGATGTTGCCTCGCGCCCCGAACTCGCAGACGAGCCGGCCTCCGGGACGCAGCGTGCGCCGGACGTTGGCGAGCAGCGTGCCGTGGTCATGGATCCAGTGGAAGACGGCGTTGGAGAAGACGACGTCGAAGTCACCGTCATACGGCAGGTCAAGCGCGTCGGCGACGTGGAACTCCACGCCGGGGTGCTCGCGTCGGGCGCGGTCGATCATCGACGTGGAGGCGTCCACCCCGACCACATGCGGGATTCGTCGGGCCAGCTCGGCGGTGAGCGTGCCCGTCCCGCAGCCCAGGTCGAGAAGAGCACCGGCATCATCCGGAACGAGGCTTTCCAGCGACCTGCCGTACGCGCTCACGAAGCCCTGGTCGCGGTCGTAGCGATCGGCATCCCATGTCATGCGATGGTCATCGTCCTTTGTCGGTCATTCCGTTGCTGCCCGCTCTCTGCCGACTACGCCCTCGCCGACTACCACTCCTTGCGCAGCGCGAGGCTGACGGCTCCTGGCAGCACGGCGAGCGAGGAGCCGGGAAGGAGGATCTTCGAGGCCCGGATGCCGCTGCCTATGAGCACCTCGTCCTGCGCGGCGAGCCTCTCGTCAACGAGGATCGGCCAGTCGGCGGGCAGTCCGACGGGGGTGATGCCGCCGTACTCCATGCCGGTGAGGTCCACCGCCGTCTGCATGGGCGCGAAGCTGAGCTTGTGCACATGCAGCGCGCGACGGACGACGCCGTTGATGTCGGCGCGGGCGTCGCCGGCGACGACGACGGCGGCATGGCTGACGACTCCCGCGTGCCTGCCTTCGACGATGATGCAGTTGCCGGTCACGTCGAGGCCGATGCCGTAGTGCTCGCAGAACGCGTCCGTGTCGGACAGCTCCGGGTCGATGGCGGCCACGCGCAGCTCGGGCACTGCGGACGCGACCTTTGCCGTCGAGGGGGCGACGAGGTCGGCGTCGGCCACGGGGTCGAAGTCGTGGAATGCCAGTTTTCCAAGGTCCATACCGTGCATGGTAGACGCCGGGGGTCACGGAATCGTGGCCCCGTCCGTCCCGCGGACGTCCCATGGCCGCTCCGGGGCCGGAGGCCTCGTCGAGAAACGCCCTGGAGCCCTGGCGCCCGGCGTCCATAGGGACGATCGGACGCCAGGGCTCCAGGGGAATGGGGCCTCGGACCGGCGGTTCTACTTCTGCCAGCCGATGTCCTCAGGACGGATGGTCGCGAATCCCGACACCCCGTAGTTGGCCAGACCCTTCTTGGTAGCCACGAAGCTCGCCGGCGTGGACACGGGGATGGTTCCGAACAGCTTCAGAGCCGCCTTCTCCGCGGTGTTCGTGGCCTTGACCTGGTCATCGTACTCGGAGTAGTTTCCGGCCTTCTTGAGAAGGGCGTCGATCTTCTTGGTTCCGACGTACGTGAAGTTGCTCGGCCCGTCCGAGGTGTACAGCTGAGGAGCCGAGGAGATGAACCCGTAGGCGCTGTTCGCCTCCCACGCCATGGGAAGCACCTCGTAGTCACCGCCGGTGACGGTGTCGGAGAACTTGCTCTCGCTCTTGTTGACGACCTTCACCTTGATTCCGGCCTTCTTCATCATGGCCTGGTAGGCCTCGGCGAGCGCCTGCTGGGTCGCATTCGTGCCGAAGTAGGTGTAGGAGACCTGGAGGTCCTTGCCTCCCTTGGCGTAGTAGCCGTCGCTGCCGAGCTTGTAGCCGTCGGACTCGAGGGTCTTCTTGGCGTTGGCGACGCTGTAGTCGCCGCTGGAGGGACGGTTGTTCTCGTATCCCTTCTGGAACGGCGCGAGCAGCTCGGAGCCGGGCTGGGGCGCGTTCCATCCGAGACCCTTGTAGTGGATCTTGTTGTACGTGGACACGTCGAAGGCCTGGGTCAGGGCCTTACGGACCTTGACGTCGTTCAGAGGCGCGGACTTGCCGTTGTAGTTGATGACGTCGGTGTCGGTGCTGTATCCGAACCGCAGGACCGCATCGGAGACGCTGCGCACCGTCTTGACCTGGTCGCTGGTCGTCACGTCGCTGTCCGCGTCGATCTCCCCGTTCTCGAAGGCGTTGAGCTCCGCAGTGGTCGTCATGAGCTTGTAGACGACCTTGTCAAGCTTGGGCTTGTCGCCCCACCACTTCGGGTTGGGGGTGAAGGTGACCTGCGAGTCGCTGAAGGAGGAGACGATGTACGGGCCGGCCGCCCACTCGTTATGGGGGTTGTTCGTCCAGCCGGAAGTGAAGGTCTTGGCGTTGCCGGCCTTCGGATTCACGAGGTTCGTGAACACGAGCTGCCAGGGATAGTAGGGCGTCGAGTAGGTGACGATGACCTGCTTGGCGTTGCTGCCCTCCTTGACGCTTGCGATGCGGTCGAATCCGTCGGTGCTGGGCGGGTTGTAGTCGGTGTCCTTTCCGTTGCACGCGACCCAGGTCGCCTTGAAGGCCGTCCAGTCGATCGCGGATCCGTCATTCCAGGTCGCCTTGGGGTTGATGTCGTACTGGACCACCATGGGGTTCTTGCTCACGAGCTTCATGTCGGTGAGGTAGTCCTTGTTGACGGACAGGGTCTTGCCCGTGACATCGTTGCCCGTGGTGATCAGACTCGGCTGATACCAGCTCCACAGGGTGTTCATGTACGTGGTGTTGCCGTCGCTGCTGAGAAGGTTCCAGTTCGGCCCGATCTCGCTGATCGCCAGATTCAGCGTGCCTCCGTCCTTGACGTTGCTGCGCTGCTGCTCGTTGTAGTAGCCCTTGGTGGCCACGGGAGTCGGCAGGGCTCCCTTGTAGGAGGCCGGGATTCCGCTTGAAAGCTCCTTGTAGGTGGTGGTTCCCGCATTCGACGACCCGCCGCATGCGGACACGAGCATGCCCACCGCGGCCATGATGGCTACCGCGGCGACCAGCCGTCCTTGTCGAGCTGTCATTTTTTCTCCTCTCATTGTCCCGGGGAATTCCCCGGGAGACCGACGGACGATGCCGCCCGCCGTTTCCTGCCATCGCACCGCGCGGTTTCCCGCGATCCGGTGACGACGACGTCTGTGCTTCCCCTCGTCGGAGCGTCGTGGGGCCGATGCCGCGCCCATCACGAGACGCCATCCCCGACGGAGGCGAAATGGCATGCGACACGATGGTCATGCCCCGCCGCGTCGCCGGCGACGGCGAGCCCGGGACGCTCCTGGAGGCACCTGCGACGGTTCTCGGGGCCGAGGGCTGCGAAAAGCGGGCAGCGCCCGGCGAAGGGGCATCCGGTAAAGGTCTCCGACGGGCTGGGGAGCTCGCCCTGGAGGACGA
Source organism: uncultured Bifidobacterium sp. (assembly GCF_963540075.1). Lineage (GTDB taxonomy): Bacteria > Actinomycetota > Actinomycetes > Actinomycetales > Bifidobacteriaceae > Bifidobacterium. The sequence continues at coordinate 33,186 of NZ_CAUTOG010000008.1, forward strand.
CATGGCTCCGGGTGCGTTCGATCCGGGGGTCCGGCACGGGGACGGCGGACAGCAGGGCCCGGGTGTAGGGATGCATGGGGTGGAGGAAGACCTCGTCCGCCGATCCGCTTTCCACGATCCGCCCCAGATACATGACGGCGATCCGCTGCGCCATGTGCCGGACGACCGACATGTTGTGCGCGACGACGAGATAGGCGATGCCCAGCCTGTTCTGCAGGTCCTCGAGAAGATTGAGGATCCCCGCCTGGATGGACACGTCCAGAGCCGACACCGGTTCATCAAGCAGAAGCAGCCGGGGGTCCACGGCGAGGGCGCGGGCTATGGCGATGCGCTGACGCTGCCCTCCGGAGAACTGGATGGGGAAGCGGTCGACCTGGTCGGGGTTGAGGTCGACCAGATGCATGAGCTCCTCGATGCGGTTCCGGATGCGGGTGCGGTCGAGATGCTGGACCCTCAGGGGCTCGGCGAGGATGTCGTAGATCGGGAGCCGTGGGTCCAGGGAGCTCATGGGGTCCTGGAAGATGTACTGGACCAGTCCGGCGAGCTCGCGCCGACGCCTGCGGGAGAGGGACCGGTCCACCGTGGTCCCGAAGATGCTGATCGACCCCGCCTGGGGCGGCCGCAGACCCATGATCTCGCCGAGAGTCGTCGACTTCCCCGACCCGGACTCCCCGACGAGCGCCAGGGTCTCGCCCTCGCGTATCTCGAGGTCCACGCCGTCGACCGCATGGACCTCCCCGATGCGGCGCCGCAGGAACCCTCCCGTCGTGAGCGGGAACGTCTTCACCAGGCCTTTGACGTCGAGGACGACGGCCCTCTTCTCCCGCGGCACCCCCTGGAACTTCGAGACCTCGCCCTTCCCGACGGAGAAGACGTCGGAGAAGGTGAGCCCCCGGTCCACGATCTCCCCGGTGCGGTGGCATGCGGTGAATTGCCCCGCCCGACCGGGCACCGGTCTCAGGGGCGGCTCCTCCTGCCTGCAGCGGTCGACCGCCATGGGGCATCGTTCGGCGAAGGGGCATCCCTTCGGCAGGTCGGCGAGATTCACGGGGGATCCCGGGATGGGGACCAGACGCCCGGACCGGCGCCGGTCCGGGCGAGGGACCGATCCGAGCAGCCCCATCGTGTACGGCATGGCGGGATGCAGGAAGATGTCGTCGACGGGAGCGTTCTCCACGGGCCGCCCCGCGTACATGACGATGATGTCGTCGGCGATGCCGGCGATGACCCCGAGGTCATGGGTGATGAAGATGACGGCCGCGCCGGTCTGGCGCTGCACCTTGCGGAGCACGTCGAGCACCTGGGCCTGGATGGTGACGTCAAGCGCCGTCGTCGGCTCGTCGGCGATGATGACGTCCGGGTCGTTCGCGATGGCCATGGCGATCATGACCCTCTGCCTCATGCCCCCCGAGAACTGGAAGGGATAGGACTTCAGCCGCCGCTCCGGATCGGGGATGCCGACGAGGTCGAGTAGCTCCACGGACCTGTCATGCACCTGCCGGGCTGTCATGTCGGGGTTGTGGACGACGAGCGCCTCCCTGATCTGGTCGCCGATGGAGAACACCGGCGTCAGGGCGGACAGCGGGTCCTGGAAGACCATCGAGATCCCCCGGCCGCGGATCGCGCTCATGTCGACGTCGCTCATCCCCAGCAGCTCGCAGCCGTGCCAGCGGATAGACCCCTCCACGTGGGCGTTGCTGTCGAGAAGCCCCATGATGGCGAGCGAGGTCACGGATTTCCCGGAACCCGACTCCCCCACGATCCCCAGGGTCCTGCCGCGATGCAGGTCGAGATCCAGCCCTCTGACGGCATGGACGGTCCCCGCCTCGGACGCGAAGGAGACCGTGAGCCCCCGGACGCTGAGGACCGGCTCGTCATCGTCAGGTGATCCCGTCGGGCGGGCGAGATCCTCGTCCGATGCCTTGGTCATGGCTCCGCTCCGTTCCGTGGTCGTCGCTTCGGTCATCCTTCAGCCCTCCCTGCCGAGCGCGAATACGGGTCGATGGCGTCGCGCAGCCCGTCGCCGATGAGCTGGACGGAGAAGGTGAGCAGTATGAGGACGAGCGAGGGGAAGAGCAGCACCCAGGGGGCGGTGAGTATGACGTCCTGCCCGTTGTTGAGAAGGGTCCCCAGCGAGGTGTCCGGGGCCTTGATCCCCAGGCCGAGGAAGCTCAGGGCCGTCTCGCTGTTGACGGCGGCGACGACGCCGAGGACGGTGTTGATGACGAGCACGGATCCGACGTTGGGGATGAGATGGCGCAGGATGATCCTGAAGGACGAGACGCCCATGTACCGGGCGGCCCGGATGTACTCCCTCTCGCGCAGGCTCAGCGTCAGCGTCCGGAGGGTCCTCGCGTAACCGACCCATCCGAACGCCGTCAGGCCGAAGATGAGCCAGAGCCAGTCGTTGCCTCCCGACGACCCCCCGATGATCAGCGCGATGAGCAGGAAGGAGGGGACGACCAGAAGGGTGTCGAGGATCCACATGCCGATCTTCTCGACGATGCCCTCGAAGTAGGCGATGGCGGTCCCCACGAGGGCCGCGATGATGGTGATGGCGATGGAGCTGATGAAGCCGATGGACAGCGACCGTCCCAGACCCCGGATGATCAGGGCGTAGAGGTCGGATCCCCCCGTGGTGGTCCCGAGCCAGTGCTCCGCGCTGGGCGGTTCCGACAGGGCCAGGAAGTCGGGCTCGTCATAGCTCCATCTGCCGAAGCGTCCGCCGAACACCGCGAAGAACACCAGAATCCCGAGCATGACGAGTCCGACGACCGCGGAGGGCCGCCGCATGAAGCGGCGCGCGTACAGCGTCAGTCGTCCGGTGCGTTTGAAGCCTGTGTCGCGCGACATGCCATCCCCCTCAGCTCAGACGGATTCTGGGGTCGATGCACGCCGAGAAGATGTCGGCGAGAAGCGCGCCCGCCAGGGTGCATGCCCCGCCGAACGCGGCGATGGCGACCGACCCGTTGATGTCGTTGTCGTTGATGGTCTGAACGAAGTAGCTGCCAAGGCCGTTGATGGCGAAGACGGTTTCGGTGATGACCGCCCCGGTGAATATCCCCGCTATGGAGAACGCGACGTCCACGGCCGTGGGAATCAGCGAGGTGCGGAGCGCGTGCCTCCGGATCGCCTTGTTCAGGGTCAGCCCCTTGGCCCGGGCTGTCCGCACGTAGTCGGCGTTCATGGTGTCGAGAAGATAGGTGCGCTGCGTGAGATGGTATCCGACCATGCCGGGGATGGTCATGACGATGGTCGGCAGGACGAGATGCTGGAGGAAGTCGGTCACCCACAGGAGGGGGTTGCCGCCGCCGTAGGAATGCAGTCCGGTCACGTAGAAGATGCGCTGGCCGAGAAGGTTGTTCGCGCTGATCGCCAGGTAGACGACGACGAGAGCCAAGACGGCCGTGGGGACCACGAGGAAGAAGGTGGCGAGGGACCCGAGGGCGCGGTCCTGCCACTTGTACTGCCGTATCGCCGTGTACACGCCGATCCCCACGCCGAAGACGATCGATAGGATCGTCGCGATAGTGACGAGCTGGACGGACGCCCAGATGCGGGTGGCGATGGCAGGACCGACGGGCGCCTGCTCGGGGCTCAGACCCCAGTTCCATTGGGTCACGATCCCCCGGAGCCATCTGGCGTACCGAAGCAGGATGGGGGTCTTGTCGTTGATGTTCGCCAGGTCGAGGGAACGGTCGATGGAGGCTATCGGAGGGTGGGGATGGCGGGACATGTAGTTGGAACGCGGGTCCATGAAGGCGCTGGCCAGGAAGTAGGTCAGCGACGTCGCGATGAAGAGCATGACCACGTAGTTCGCGCAGCGCCTGAGGATGTATCGGATCAAATCGGCAGCCTCCTTAGCCCGGTGACGTCACCCGTGTCCGTGTCCGGGACGGCGCGTCCGTCTGGTATGGGATGGGCTCCCGTCGCGGTCGGTTGGAATTATATGGATGGCACGATTTCCGAGGACGCCTCATTCGGTCCACGCCAAGGCAATCGCCTCGCATCTGTATTGGCAGAATGGCGGAATTCCAACGAAAGACGAAAACGCCTCCGCGACGGCGGGAGCGGGAAACTATGAAGTCGAGAAGATCCGCTGAAAATCCGTCACCCCTCTTTCGCCCGAATCGGCTTGATTCCATGAAAGGGACGATCTCAAGGATTTCATTCGTGTAACCATAGGGAAACACTTGGCGCGGATTGGCGGTAGATTTCTCATGAAATACCGCATCGAGGACCATATTCCGGACGTGTCCTGAGTATCCGGCGCCCGAGGGAATCGGAAGGAGACCAGACGATGAACGACGACCGGCAGCAGGTCCCCGACCTCTTCGAGATCGACGATGCACGGATGGTCCGGATCATCTCCCAGCCGGTACGGTACGAGGTGCTCGAGGAGCTCTTCCAGCTGCAGGAGCCGAGGACCGCAACGGAACTCGCCCGCAGCGTGGGCATCTCCCCGAGTCTGATGAGCTACCACCTGCGCGAACTGGAGAAGGTGGGAATCGTACGCCGCCGCTCCTCCGCCAGGGATGGCCGCGAGGCGCTCTGGGTGCCGAGCGCGCGGCACTACCGGGTCACGGTGAGCGCGGAGCCGCGCCCGCGGGTGCGCATGCGGCTCATGGATGCGATGCTGGCGCCTCTTCGCCGCCGCATCGGCCTTATGCTGCAGCGACGCACGGAGCGGAGACGACAGGGTGATTTCACCGATGATGAATTCACGCTGCTCTCGATGGGGACGCTGATCCTCACGCATGAGGAGGCCTTCAGGGTGCGCGACGAGATCCGCGAGGTGTGGAGCAGGTATGAGAGGCTGAGCGAGGGGCGACGACCCGAGGACTATCCGGTGAACGCGGTCTACGTGTGGTCGTGCCTGCCCGATGACCGTTCGCAGGCGTCGGACCAGACGGCCGACCAGGAGGAGGGACGGCCGCACTGACGTCACGTTCCGGGGCGGCGCACGCCAACGCCTCTCCCATGCTCACCCTGGCCACCGCCCTGGGATCCCTGGTCATGGGCAGTCCGATCACGGCGTCCGAAGTCGTCGAAGGCATGGTCATCGTCGGCGGGGTGACGCTCACGTCATTGTCGGGCGGAAGGCGCAGGGACGGCGACGGAAGGTTATGGGGCGGATGAAGGCCACACGCTGAGAAAGGACTCAACGACTCCCTCCGATTCCGTCGTCTGCGACGAATCAGCAGACGACGGAATCGGAGGGATCTGAGTCACACCCGCACGGGGAGCCGTTTCCCGACTTTCCCGCCGCGGGGTTTACCGCATCGGAGGAACGATGCGCGTCGATGCCGCAGGCCTCGCCACCGGTCCCTCAAGCGCCTCGCCGGCGGTGTGAAGGGACAGCGTCAGGGGGACTGCGCGCGGAGCGGCCGACGCGGAGGCGGAGACCTCGGACGGCGCGTCTGCCACGGAAGCGGCGTCGACGGCGACCGGCGACGCCTCGGCGGACACGGCCTGGGCATCCTCCTCCGAGTCGTCCCAGGTCTTGCGCCCGTAATACAGGTCGTCATCGAGACGCTTCTCGGTCGCCGCGACGATATAGGCGGTGTTGGCTGCACCGGCCACGTTGACGGCCGTGCGTCCCATGTCGACGATCTGCGAAATCGGCTGGGCGACGGCGATGAAGGCGACGGGCAGACCCGCGGAGGCGAAAAGCGCCGTCGCCGTCACGGTGGCGGTTCCGGGGACTCCCACGGTTCCGATGGAGACGAGCAGCGCGAGCACGACGAGCAGCACATACTGCCCGATGCTGTAGTTCAGGCCCTGCGAGTTGATGGCGAAGACGGCGAGAAGCACCGGCCAGACGCCGGCGCATCCGGGCATGCCGAGATTCGCGCCGAGGGTCGCGGCGAAGGAGGCGATGTCCTCGGGGACGCCGCTGCTGCGCAGCTGGCGGACGGTGACAGGGATGGTGCCGATGCTGCTTTCGGAGGTGAACGCGACTACCCCGGCCGGTCCGTACGCCTTGAAGAAGTACAGCGGGTTGACGTGTGCCGCCGCGGCCAGGATGAGCGGCTGGACGACGAACAGCTGGATGGCCAGAGCGATGTAGGCGACGCCGAGGACGGCGAGCAGCGGCAGCAGAGCGGCGACGTCGCTGTTGCTCACGGCCGCGGCGATGAGGGCCAGAGTCGCGTACGGGGTGAATCCGACGACAATCTGCGTGGCCTTGGAGAACACCACGTTCCCCGCGTTCGCCAGGTCGACGAACGGGGCGACGGCCTTGCGCCCGCGGTCGGTAGCCGGGGCCTTGTTGACCGCGATGGCGACGAGCAAGGCGAAGAGGATGACGGGGACCACCTGGTTCTCGGACCAGTTGCCGACGAAGTTCGACGGGAAGAGCCCCTCAAGCGTGTCCAGCACGCCGGGGACATCCCTGGTCGCGGTCTTCGTGGGCGTCCAGTCGAAGCCCCGCCCGACCTGGAACAGCTCGGCGAGGAGCAGCGCGAGAACGGCGGCGGTGAGGGTGTTGACGAGGAGGAACACGACGGTTTTGACGCCGATCCCCTTCAGACGCACGGACTGGCCGAGGCCGGTGATGCTGGCGATGACGCTGAAGACGAGCAGGGGCACGACGATGGCCTTGATGGCGTTCGCCCAGACGTCGCCGAAGGCGGCGACGTAGCTCACGTGGTCCTTGAAGACCACCCCTATGGCGATGCCGAGCGCCGTGGCCACGATGACCCGGATGCTGAAGTTCAGATGACGGCCGCGGTGCAGCCAGGCCAGGCCGGCGAACAGGACGACCGTGACCGCAAGCGCGGTCCAGTTGAGGGCAAGATCAGACACGATGGCTCCTTTCTTTCAAGGCGACACCGTATCCCACGGTCCGGGCTCGGCACCCGGTCGCGTATCGGAAGATGCTATGGAGCGTTATCACGCCGCCTTGCGTCCGATCGGACATCCGTTTCCCATCCGCGGCGCCGACGATTCGACCGGTGGGCATTCCCGGCATGTGCGTGCATCACCACACGTCGCGATCATGCGCGATTCATCCACGGAAAATCGATGACGAACATCAACCAAGGAATCCATGCCTTCGTGATGCGTCACTATTCACTCCCAGCGGTCAAGGATTCCGGACAATCTCGATCTCGTTCTTCGTGATGTAGTCCAGAACGGCCACGGTCAGCTCTCCCCCACGCCCAGCCCCATGAACCTCCTGAAGAACGCGCTGAGCTTCTCCACCACGCGCTGCTTCTTCTCCGCGTGGCCTCCGCCGGCGGTGAACCGCGACGTCGGCGGCAGGATCGTGGTGATGACGGTGCCGCTGGTCTGCAGGGCGCCGTCACGGAAGGCGTTGCGCATGAAGTTCTCGGTCTGTTCCGGCTTGAGGCGCTCCTCGCTGATGATCTCCTGGAGCTCCTGGTCCCGCCGCCGGTCGACGAACCGCCGCCATTCCTCGTCCACCGCGCCGGTGAAATCCTCCCACGTGGGCAGCGTGACGCTCATCATTCGCCCTTCCCGTCGATCATGCGCATCGCCAGCGCGACCATCATGTCCTTCTCCTCCGGGCGGCTCATCGACACCATCAGCGTGAGAGCCGTCAGGGCGTCACCGCTGATCCTTGCGGTCCCGGACCCGTCGGCGGCCATGCCGTTGCGGTCGAGGAACGTCATGAACAGCGCGGCCGCTGTCCGCTTGTTCCCGTCGGCGAGCGGATGGTCCTTGACGGTCAGGTACAGCAGGTTCGCGGCCTTCTCCTCGACGGTGGGATACAGGTCATGCCCGCCGAAGCTCTGGTAGATGGAGCCGATGACCGCCTCGAGGCCGCCCCCGCGCTCGTTGCCCAGAAGATCGTCCTCGGGGAAGGCCGACCGGAGTCCGGCGATCACTTCGCGCGCCTCCCCGATCGTCAGGGTCCAGCGCGGCGTGGCCCTGGGCGAGGCGCTGATCTCTCCCGCGTCATAATCCCGCAGCAGCCTCAGACTGGGCAGATACGCCGAAAGGACGTCCGCCGCGCCGGCGACCAGCGGGTCCGTCGAACGGGAGAGGATACGCACGACCTTGCCGATGGCGTTAAGCCTCCGCTGATTGATGACGGCCCCCTCAATCAGATAGCGTTTCAGGACGTCGTTCGCCCAATGTCGAAAACGGATACCCTCGGCCGACTTCACCCGGTATCCCACGGAGAGAATCATGTCGAGGTTGTAGTGTTCCATCTGGCGCTCGACGAGCCGTCGCCCCTCCCTCTGAACTGTCGCAAATTTTGCGACAGTTGCGGAACCAGCGAGCTCCTCCCGCTTGGCGCTAGCGATATGCTTGCCGATAGTTTTGACGTCACGACCGAACAATGCAGCCATCTGCTGCCGTGTCAGCCAGACGGTGTCCCCATCGGTGTGCACGTCAAGACGCACCGACCCATCGGGCGATTCGTACAGTGCTATGACGTCGGAATGGACTTCACCGGCCTGAGTCTCGCCGAAGGAACGTGGTTGCATCCGTAATCCTGGGATCTTGTCATCCATATGATTCCTCCGCCGTGTGGAGCCTGCATCCAGACCCCGTCTTGTCATCCGGAAGCCGCTCGTAGTCGAAATCGGGGTTGCCGGCCTCATGCTCGCCGCGGTTGATGTACGACGTGAGGTTCTCGCTAATGTACCGGTAGAAGAGAAGACCGAGCACGTAGGACTTGAAGTCCCAGCCGTCCACGGAGCCGCGAAGATCGTTGGCGATCCTCCAGATCATCCGATGCAGCTCGGAACGCTGGCCTTCCTTCGTCGACGGAGTCACCCGGCACCCTTCCCATTCCCTCGTCCCATGCGGTGGCGCGACATCGCGCTTCACTCATCGTAGAGCCGAGGAAGGTCGGGAACATGCCGGATCCGTCGGGCCGGCGGGATTTGAACCCGCGACATCCTGCTCCCAAAGCAGGCGCGCTACCAAGCTGCGCTACGGCCCGAAGCCCTCTGCAGGGCACGGTTGACCATACTACCGCAGAGGGGGGCGCAGACCGGGAAGGCGGCACGCAGGAACGGGAAGCGACTCCACGAAGATCGGAACGTCACCACGATGGGCGGAAGATCACCACGCGGAAGGAGAACAGGCAGATCCGACGGAACCCGGCATGGACATCACCAGCCCCGGACTCCCCCGGCCGGTAGACTGGCCACGAGCGGGGAGGCAGCATGGGACGTCATCAGCGGGCCGAGACGGCCGGGCTCATCTCGAGCTTCGTCTGCGCGCTCGTCGGCTGGACGGGCATGACCCTGTTCCTGCGGTACGCCCCCGCCATCTGGCAGGTCAGCCAGCGCCTGTATATGGCATGCTCAGCCATCATCGCTGCCTGCGGCACGATGTCCTTCGCCATCGGCTACGCCCGCGAATCCCGCTCCTGGAGCCTGCGCTACGGATGGCTGGCCCCGATCCGCCGCGTCGTCGAGATCCTCGCCCTGTCCACCGTGTACGCCGCCACGCTGTTCTTCACGTCCTTCATGACCCTGCGCATGATGAACTATCTCTTCGGCCGCTCGGTCAACGACCTTCTCGCAGGGTTATGCGCCGGATTCGCAGCCATCAGCGGCTATCTCACCTTCGTCCAGGCCGAGCTCATGGACGCCAAGACCCTGGCCGGGCTCCTGCCGCTGTTCGTCGTCTCCGGCGTGAGCACGGCGGGTCTGACGAGCGACGATCCGTACTGGTCGGGCAACAACTTCTCCCAGCTCGGCGACCGCACCACCTTCGCCGCGCGGATGTTCAACTCCACCCTCATCCTCGCCGGCGTCTGCGTCATCATCATCAGCTACTTCGCCGTCACGGAGCTTGTCACCACGCATAGGCTCCACCGGATGCGCGACGGGAGCGCAACGGACTCCGGCGAGCCCAGGCATTTCCCCCTGCGTACGGGCATCCTCACGACGCTGCTCATGCTGTCCGGAGTCGCGTTCATCGGCGTGGGCGTCTTCCGCTACACGCCGCATCCCATCCTGCACAACGTCTCCGCCCGCAGCCTTCCCGGCATCATGGGCATCCTCTTCCTCGCCCTGCCATGGCTGGCCCCGCAGCTCTCGCGCGTCGTCTACGTCATCTCCGACGCGGCCATAGCCCTCTGCGCGGTGTCAGGAGGCCTGTGGCTCGCCGGGCGCACCACGCTCACGACCGTCGAGGGCCTGGCCGGAATCCTGTTCCTCGGATGGTTCATCGTCTTCTCACGGCAGATAGCCGCCATCGAGGCCGACCGCGTGGAGGGCAGCCTCATCGCCGCCCAGTCAGTGGGTTCCGTGGAATCCGCGGATTCCGTCCCTCGTGGTGGGCCCGCCGTCTCCGCGAGGGACGGGACGGCGTCCGCCGCCGAGGGGAGCGTCACGGCCGGAGGACCGTCCGCCGCAAATGCCGGGCAGGAGATCATCGAAAGGCTGCGCGTTCTGCCGCAGGGACGGCTGCCGCAGGGACCGGCGGGCACACGGAACCGGTAGGGAGCCGGCCGTCGGTCGGATGCCGGCCGCTGCCTCCCTGTCTGCATGCGCAAGCGGCCGCATGCACGAGCGGACCCCCTAGAACTCGACGGGCTGCTCCGGCTTCGTGGCGCTGCGCAGCAGCAGGAAGCTGCGGGACTGTGCGGTGATGGCGAAACCGGCCTCATAGCTGAGCTCCGGCCCCTTGGGGTTGTGCGTGTCGACGACGAGCTGCCATTTGCTGCCGTAGCGCTCGTCGGGAAGAGTGAACATCATCGGCTCGTAGTGCGCGTTGAAGATGAGGATGAAGTCGTTGTCGACCATCCTGTTGCCGTACCAGTCGACCTCGGGGATGTCGGATCCGTTGAGGAAGATCATCACGGAGAAGGCATGCGTGTTCTGCCAGTCCTCCATATCCATGATCCGCCCGTCATGGTCGAACCATTCGACCTGCGGGATCTTGTCCTTGTCGTCGCCGGGCTCGCGGCCGGTGAAGAAGCGACGCCGGTGCAGCACGGGATGGTCGAGACGCAGATGGATGAGCTTGGAGACGAACTCGAGCAGGTCCTGACGGGCCGGGCTCGCCTCCCAGTTCGTCCACGAGATCTCGTTGTCCTGGCAGTAGGCGTTGTTGTTGCCCTGCTGCGTGCGGGCCACCTCGTCTCCGCCGCAGATCATGGGGATGCCCTGGCTGACGAGCAGAGTGGCGAAGAAGTTGCGCATCTGGCGCTGACGCAGCTCGATGACGTCCGGCTCGTCCGTCGGCCCCTCGACGCCGCAGTTCCACGAGCGGTTGTTGCTTTCGCCGTCGCGGTTGTCCTCGCCGTTCGCGTCGTTGTGCTTCTCGTTGTAGCTCACGAGGTCGTTCATGGTGAAGCCGTCATGCGCGGTGATGAAGTTCACCGAGGCGACGGGCCGGCGGCCGTTCTGCTGGTAGAGGTCCGAGCTGCCCATGAGGCGGCTGGCGAACTCCGGAAGCGTGGAGGGCTGCGAGCGCCAGAAGTCGCGCACGCAGTCGCGGTAGCGTCCGTTCCACTCCGACCAGCTCGACGGGAAGCCTCCCACCTGGTAGCCGCCTGAGCCCAGATCCCACGGTTCGGCGATGAGCTTGACGCGGGAGATCACCGGATCCTGCTCGACGATGTCGAAGAAGGCGGAGAGCTTGTCGACCTCCTGGAACTGGCGGGCCAGCGTGGCCGCCAGGTCGAAGCGGAAGCCGTCGACGTGCATCTCCGTCACCCAGTAACGCAGGCTGTCGGTGATGAGCTGCAGCGCGTGCGGCGAGCGCATCAGCAGCGAGTTGCCCGTGCCGGTGGTGTCGAAGTAGTGCCGCTCGTCACCGTCGACGAGACGGTAGTAGGACTTGTTGTCGATGCCGCGGAAGCTCAGCGTGGGGCCTCGGTCGTTGCCTTCGGCGGTGTGGTTGTAGACGACGTCGAGGATGACCTCCATGCCGGCGCGGTGATAGGCCTTGACCATGGACTTGAACTCGTTGACCTGCTCCCCGCGCTGCCCGGAGCTCGAATAGGAGTTCTGCGGCGCGAAGAAGCCGATGGTGTTGTACCCCCAGTAGTTGCTCAGCCCCTTCTGCTGGAGGAACGAGTCGTTGACGAACTGGTGGATCGGGATGAGCTCGATGGCCGTGATGCCGAGGTCGTGCAGATAGTCGATGACGGCGGGATGCGCGAGTCCGGCGTAGGTGCCCCGGAGGTCCGGGGGGACGAGCGGATTGAGGTTGGTCATCCCACGCACATGCGCCTCGTAGATGACGGAGTCGTGGTACGGGATGAAGGGATGCTGGTCGCTTCCCCAGTCGAAGTACGGGTTGATGACGGCGGCCTTCATGGTGTGCGCCGCGGAGTCCAGGGTGTTCATGGACTTCGGGTCGTCGGGGTTGTCGAACCAGTAGGAGTACAGGCTCTCATCCCCGTCGATGTTGCCTTCGATGGCCTTCGCGTAGGGGTCGAGAAGCAGTTTGCTGGGGTTGCATCGCAGTCCGTGCGCCGGGTCGTAAGGACCGTGGACGCGGTATCCGTAGAGCTGCCCCGGCTGGATCCCCGGGATGTAGTTGTGCCAGACGTACGAGTTCTGCTCGGTCATCTCGATGCGGGTCTCATAGTCCTGGTCGTCGAAGAGGCAGAGCTCCACCTTCTCGGCCACCTGGGAGAAAAGGGCGAAATTCACGCCTGCACCGTCGTAGCTTGCTCCCAGAGGGAACATCGATCCGGGTCTGATCTGCATAGGAACCAGTATCGCACGCGGCCGCGGGCGAGGTCCCCCGACCGGGGAAAGGGGTGGAAACCTCCACCGACGCCTCCGCCCGCTTCACGCGGAGCCGATCATCGCGACGCCGCCGAGGGGTCCGCGGTGATCGGTCCCACCGGCAGGTCCTCCGCGCCGCGGACGCGCCGCAGCAGCCTCTCCTGGAGGATGGCGATAAGCGAGTTCGAGGCGGCGACGTGCGCGGCGAGCAGCTCCGGCCAGCTCACCCACGCGGACTCGACATGCTCACTGTCGTCGAAATGCGTGGCGGCGACGTCGAAGCGACGCAGACGGACGATCATCACATGCGCAAGCTCGTCCGTCATGCCCTCTGAGGAGTAGCAGTCGGCGACGCGTTCGATCGTCACGTCCGCCGGCTCGGTCCTGACGCCCGTCTCCTCCGCCAGCTCGCGCAGAGCCGCATGCCTGACGTCCTCCCCCGGGTCGATAAGCCCTGCGGGCAGCCCGTTGACGAAGCCGCCCGAACCGACCCGGTATTCGCGTTCGAGCAGATAGCGGTCGCTCGCCACGTCATGGACGAGCATGACCACGCAGGGCGCATGGCGGATGAGCTGCCGGCGGATGCGGTCCGTCCCGACGCCTCGGGTGGGCAGGTCGATGAGCACGTCGTCGACGGCGAAGATCGGGCCGGCGTACACCGTGCGCCTGTCGACGATCCGCGCCTCGGCGGACATGTCCACGCCGTCGGAGGAGGAGGCGAGACGCCTCGCCAGACCCGACGGGCCCGACGGCTCCGCGCTCCTCCCGGTCATCGCATCCTGCGTCATCCCCACGGCTCCCTTCGCGTCCGGCCGTCCGGTGCGCCGCGATGCCCATCGCACCCGTTCCGCCGGCGTCCCGTACCATACGCATGCCGTCTCCATGCTAGGACCGGGCCCGGGAAGCGGGGTTTCGCGCTCGGCCATACGCGGGCGAACGGTTCCGCGAC
>NZ_CAUTOG010000009.1:0-44102 GCF_963540075.1 uncultured Bifidobacterium sp.
GCGGAGTCAGAGGGATTCGAACCCTCGAGCCGCTAACGCGACTAACACCTTAGCAGGGTGCCCCTATCGGCCACTCAGGCATGACTCCTCGCTGCGCCACGGACGCAACATCAAGACACTGTACCATCGTCCGCCGACCCGCCCCGCCGCGGGACGACGCCGCCACAGAAGGAGCCGTCCCCATGTCATCCGCGAACACGGCTCCATCTGCGGGGCTACGTCCTAGGATGGCCCCATGAGCAGCTCTCCGCGGGTGAAGGCCGCCGACCGGGACTGGGGGCATGACGAATCAGGCTGCACCGTTCTGCATGTCGACATGGACGCCTTCTATGCCTCGTTGGAGGTCGCCCGGCATCCCGAGCTTCGCGGTCGACCGGTGATCGTGGGGACGGGTCCCCGTTCCGTGGTGTCGGCGGCGAGCTATGAGGCCCGCCGCTTCGGGGTAAATTCCGCCATGCCCACATCCCGCGCCCGCCGTCTGTGCCCGGAAGGCGTGTTTCTTCCGGTAGACATGACCTACTACCGTTCGATGTCACGCATCGCGATGGAGGAGATCCTGGGAACGGTGACGGACGCGGTCGAGCAGGTCTCCGTCGACGAGGCCTATATCGACGCGTCGGGGGCGCTGCTGCGATGGGGCCGCCCGACGGCCATCGGGGCATGGATCCGCCGCACCGTCGCGGAACGACTGTCCGTCACCTGCTCGGTGGGCGTGGCGTCCAACAAGCTCATCGCCAAACTGGCCTCGACGATGGCCAAGCCCGACGGCATGCTGCTCGTCCCCCGCGACCGCCGGGCCGAGTTCATCGGGATGATGCCCCTGCGCTCCGTGCCAGGCATCGGCCCGGCCTTGGAACGACGGCTGAACGTCTGGGGGGTCCATCAGGTGTCCGACCTGGCGGCCATGGACGGGGATGGTCTGCTGCGCGCCACCGGATCGCAAGCCGCTGCCCGGACGCTGGCCCTGATGGCCGCGGGCGATGACGACAGACCCGTCGTCGCCCACAGACTCGCCAAATCCATCGGCGCGGAAAGAACCTTCGTCAGGGACACCAGGGACGCGGATGCGGTCCTCGGTCTCCTGCGCCGCTGCTGCGACGAGGTCGCTTCCACCCTGCGTCACCGCGGGCTGGCTGCACGGACGATCAGCGTCAAGCTGAGACTCCCCGACCTGCACTACTCAACGCGTTCCCTGACCCTAGATTCTCCCACGGACATGGCGACGACTCTCTACCGCCATGCCACGGCTCTTCTCCGCGCGATGCTGAACGCGGGGACCGGTCCGACGCTGCCGACCGCGCTCAGGCTCGCGGGAATAAGCGTGAGCGGGCTTTCCGCGGCGGCTTCCACGGCGATTCAGCCCTCCCTTGACGACCTTGACAATCCCGGGGAAGCCGGCCATGATTCCGGAGGAGCCGCGTCGAGGAGGGGCGGCACCATACGCGGCAATGGTCCGGCGAACATCGGCTACGGGGATGGCACCGACAGGGACATGAGAATGCGTGACGCGGAGAAGGCCCTGGATCAGGTCCGGAACCGCTACGGAGGAGACTCAGTCAGGCTTGGTCTATGACCTCTGCGGCCCCCGGGAACTCCCCTGCGAACGATGACAGACGAGCACAGGCCAGATCCACCGATTCATCGGATGCCGTGGCCGTGAAGCGCAGACTCTTGCGATCGCCATAGAACTCCCCCGGGCTGGCGACGACCCCTCTCGCGGCCAGCGTCTCCATATCCCGCCAGCAGTCCCCGGTGACCGCCCTCACCCAGACGTACAGACCCCCCTGGGGCATCCCGGCCGCATATCCGGCCTCGCGCAACGCCTCCACCAGCCTCGCCAGGCGCCCGCGGTAGCGCGCGCGCTGCACATCCACGTCATCGACGTCTCGCAACGCCTCCGTCATGGCGCCCTGCACCGGAGCGGGAACGATCTGTCCGATCTGCCGGCGGTAGTCAGCCATTCTCTCCAGGATCTTGCGATCTCCTGCCATGAAGGCGGCGCGATACCCGGCGAGATTCGACTGCTTGCTCAGCGAGTAGAGCATGATAACGCCCTTGGCGTCGGACGCGCAGACGGCAGGGTCGAGAACGCAGGGGGCGGCGCCGTCCCAGGCGAGGAGCGCGTAGCATTCGTCGGACAGGACCACGGCCCCAAGACGCCTGGCCTCGGCGACGAGCGAAGCCAGACGGGCTGCGGAGACCACCTCGCCCGTCGGGTTGCAGGGCGAATTGACCCATATGGCCCGCACGCCGGGGACGTCGCGCCACGACGAGACGTCGCACACGTCGTCCACCTTGAGGACGTGCGCGCCGGCGAGCTGGGTGCCGATCTCGTAGGTCGGATAGGAGACACGGGGCTGCACCACCACGTCGCCGGGGCCCAGACGCAGAAGGCTGGCCATGAGGGCCACGGCCTCCTTGGATCCGACGGTGGGAAGAAGGTCGGCATCGACTTCGCGCACGTCGACGCCACGACAGTTGAGCAGCCAGTCGGCGATCGCCGTACGCAGACGAGGGGACCCCAGGGTCCGCGGGTATCCATGAGCGTCCGAGGCCTCCGCCAGGGCATGGCGAATCCGGTCGGGCACCGAATCGACCGGGGATCCGACGGACAGGTCGGCCATGCCGCCGGGATATGCCGCCGCCATGGCCTTCAGCGGCGCCAGGCGCGACCAGTCATAGGGGGTGTCATAGGAGGAGAAGCCCATGCGTGCCTTGCGTGCGATCAGCTCTGGCTCTGAGGTGGCAGAGCCGCCACCTGGGCGGGGTCATGGCCGATGGGGCCGGCGGCCGAGGCGCCGCCCAGGTCGCCGATCTCGGAGAAGAAATCCGCCGCGGCATCCTTGTACCATGCCCACTCCTCCGGCAGGTCGTCCTCATAGAAGATCGCCTCGGTCGGGCAGACCGGCTCGCAGGCACCGCAGTCGACGCATTCGTTGGGATTGATGTACAGGGACCGGCCACCCTCGTAGATGCAGTCGACGGGGCATTCGTCGACGCAGGCCTTGTCCTTCACATCCACGCAGGGCTGGGCGATGACGTACGGCATGACGACCTCCTTGCAAACTCGGAACGTCTCCACGCTACCCACGCCGCAGGACGCCGGATGGGAAAGCCCTCTCCGCTAGTCCAGTCCCACTCCGACGAGCACGGGCTCGGGGTCCAGAGTCACTCCGAAAACCGACCGCACGCCGTCACGGACGGCCGAGGCGAGCGCGACCACGTCCGCGGCCCGGGCCGCTCCCCTGTTGGTCAGCGCCAGGGTATGCCGGGAGGACAGCGCCGCCGGGGCATCCGGGGACAGCCGGAATCCACGATGGAAGCCGGCATGGTCAATCAGCCACGCCGCCGAGGTCTTGACGCCCGGGCGGGCGTCCACGTCCGCCGCTCCCTGCGGGGCCACCGGGAATCGTGGAGCGTCGTCGGGCAGTTGCGCAGCCTGTCCGACGGACAGCACCGGGTTCATGAAGAAGCTTCCGCAGCTGTGCCGGTCGGCGTCCTGGACGTCGGAGTCCCGACGCATCGACTCCAGGGCGGCCTCCACCGCGATGGGGTCGCGCATGCCGGCCATCACCGGCGTGGCATAGCGGTGCGGATCCTCAAGCATCCCCTTGGCGGCCCGCACCCGCAGCACCGCGGCACGGATCTCCTCGACGGGCAGCCTGTCCCCCACCACCGCCCCCAGGGCATGGGCCAGCTGCCCGTAGGCGACGGTCCCCATGCCGTCGGGCCTCAGAGCCAGATCCACCGTCAGCACGACGTAACGGGGGGTGGGGAAGAAGCGCACGGCGGGGACGGCCGGCGAGACGTACATGCTCTCCTTGAGGGCCGAGGTCCGGTAGCCGAAGCGCAGGTCGCCCGGCCCGAGGACGACGAGACGACCGGACAGCCTGTCCCACGCCTCGACTCGGCGCACCGAGGAGGCGACGGACTGGCCGTAGGCGCCGATGTTCTGGACGACCGAGGCACCGACCGTCCCCGGCACCCCCGACAGTCCCTCGACGCCTGACAGACCGGAGCCGACGGACATGGCGACATAGTCATCCCACATCATCCCGGCATCCACCCGCTGGACCACGACGTCGTCGGTCCGGAGCACGTCGTGCAGGCCACGACTCCTGTCACGCACGACGACGCCATCGAAGGGTCCGTCCCGGACCAGCAGGTTCGACCCTCCTCCGATGACGCAGAGCGGCAGACCCTGCACATCAGCGTCCCTTACCGCCTCGATGACCTCATCGCGATATCCGAGGACAAAGCTCCGGATGGACCCGCCGACGCCCATCGTCGTCAGGTCCGCGAAACGGATGCGCCCGACGGAAGCACGGACGTCGTCGGAACGACCGTGTCGGATGGAGAGGGGGTCTGCCGAATTGCCGGATGCCATAGGGGCCATGGTACGGAAAAAGCCCGACCACACGGGTCGGGCCTTCACGGTCGCGGGATGACAGGCGCGCTCAGCGGGTCTCGCGATGCAGGGTCTGCTTGCCGCAGCGGGGGCAGAACTTCTTGAGCTCGAGACGATCCGGCGTGTTGCGGCGGTTCTTCGTCGTGATGTAGTTGCGTTCCTTGCACTCGGTGCATGCCAGCGTGATGCCCGGACGGATATCGGCGCTCTTGCTTGCCATATGCCTCACCTCTGTGTTCGTGTGGTCACCGACGTCGGCCGGTGTTCGTAGCGAGGAAGAGACTCGAACTCTTGACCTTACGATTATGAGTCGCACGCTCTAGCCAGCTGAGCTACCCCGCCATCGAGCCTCGAGTGAGAATCGGACTCACGACCTCTTCCTTACCAAGGAAGTGCTCTACCACTGAGCTATCGAGGCGTGGCGGATAGTGGATTCGAACCACTGAAGCACGAAGCGGCTGATTTACAGTCAGCTCCCTTTGACCGCTTGGGAAATCCGCCATGCCGCCGCGCAAGACCAAGGCCTCAAAACGGCAACTTCGCCATAGTGCCACGCGTTTCCGACTTGCGCAAGTCGGGGACACGCCGCGGAAGCCGCCGGGGTCAGGCGCGGATGCCCTCCCCGACCAGACGCAGGCAGACCTCGATGACCCTGTCGTTGGCCTCGGTCTCGCCGATCGAGATGCGGATGCCCTCCCCGGAGAAGACCCGCGTCGACAGTCCGGCGGAGGTGAATCTTTCGGCGGCCTCGTCGGTGCGGTCCCCCAGCGGCAGCCACAGGAAGTTGGCGTACGGCTCGGGGAACTCCCAGCCCTGCGAGCGCAGGGCGTCGACCACGCGGTCGCGTTCGGAGACGAGCGACTTGACCCTGATCTCCAGCTCCTCACGAGCGTCCAGTGAGGCCAGAGCGGCCTTCTGCGCCACGTCCGTGACGCCGAAGGGCAGCGACATCTTGCGCATGCCCTCGATGACCTCGGGGGTGGCCACGCCATAGCCGATCCTCAGACCCGCCAGACCGTAGGCCTTGGAGAAGGTGTGCGCGACGACGATGTTGGGATGGTCGGGGAAGAGGTCCATGGCGACGCTGGTGCCCTCGGAGGTGTTGAACTGGAAGTAGGCCTCGTCGAAGAGCACGAGGACGTCATCCGGCACGGCGTCCACGATCCGGCGTGCGTCCGCGTCCGACAGGGCCGTGGAGGTGGGGTTGTTGGGGTTGTTGACGATGACGAGCCTGGTGCGCTCGTTCACCGCCCCGATGATGCCGTCCACGTCATGCGAACCATCCGGGCGATTGGGGACCCGCACGCTGGTCGCCCCCGCCCCGGCGACGATGATGGGATAGGCCTCGAAGCTGCGCCAAGGGTAGACGACCTCGTCCCCCGGCCCGGCCACGAGATCCACGAGCTGCGTGATGACCTCGGTGGATCCGCAGCCCAGGACGACGTTCTCGGGTGCGACCCCCTCGAGCGCGGCGACCCGCTCGACGACGTCCCAGCCGCGCATGTCCGGGTAGCGGTTGACGCGGGCAAGGGACCCGGAGCTGATCGCGTCGACGACGCTGGGCAGCGGATCGAAGGGATTCTCGTTGCTGGAGATCTTGAAGGAGCGGCGACCGGGAGTGGCGGGCGCGGGACGGCCCTGCCGGTACGCGGGAATGGTGTCGACGATGGAACGATGCCGGAATGTCATAGCCTCATCGTAGACGCCCACACGCCGCGGCGCCCACGGGCAGGCGGCGCAAGCGCACGCGACATGAGCCGAAGCGGGCACGGGGGGGTGGCCGGACACGCTGCCCGTCCCCCACATCCGTACCGGGGCACGCATTCGGCCCGACGCGACCGACACGCCTATAGACGTTCCCGATAGCACGCTGCAACGCCGCAGAATTCCAGACTCCCCGGGGAGAAGCGAGGGCTTGCCCGGCCTGGAGCCGGGTGACAGGCTGGGGGGCATGACATCCTCACGCGTCCATCAGGGACTCTCCTTCGACGACAACCCCCTCGGCTTCTCCACGAGGTCGATACACCTCGGCAACGGCGTGGACGCCGAGACGGGGGCCATCCGTCGGCCCATCACCCTCGCCAACGCCTACGCCCTGCCCTACGACCCCTCGGACATCAACTGGTCGAGCTCGGACCTCAACCTCTACGCCCGCAACGGGCATCCCAACCAGCGCTATCTCGAGGCCAAGATCGCCAACCTCGAAGGCTCCGAGGACGCGGTGGCTCTGGCCTCCGGCGTCGCGGCCCTGGCGGCCACCTTCACGACCTTCCTCGGCCGGGGGGACCATGCCGTGTTCTCCGACACCACCTACATCGCCGCCTACCGGCTCCTGCACCAGATCCTGCCGGAGAAGTACGGCGTCGACACGAGCATCGTCGACACCTCGGACCCGGAGAACGTCGCCAGGGCCCTGAGGCCCACGACGCGGCTCGTCCACATCGAGACCCCCGCGAACCCCACCCTCAAGGTCACGGACATCGCCGCGGTGGCAGGGATCGTCCACGACGCCGCGAAACGCTACGGGCACGAGATCCTCCTGAGCGTGGACAACACCTTCAGCACGCCGTACAACGTGCGTCCCCTCGATCTGGGCGCCGACATCGCCATCGAAAGCCTGACGAAGTACATCAACGGGCACGGGGACGCCCTGGGAGGCGTCATCGCCACCACCAAGGAGCGCGCCGACCGAATTCGGTACACCTACCAGGTGAACTACGGCGGCGTCATCAGCCCCTTCAACGCCTGGCTCATCAACCGGGGGTCGGTGACGCTCCCCCTGCGCATGCGCCAGCACAACGCCTCGGCGCTGTCCATCGCCCGCCATCTCGAGTCGCTTCCCCAGGTGCGCTTCGTCGCCTATCCGGGACTGGAGAGCCATCCGGGACATGACGTGGCGGTCCGCCAGCTCGCCCGACCGGACGCCGGCTTCGGCGGGGTGCTAAGCTTCGGGCTCGACACCGACCATGACGGACACAACCGCTTCGTCTCGAAGCTCGAGGTCATCACCTCGGCGGTGTCCCTCGGCCATGACGAAAGCCTCATCGTCTTCCTCGGCGAGGACGACGAACGCCAGTACCTCTACCCCGAGGAGTTCCATCGGGGCTTCCTTCGCTTCGCCGTCGGGCTCGAGGACACCGAGGACCTTATCCGTGACATCGACCACGCTCTGGCCGAAGCGGGCATCTGAGTCGTCGACATCGGTCCGGGGGCGCTGAATCCGCATAAGGCAGGACGCACCTCACCGAGATGCCATTGACCTGACGCCAGGACGCCGTCACAGGACGATGGGGGATGGGACCCTCCGACCATCCGCCTCATGGAACGAGGATGCGAACAACAGACAACAGGAAGGGGCCCCGCGGAAGCTGTTCCGCGGGGCCCCTTCGCAACGAAGGAAGGTCAGTTGAGAATGGCCAGCACATCGCGGGCGGAGACGATCAGATAATCCTCGCCCTTGTAGTGCACCTCGGTGCCGCCGTACTTCGAATACAGGATACGGTCGCCGGCCTTGACGTCGACGGGGATCCTCTTGCCGTCATCGTCGCGACGCCCCGGACCCACGGCCAGGACTTCGCCCTGCTGCGGCTTCTCCTTGGCGTTGTCCGGGATGAACAGCCCGGACGCGGTCTTCGTCTCGGCCTCGGCCTGCTTGACGATGATCTTGTCTTCCAACGGTGTGAGTGAGATCGACACTGTGGACCTCCTCTTTCTGTGAGAGAAATCGATGGTTCCCGCGCCAGGACGCCACCCATCGCGGCTGACGGACACGGTCGGCGGCTTCCCTTCGCGCTGGCACTCATAGTAGCGCGATTGCTAGCACTCCGCCAACTCGAGTGCTAATGCTGTCAGAGAACAGTGCGCCGATCGAAGCGAGCGGCCTGCCTCCGTCTCCCCATGACGGCGGAAACCGGCTACGCCGAGCGGCGGGAGAGAATCGATTCGATGGCGGGACCCAGCGAATCGCCCGTCACGGGCGGGGCCTCGACGGGGGCCTCCATCTCCGTCCTGTGAAAATCCTCGCCGCTTTCATACCCGGACTCGGGTTCCTCGACGGCAGCGGTCGCGGGGACGGTGGTCGTGGACTCGTCGGATTCCGGATCCGGTGAGGACACGGGCCGCCCGCCCGGAACCGCGCGTGAGACCTGACGGGTGGACCTGATCTCCAGGCTCTGGGGACCCTGATCCGAGGCGAATGACCCGCTGCGCGCATCGCCAGGCGCCTCACCCAGCGAGAAGGAGATGAGGTCCTGGCCCGACACGGCCATGTCGAAGGCGTCCAGAGGCGCCGCGGGATGGATGGTGACGAGCTCGTTCGTCTCGTCGGAGGCCGGTCCCCCGGACGTCGCGGCGCTGACGTCAGGAACCCTGGGCCGAGCCGAAGACCGATCCGGGGTCTGAGATCGGTTCGGAGGCATCGCAGGGGAATCCGCGCCGGCAGCAGAAGCATGATCCGACGCCGAGGCATAACCGATAACCGACTCCTCCGACTTCGTCGCGGCCAAGGATGCCGGAATCCCCGAGTCGACGCGGCGGTCCTTCGTCCTCCGGTCGCGCTCCTCGGCACTTCTGCGCAGGGCCTGCCGGATCTGGCGAGCGGCCAGGGTCGCGGTCGGAGAATCATCCCCCGTCGGATGCGCGCCGGATCCGACGTCCGTCTTCCCGACCTCTCCCGAATCACGCGAACCGGGACCAGCGGATCCCGGGGTCATGGCTGATGTCCTCCCGACGTCGCGAAGCGTCCTGACGCGGTCCTCCCAGCGCCGGGCATGCGCGGAGGCTCGCGCCCCCAGGGCGACGACCGCAAGAAGAGGCAGGAAGAACACCAGGGACCACCACGGGGCGAACGCCCAGATGCGCGCCGACACAAGAACCGCGACGCCCAGGCCGAGCAATGCGGACGTCAGAACCCGGCGACGCCTGATTGCCTCCCGTCTGCGACGCCGGACCTCGGCGATGCGTTTCCTCGTCGGTCCCGGCGAGACAGTACGGGTCGGCTGCATCAGTACCCCCTTCACCGTCGGCGTCCTCTCATCGGAGAACCGTGTCCCGCTGCGTTCGTCGATAAGATGGAGCGACGGCGAATACCGGTCCTGTCGATGCTCGACCACCCTCCTCATGCTGTCCCGGGTGCGTCCGGGAAGCCATACGACCATGACGATGGCGATGACGGCGAGCACAATGGCCGTGCTCACCCACCCATCATCCATAACTCCCAGAATAGAAGAACACCGGACCTTCCGCGACGAACGGCCTAGGCGTGTCGGGAGACCAGCGACGCCGCTGAACCTCCGACCCAGTCCTCGGCGAGGAGGGCGTAGCAGTCGTGGTCCCTCCAGCGCCCATCGACGAACATATACCGGCTTCGCCGACCCTCATAGCGCGCGTGGAGCTTCTCGGCTACGCGACGCGAACGATCGTTCCCAGGCAGCATGGCGATCTCCAGACGATGCAGCCGGGGCCCCGGATCGCCGTGGAAGGCCCAGTCCGCGAGGAGGGCGACGGCCATCGGAGCGATTCCCCGTCCGGCATGGACGCGGTCCACCCAGTACCCCACGGTCCCCGACCTCAGCGCACCGGCGGAGACGGCTCCGAGAGACACCTGACCGACGATGCGTCCCTCCAGATCGACCAGCATCGAGGTCCCCGTTCCCTGCCGTTCGGAGCGACGGATCAGACCCACCCACCGGCGGAAGCCGGGGGGCTCCGCGCCAAGGGGATCCCCCGACTCCCAGGGATCGAGCCAGTCGCGGTTCCTCCAGCGCACGTCCTCCCATTCCCGTTCGTCGGAGAGACGCACGGGACGCAGGGTGATGGGAACCGCTCCTGTCGGGGCCACCAGGCGTCGTGGCGGCTTCAGGGAGGGTTCGGCCCTCCGGGGAATCGATGGACCCGTTCCGCCGAAGGGTCTGCCGATGACGCGCACGCCTCCATTGTGCACCGCGGCATCCACGACCTCCAGCCTCCGCGACACCGTCTCTGAGACCGGCGTCTCCACCCCCAGACCACGGAGGCCCTCCCGAGGGCGCCCCGGCAACCGCTCCCGCCATGAGGGCTTATGGCGAGGACCGCGGAACATGGGGATGCGCACTGCTAGAACGGTGGGATGACGATCGATGTACGGACGGCCAAGGACGAACTGCGACGGGCGGCGCTGATAAGACGGGCCCGAATCAGCGCCGGCGAACGTGCGGCGGCCGGGCGTTCGCTGGCGCAGGCCGCCCGCCCACTGCTTCCCGCGGTGGTCCCCGCGAAGAACGGTGACACCGCGACGATCGCCGCCTACGTCTCCATGGGATCTGAGATCGATCTCGACCCGCTGCTCGGACTCGCCCTCGAACGCGGTCTGAAGGTGATCGTTCCACGACTCGGGTCAGGAAGGGAGCTTGGCTGGGGGATTCTGACGTCGCTGGACGAATTGCGGACGGCAGGCCGCTTCGGGTCCGGGAGGGAACGGCCCCGTGAGCCCTTCGGCCCCGTGCTCGACGCCGACGCCGTCGACGATGCGGGGACGATTCTCGTCCCCGCACTCGCGGTCGACGGGCACGGAACGCGCGTGGGACGAGGAGGCGGGTGGTACGACCGCGTCCTGACATCCATCCCCGCGACCTCCACCGTCATCGCCGTGTGCTGGCCATGGGAGGTCGTCGACGGACCCCTTCCCCGTGAGACCCACGACGTGCCCGTGGATGCGGTGCTCACGCCCGAGGGTGCCTCGCCCATCCGTCGCGGCGTGCCCGCCTGACGCTTCGCTGGCCGCGACCTTTCCTTCTCGGGCATTCGGTCGACGGGATCTCACGGGCGGTCGCGGAAGTTCTCAGGGCGTGAAATCGGATGTTCAGCGCCCTCCCGGCGAAGCCCGGTATTAGGATGGCCGTAGCGTAACCGAAAGCCGTCTGGAGGAGAACCGTTGCCGACGTATCACTATCGTTGCAGGAACTGCGGATACGACTTCACCAGGTACCAGTCGTTCGACGACTCCCCCATCGTCGAATGCCCGCAGTGCCACGAGCCCAGGGTGAGGAAGGTGTATTCCGCGGTGCCCATCGAATTCAAAGGGCACGGGTTCTATCACACGGACAACGCGGGATCCTCGCACACCAAGTAGAAGGCCCGGCACGGGGTCACCGAGAGGTCCCTGTGGCTCGTATGACGTGACCCGCCGTTCCCGTCGCGCGAAGCCCGGTCCAGACCCGCAGGAACGTCCGCCTCCGCTCCGCCGCGACCACAGTCCTTCCTCAAGCCCATCGAAGGCGACGGGACGCGCCACGCTTGCCCCATGGATCCCTTCCTTCGCACCGAGCGCCCTTCGTATCGCTCGGCCATCACCCATCCGACACTCGCCATGCGCAGAAGACTCGCACGGCTTCGTCGCATCGTGACCGCCATGGCCTTCGTCGCCGCACTGCTGCTGCCCGCCCGTCTTGCGATCACCGTGATTCCTTCGTCATCCGTCGTGGTCGCCGGGGCGGCCCTGCGCGCCGGACGCATCCTGACGTCGAAGGACGTCGCCATCAGGGACGTTCCGCGCTCCGGAGTGCTCCCGGGCATGTCATCGGAGAGGAACGAGGTCGTGGGGCGGACCCTGCTCGCGGACGTCCTGGAGGGGGAGCCGCTCTCGCATGCGGTTCTCACGGAATCGCCCTCGGTTCCGCAGGGATATGCGGCCCTCGAGGTGCCGGTTATCGGCACGGGACGGGGAATCACCCCCGGCGACCGCCTCGTGCTGCTCTCCGACGGAGAATGCCGGGAGACGGACCGTCAGGAGGGGCTGTGCCCGGTCAGCGACAAGGCGATCGTCCTCGACCTGTCAGCGAAGCAGCAGGACACGACCTTTCTGTCCCTCGCTCTTCCCGCCGCCGAAGCTCTACGGGTGACACGGATGTCAGGCGTGGCGCCGATGGTGGCCATCAGCCCTCCCTCTCGGTGAAAACCGCCCAGTGCGGCGGCAGTTCCGAAAGAATCCGTGCATCGTCGCTCTCGTCGTCGATGGATCGGTCATCACGTCGGGAATGAGGCTCCTCGTCATCGAACTCGTGGGCCGATGCGGAATCCTCCTCGAAGAACTCGCTCCCCCGGCGCGCCGAGCGCCGATGGCCACGGGGAACCCTCCGCGTGGAATCGTAGCGCTGCATGCCCATCCTCCCCCGTCAGCCCGCATCCGGTGAGGCGGTCTGTCCGATGCGTGCGACGATGCGATCGACCTCCCGATCGGGATTCACGAAGGCCGACACGCTCCATATGCTCATCACGGACCATCCCAGGGAACGCAGGCCATCTCCCATAAGACGATGCCGCTCCCGGGTCGACTGAATCCCCATGAAATCGGCGTCATCGGTGAGCACCGCGAGTATATGGGGATTCTGCGGAGTGCCGACGACCAGTGGTATGGACGTCCCGCGCGCGACCCCATAGCCGACGACGGCTTCGAGTCCACGGGCGCGAAGCCTCTGCGCCAGGTCGGCGACGAGAACGTCGGACTTCTCGTCGGAGGGAAGCGGGTCCGGCTCGACGTAGTCGCCGGCCTTGCCTCCCCATTCCAGAAGCTCGCGAAGCAGCCTGGGACCCGGCTGATGAAGCCTGTCCTCATCCAGGTCCTCCAGACCGAATGCGACCGTGATATCGAGCCGACGCCGCGCCAGGGCGCAGGCATCGAGAAGGAGACGATCGCCGCCATCATCCTCCAGCCTGCCGAACTGCTGAATCAGACGCCCATGGGTGGTCTTCGCATAGCACAGGCTCAGCACCACATCCGTGGCTCTGACGCCGGCCACATCCCCGATGTCCACCACACGGACATGCCGCAGGAAGGGCTCCACGGCAGGACTGCGGGAGGCCAGAGACCGCAGTCTGGCGCGAAGGCCCGCACGGAAGGCCCCGGTGAGGACGACGACCGCGAGAGCGTAGTCGTGAGGAAGTGCCGCGGACTGCGACGCCCGGTCCACGATGATGCGGACCACCTCGTCGATCTCCGCCTGGCTGCTCTCCACCAGGCCCGTGCCTGTGGACGCCGTCCCGGTGGCCTCGACCTGATGCAGACGGACGGTCCCCTGCGCGGCCGGCGCGACGGGGTCGTGTCGCACGTCGCCGTACCCATGCTCCTCCAGGAACGCCGACAGCGTCGAGGACCTACGGGTCGGTCTCGACGCCACATGGATTCTGGGCATCATGGACGTCAGCGACAGCAGGGCGGGAGAGGACATCGTCTCCGCATGCGCCAGCACCACGATCTGATTCGCACGCGCCAGCACCGAAAGCAGCTCGGCCGACGGAGCGTGGGAGGCCGCATCCAGGATGACGAGGTCAGCGACCGGCTCGGGCGACGTCGTCGCCACCAGCGTCGCCGGCGTCGCCACGAGAAGAGGCTTCGCCGAGCCCACAAGCAAAGGATGGTCATGCCGGAAACGGGAGAAGGGCACATGGGATCCCCCGGCGAGGACCGTATGGAGCTGGTTGGCCTCCTGGGCATGCGAGAAGAGAAGGTCGCAGGACCGGCGCAGCGCCCCATCCCGAAGCATCGGACCGACGGAGCGGATGTGCTCGGCGTCGACCTGACGGAAACGCTCGGAGGCCGACTGGAGCGCCGAACCGTCCTGATTCGAGATCATGGCGGAGGACTGCACGATGTCCTCGAAGACTGTCATCCACCAGGACAGACGGAGCTCTCCGTCGACCTGGTCGTCGCCCACGCGTCTCGATCTGAGGTCGGCGACGAGTTCGCTCAGCCCCGCGGCCTTGAACTCCGCTTCCAACCCGCACCTTCCCGGAAGGGTGTCCAAGGCATGACGGTCGTCATGAAGGGCCTTGAGCCGGGCCTCGAGACCGGTGAAGTCCGCGGATTCGAGATCCCCTCCCGCCGGCGTCGTCGACAGCACCGCGTCCAGGGCCGTGAGGTTCGCGGCAAGGGCGTCGGAGCAGGATATGATCTCGTCGAGTTTGGGGGGCAGGACGGGCCAGCCTCCGTGCGGTACAAGCTCCCTCCACTGCCGTGCCTGGCGGGAGACGACGACAAGAGCCTTGTTGAGGTCCTCGATCTGCGCGCCCGCACGCAGCAGGGAACGCGCCTCCTTGGTCCGCCGGCGTCGCTCCCAGAACCCCATGGAGGTACCCTCGACGCGACGGACCTGCTTGGGCTTGGTGGCTTCGATCATCGCCTCCACGTCGCGCTCGAACACCTGCGGCTGGAAGACGTTGAGCACGAGCCTGAGGTTCTTGATCACCCTGATCTGGCGCCCCCAGTCGGCGGCGGTGGAGGGGATGGGGAAACCGCAGGACTGCACCACCGAGGCGATCTGCTCCCGGGCCTGCGGCAGTATGCCGCGCAGGAGGTCGTCCACGCGGCGGTAGGCGGTCACCGCCTCGGACTCGCTGACCAGAGTGGCTCCGAACCACGGGGTGTCATCCGGACCGGTCACGTACTCGCCGAGCTCCCCCGCACGGCGCAGCTTGCCCGACCATTCATCAAGATGACCCGCAAGCGTCTCGGCGGATGCCCGGGACAGTCTCACATGCGTGCTCGGATGGCCGGGAAGCGCGGCGATGCCGGCCAGATGCTGGATGGTCGCATAGGCGGAGACCCCCCACCGGTTCTCCGTGCCATGGAGGTCGCCAAGGTATCTGGTCAGTCTCGACCGGATCCCGACGAGCTCGTCCGCCAGCCGGTCGAAGCGTGCGGCCGCATCCCCGTCGCGAAAGCTCACCGCGGCGATGAGCTGACGGTCGACGGGGCCCGCGGCGTCCTCACCGGCCAGATCCAGAACCATCTGGCCCAGGCCAGCGGAGTCCATGATGTGGAGGAACGAGCGCCGCCGCTCGGATACGCAGGGGACATACAGAACCGTCCTGCCCTTTGCCATGCAGCGGGTGGCAACCGCCGCCGCGGACGCCGTCGCATCCGCGCCATCCCCGACATCGAGAAAAAGCGAACGACCGCTCGAGGCCAGCCCGGCGGCGTAGCGGACGGCATTGTCGACGTCGCCGATCTCGGATTCGCCGTGCGGATCGACGTCGAAGGGGCTGTACTGAGGCAGAGAATCTCCGAGCAGGGCCTTCGTCGCCTGGGGAACTCCCGCCATCGCATCAAGTGGCACTCCCCCCCGATGCCCCCCCGCCAAGGAGGCGATGATCCGGTCGGTATCCTGAAGGAACAACGAACCCGGATCCATGAAGCATCCCAGGGTTATCGAACGCTCGATACGAAGATCGGGAAGGGCCTGCGCGGTCTCCTGGCAGATCGCCTCGAAGACCGATGACGTACCGGGGCCCTTCTCGCCATAGGCGGACGCGTCCAGCAGCTCGTCCTGATCAAGCTCGACACGATGTCCGCGCATGGAGGATACGAAGGACTGGTTGAACCTCGCCGGACCCACCACCGCGATAGTGGCGTCGGTGCCGTCACCGCCCGGATGGCGCTTCACCATTGCCGGATACAGAAGGACGGGGGCCCTGTGGACGGCCTCGCCGTCCTTCCATGCGGCGACTCCCACCGCCAGCGACAGACCCGAGACCTGCCCCGCTCTCTGCCTGGCCGCATGGTCGTTCAGCACGTGGCCGAGCCGATATCCGGCGGCACGCAGTCCCGCCGAATCACGGAACAGGGACGACAAGGGGGCATGACCGGAGGCGAAAAGCTGCGCAAGGCCGGCGGGGTGGGCATGAGTGGCATCGAGACGTGACTGGAGCCGGTTGACGTCATCAAGTGGCGAAGGTCCGAGGTCCGTGCGATAGGCATCCCTCCAACGGCGGAGATCCTCCAGCGAGGTTCGTGGCATGTCGTTCATCGGTGTCTCACTTCTTTCCGGACAGACGGTGTTCACGGTACCCCGGATTACCCTCGAGAGCGGCATCGATGTCCGCGTCCCGGTGACGTGCCAGCCAGTCGTAGAGGGCATCGTACAGGGAAGGGTTCATCGCCAGGAACGGCAGAAGCTCGACATGCCGCGCCATACCGCACTGCTCGTCGTAGTCCGTGGTGACCATGGCCCGATCGGAGGTGAATCCACCGACGCTGATCGATGGACGTCCCGCATCGAATTCGCCTTTCTGGACCCGGGCGAAAATCGATCCGGGCTCGAAGACCGGAGACGTCCCTGACGGCCCCTCGGAGGGGAGTCCGACGCTGGACGCGGCGGACGGGCGGACGACCGGCGACGACGACCGCGACGAAGCCTCGGGACGCGCGATGGAGCCCGTGGTCCCTTCGGACGTCGCCCCCGCAGAAGACGCGTGCGTCGACCCGCCAGCCGCGACGACGGAAGATCCGCGAGGAGAACGGGTCGCACCGGTCCCTGCGGATGCGACGCCATCAGCTGGCTTCACGGCCTTGGCGTCGGCGAAAAGGTCGCGCGGCTCGGCCTTCACGCCGATCGAACGCGAAATCAGGGGAACCGAGGATGCGGAGGACTGGTGGGCATCCGGGGCTGACGCGTCGTCAATTGGCGCCAAAACGGAATCGACGGCGGGACCGGAACCGGCCTGAGACCCATCAGCCGACTCCGAATCGGCAGGGGCGTCTTCGGAGAGTGAGACCGCGTCCTCCGGCACAGCCTCCTCGACGGCATCGTCGACGGCCTTGCCGACGCCGTCATGGGCGGGAGCATCGGCGGCGGGCGACGACCTGCCCGGAGGTGTCGTCCCCTGCGCGGTCTCAGGCGCATCCGAACGCCGCTCCTCCGGAGATCGGCGAGCGTCCGCCGTTCGAAAGACCACGGTGGGCTCCCCGACCCGAACATTGAGAATGTCATCAACCGGAAGCGAAGCCAGATCGGGTCCCGCCGAGGATTGCACCGGAGAGGCGGATCCGAACAGATTCCTGACCGGCGCGGCATCCTCGCCGTCGTTCCGCTCCTCGACGCGGATGAAGTCCATGAACACGTCGCCGAACTGCAGCCGCATCGGAGAGGTGGAAAGCAGGAAGTCAACGTCGGGCTGAAGCCTCGTCAGACCGCCCTCCGATCCGACCACGAACGTCCCGTTGGTGGAATGCAGATCGCGGACGACCGCCGAACCGGTCGGGCCGACGGTGACCAGTGCGTGCCGCTTCGACATCGACCGATCCGCATCATCGATCTCGACCCGTTCATGACCGTCGTCGGCGATCGGGCGGATGGGACGCCGACCGATCTCGACGCTTCTCCCCTGCCGGACACGAGCGCATTCGACTCCGTTGGCTCTGACGATCCACTGCTGTGCGACCCGTTGTCTGCTGACCACCGCACGGCCTCCCTTCGTCGTGGCAGAATGCGATCCTGCGACACCATTATCCAGTATGCCGCCTCGCCGTCACGATGACGACGATAGCAATCCATCCGCGCAGATTCGGCACGCGAGGCTGTGCCGAAAGCCTGAAACGCGCGTTCCCCCACCCGGAGAAACCGGATGGGGGAACGCGGAAGACGGCTATGCCGCGAGGCTCACTTGAGCTCGACGGTGGCTCCGGCCTCCTCGAGCTGAGCCTTCGCCTTGTCGGCGTCCTCCTTCTTGGCCTTCTCCAGAACGGCCTTCGGCGCGCCATCGACGAGCTTCTTGGCATCGGCGAGCCCCAGGGAGGTGATGGCCTTGACCGCCTTGATGACCTGGATCTTGTTGGCGCCGGCGGCGGTGAGAACGACGTCGAACTCCGTCTTCTCCTCCTCCTCCGGGGCGGCGGCGGCGGGAGCGGCGGCCGCGGCCGCGACGGGGGCGGCGGCCTCGACGTCGAACTCCGTCTCGAACGCCTTGACGAAGTCGGAGAGTTCGACGAGGGTCATGTCCTTGAACGCGTCGAGCAGCTCATCGGTAGAGAGCTTGGCCATGATGGCTTCCTTTCGATTGCGGCCGTCGGGTACTTCCCGGCTGCCTGATGTGATGGTGCGGTGTGATGAACGGTTTTCGCGCGGGCTGTCCCGAGCGGGTCAGGCGGCCTTTTCCTGCTTCTCGCGCAGGGCGTCGATCGTGCGCACCGCCTTGGTGGGCAGAGCGACGAAGAGGAACGCGGCCTTGGCCATCGTGCCCTTGAGCGCTCCGGCCATTCTGGAGAGAAGAACCTCGCGGGATTCGAGATCCGCAAGCTTCGTGAAGCCTTCGGCGTCATAGACGGTTCCATCAGCGAAACCGCCCTTGGTGACGAGGGCCTTGTTGGTCTTGGCGAAGTCGCGCAGAACCTTGGCGGCCTGCACGAAGTCACCCTTGACGAACGTAATCGCGACGGGGCCCTTGAGAAGCTCGTCGAGCCCCTCGATTCCGGCCTCCTTGGCCGCGATGCGGGCCAGGGTGTTCTTCGCCACTGAATAGAAGGTATCGCGGCCTAGCTTGTCCCGCAGGTCGGAGACCTGCGGTACGGTAAGCCCGCGGTACTCGGTGAGGTAGATCGCATCGGAGTCGCGGAATCTGTCCGTGAGCTCGGCGATCACCGCTGCCTTGTCGGGCCTTTTCATGGCGTTCCTTCCTCATACGACCGAGGCGGAATCGGATTCGGAGCCCGAGAACTGACGAGAACTGAAAAAGCCCTCGCCTGCAGGCGAAGGCACGCGACGTCGCCGGATGCGACGCGTCTGACTCAACCTGCGGTGGCCCGGAACCCGGCTTCGGGGATTCGTGGAGACGAACCCCAACCAACGGTCTTTGGTGACAACGGCTTCATTTTACACGCCATCCGGCCGATCCTCCACGGCGTGTTGGCGGATGCCGTCCTCAAGGACGGCATGGGGGCCGCCGAGGCGGCCCCCATGCGCAACGACCGACGCGAATGATCCTAGAGAAGCGCCTGCACCACGAAATCGATGATGAACAGCGCGGAGACCACCCAGATGACGGGATGGACCTGCTTCGCCTTGCCCTTGCAGCTCATCACCAGGCAGTACATGATGAAGCCGCCGGCGATGCCGTAGGAGATGGAGTAGGTCAGGGCCATGAACACGGCGGCGAAGAACGCCGGGATGGCTTCGGAGATGTCGTTCCAGGCGATCTCCCGCAGGCTGGCGACCATCATGCAGCCGACGAGGACGAGCACGCCGGCGGTCGCGGCGGAGGGAACCGCCGAGATGACCGGGGCAAGGAACGCCGACAGCGCGAAGCAGATGGCGACGACCACGGAGGTTAGACCGGTGCGCCCGCCAGCGCCGATGCCGGCCGCGGACTCGACATAGGTGGTGGTGTTGGAGGTGCCGAAGATGGCGCCGATGGAGGTGGCGATCGAATCCGAGAACAGGGCCTTGTCCATCTTCGAGCTGAAGCCGTTGCCGTTCTCCAGGTCCTTCATGTCCTTGTCCGAGAAGATGCCTGTGCGACGGCCGGTGCCGATGAAGGTGCCGATGGTGTCGAAGGTGTCGGACATGGAGAAGGCGAAGATGGTGACGATGACCAGCGGCAGCTTCGCGGGGTCGGAGAACAGGGCCGGGAATCCTGCGGAGGTGAAGATGGCGCCGAAGGTCTGCGGCAGCTGGGAGAACGCGCCGCTGATGGAGACCGAGCTGGACATCGTGGTGACGCCGAAGGGGATGCCGACGAGGGCCGTCACGATGATGGCGATGAGCAGACCGCCACGGACGTTGAGCACCGTGAGGACGATGGCGAGAAGCAGACCGATGAGGAAGACCCACAGCGTGGGGGTGTTGAAGTTCGACAGGGCCGGGACGCCGGACTTGAAGTTGATGAGGCCGACGTTGAGCATGCCCACGTAGGCGACGAAGATGCCGATGCCTCCACCGATCGCGTGCTGGAGCGACTCCGGAATGGCTTCGATGATCATCTTCCGGATCTTGGTCACGGTGATGATGATGTTGATGAGGCCGCAGATGAACACCATCGTCAGAGCCTCCTGCCAGGTGAACTTGAGACCCAGGCAGACGGTGTAGGTGAAGAAGGCGTTCAGGCCCATGCCGGCGGCCTGCGCGTAGGGGACGTTGGCGAACAGGCCCATGACCAGGGTGCCCGCCATGGCCGCGATGATCGTCGCGAGGAACACGCCGCCCCAGGGCATTCCGGTCTTCTCGAGGATCTGCGGATTGACGATGATGATGTAGGACATCGCGAAGAACGTGGTCAGACCGGCGGTGATCTCTGTGGATACCGTGGTCCCGTTCTCCTTGAGATGGAAGAACTTCTCCATGGACTCTTTCTCCCTTTCCCTTCGTCGCGCGGCAGGGCCGCGCATTCTCTTCGGTGCGTCGGGTCGGACCGACAGGGCTGAGGGTAGCACCGGGCGATGTCCAAAGGGTCACCGGCTCGCCATGCCTCCGCATCGCGGTCCGATCCGCATCCTTCGCAATCGTCGCCCTCCGCGATTCGCATCCCGCCGGGCCACTCGCCTCCGCGAATGCGCGCGGCCCCGGGGACCGGAGTCCTCGGGGCCGCATCGACGGAACGTCGCGAATCAGCCGAATCGGCCGGAGATGTACCTCTCGGCCTCCTCGTTCTGGGGGTTGTTGAACATGGTCGTGGTATCGGCGAAGTAGGTCAGATGCCCCGGCTGCCCGACGGCCTTGAGGTTGAAGAAGGCCGTGAAATCGGCGATGCGGGCCGCCTGCTGCATGTTATGCGTGACGATGACGATGGTGTAGTCGTTCTTGAGTTCGTTGATGAGGTCCTCCACGGCGAGGGTGGAGATGGGGTCGAGCGCCGAGCAGGGCTCGTCCATGAGAAGCACCTGCGGGTGGACGGCGACGGCGCGCGCGATGCACAGTCTCTGCTGCTGTCCGCCCGACAGACCGGTTCCGGGATTGTCCAGCCTGTCCTTGACCTCGTTCCAGAGGTTGGCGCCGCGCAGCGCCCACTCGACCAGATCGTCGGCGTCGGATTTGCTCAGACGGCGGTTGTTGAGGCGCACACCGGCCAGGACGTTCTCCCTGATGGACATCGTCGGAAAAGGATTCGGTCGCTGGAAGACCATGCCGACGTCCCGACGGACGGCGACCGGGTCGACGTCCCGGTCATAGAGGTTGCGTCCCTCGAGGAGGACCTCGCCTTTGACGTGGGCCCCGGGGATGATCTCATGCATGCGGTCGAGCGTGCGCAGCACCGTCGACTTGCCGCATCCGGAGGGGCCGATGAACGCGGTGACCCTGTCGGGCTCGATGGCGATGTTGACGTCCTCGACGGCGAGGAAGTCGCCGTAGTAGATGTTCAGATGGTTGACGTCGATGCGCTGTCCCATGTCGTTGTGTCTTTCCTTCGTTGTTTCCGCGTGTCTCTAGCGTCCGGTCGGAACCGAGAAGATCTTCGCGACGAGACGGCCGATGAGGTTGAGCAGCAGCACGATGATGATGAGGGCGAGAGCCGCCGCCCAGGCCCTCTCCACCGGAATCGTCGCGATGCAGCTGGCGTCCGCCGTCGCCGGACAGGTCGCACGGAGCTTGCTGTACTCCTGGTAGACGTACACGGGCAGGGTCGTCATCTGTCCGGAGAACAGGTTGAAGTTGGTGGAGACGATGAAGCCGGCCGTCATGAGCAGAGGCGCGGTCTCCCCGATGACTCGTGCGATGGCGAGGATGACCCCGGAGACGATGCCGGGAAGGGCGGTGCGCAGCACGATCTTGGTGATGGTCCTCTGCTTCGTGACCCCCAGAGCGAACGAGGCCTCCCGCAGGTCGTTCGGCACGATCTTGAGCATCTCCTCGCTGGATTTGACGACCGTGGGAATCATGAGCAGCGCCAGGGCGACGGATCCCTCGAAGCCGGTGATGGTGCCCGGCCCGAAGAGAATCGTGAACATCGAGTAGGCGAACAGGCCGGCGACGATGGAGGGTATGCCGCTCATGACGTCGACGAGCAGCGAGATGGATCGCGAAAGGACGCCCTTCTTTGCATACTCAATGAGGAAGACCGCGCACATAAGGCCGATCGGGACGGAGATGACCATGGCGCCCAGCGTGACCTCCAGCGTCCCGATGATGGCGTGCTGGATGCCGCCGTACCCTCCGGAGGGCGTCGGACGACCTCCGACGACCCCGGTCATGTTATAGGAGAGGAAGTTGAGGTTCAGCCTCGTGATTCCGCGGCTGATCGTCGTCCACAGCACGGAGACCAGCGGGATCAGAGCGATGCCGAAGGCCAGGGTGATGAGCACGGCCATCACCGCGCTGCGGCGTTTGCGCGCGGCCACATAGGACCTTGTCGGAGCGAAGCGCGAGAAGTCGATGGCGGGCGCCCTGTCCTCCCCCTGGGGAGTCGTCGTCGATGCGGTCGTCATTGCGCGCTCACTTTCTCCGTGATCCGGCGTGCCGCGAAGTTCACCAGGAAGGTGATGAGGAACAGCACCAGGCCGGTGCCGATAAGCGTCGACACGCCGAGGCTGTCGGCCTCCGGGTACTGCGCGGCGATGTTGGCGGCGATGGTCTGGTTCTGGGAGGCCCTGAGCAGACGCACCGAATACGTCAGTCCGGGGGAGAGGATCATGAGCACGGCCATCGTCTCTCCAAGGGCCCTGCCGAGACCCAGCATGGAGGCCGAGATGATGCCCGAACGTCCGAACGGCAGGACGGCGAGTCGAATCATCTCCCATTTGGTCGCCCCGAGGGCGAGCGCCGCCTCCTCCTGGAGCCGGGGCGTCTGAAGGAAGATGTCCCGGGACATCGAGGTGATGATCGGCAGGATCATCACCGCGAGAACCACGGCCACCGTGGCCACCGTCCTCGGGGGATTGGCCGAGGGACCGGCGAAGATCGGAATCCATCCCAGGTAACTGGCCACCCAGTTCCAGAAGGGGGCGATGGCGGGCACCAGGACGATGCCTCCCCACAGGCCGTAGATCACGGAGGGTATGGCGGCGAGAAGGTCGACGATGTAGCTGAGTCCCGCGGCCACCCTCTTGGGCGCGTAGTGGGAGATGAACAGCGCGATCCCCACGGCCACGAAGAAGGCCAGGACGAGGGCGAGGGCGGCGACGAGGACCGTCCCGAAGACCAGAGGGCCGACGTACTGCCAGAAGTTGTGGGCGTTGCCTCCGGTGAAGGACTCGACGACCGCGGCGTTGTCCTTCTGGTCGCCGCCGATCAGAGGCCATGCCCGGAAGAGCAGGAACAGCGCGACGGCCGCCAGCACGACGAGGATGAGGATGCCGCAGCCGTAGGCGACCCCCTTGAAGACCTTGTCGGCGGTTCGTCCGTCCACTGCGCCGTATGACGACTTCGTGTCTTGCGAACTCAAGGATTCTCCTTATGCAACCCGGTCATGTCCAGCGATGGTCGTCGTTCTCCGCATCGCCGGCGGCCGGTCCCCGACTCACACACATTATCGTACCGATGCTCTCAAGGCCCCTGCACCGGCGGGGCCAGGATGGATGCGCGGCCGGAGCCCCCGGAGGGACACCGGCCGCGCATGGGGTCACTTGGTGACGATGGCGTCGATCGACTTGGTCACCTTGGCGCGGAGCGTGTCGCTCATCGGAGCGGAACCGGCGTTGTCGGCGGCCGTCTGCTGGCCTTCGGAGCTCACGACGTAGGTCAGCCAGGACTTCACGAACTTCGCGGTGTTGGTGTCCTTGTAGGCAGGGCAGGCGATGTCGTAGGAGACGAGCACGACGGGGTACGCGCCGCTGGTGGTCGTGGTGTGGTCAAGCTTGATGACGACGCGGTTGTCGCCGCTGACGGAGCTGTCGAGCGGGGACGCGTCGACGACCTTGGCCGCGGCATCGGCCGAATAGGCCACGTAGCTGTCGCCGACCTTGACGGAGACGGTGCCCAGATCGCCGGCCTTGGAGGCGTCCGCGTATCCGATGGTGCCATCGGCCTGGCTGACGGTGCTGATCACGCCGTCGGTGCCCTTGGCGCCCTGGCCGACGCTGTTCGGCCAGTTCTCTCCGACCTCATAGCTCCAGGCGCTGCCCGCGGCGTCCTTGATGTAGCTCACGAAGTTCTTCGTGGTGCCTGACTTGTCGGAGCGGTGCACGACCGTGATCGAGGTGGAGGGCAGGTCGACGTCGGAGTTCTGGCTCTTGATGGCCGAATCGTTCCACTTGGTGATCTTGCCGTCGAAGATCTTGGCGATGGTTTCGGCGTCGAGGTTGAGGTGCTTGTTCTTGCCCGAGATGCCCTTGAGGTTGAAGACGATGGCGATCGGGGAGATATACACAGGGATGTCGAAGGCGGTGCCGGAGGCGCACACGGTCTTGGACTGGGTGACCTGGTCGTCGGTGAGGGAGGCGTCGGACCCGGCCCATGCCGTGGCGCCCGTGAGGAAGGTGCTCACGCCCGCGCCGGAGCCCGTCGGATTGTAGGCGATCTTGGCGTCGGGGTTCTTCTCGGTGTAGCCCGCGATCCAGGCCTCGACGGCCGACTCCTGGGCGCTGGAGCCCGCGCCGGAGAAGTTCCCGGAGATCGTCTCGGTGGCCGTGGCCGACGACGAGGACGACGAGGACGAGGTGTTGTCGCCGCAGGCGGCGAGCGTGGCCATCATCGCCAGGCCGGAGACCGCGGCGATCGAACGAACGAGGACATTGTTGCGCATGTTTGTGCTTTCCCTCTTGCTTCTGCTTTTCTTCTTGCTTCTGCTGTCATCTTCGGCGACTTGCGGCGCCATGTGCCTTGGACCGCCTGGGGACCCGCCCCGGGCATCACCACCACGGCACACTGTGGTTCATGACAGTTCCAGCCTAGAAAGGCGTCGGGGCGCGGGCCGCCATGACGGGTGAACGGAAGATGAACAGTTGCTGATGTCGTCGTCCTCGTCATCCGCCGGGATTGCCGATGCCGAAGGACCGTGGAGCCGGGCCGGTCGCGGACACGGCGGGACGGACGCCACCCTGCGGACGCGGCGAGTGATCACGCGACGGGACCCGAAGGACGATCACCCGATGGAAGCGCACGGCGAAGGGGGCGCCCACGCCATCAGGCCTGGGGATCGTCGACCTTGTATCCGAGGCCACGCACGGTCGTGAGGAGATCGGGATGGGACGGGTCGCGTTCGATCTTCGCCCGCACGCGCTTGACGTGGACATCCAGAGTCTTGGTGTCGCCCACGTAGTCCGAACCCCAGACCCTGTCGATGAGCTGATGGCGGGTGAGCACCCTCCCCTTGTTCTGCAGGAGGTATTCGAGGAGCTCGAACTCCTTGAGCGGGAAGAAGACCGTGTGGCCGCCGACCATGACCTGATGCTGCCCCACGAGCATGGAGACGCCGCCGCAGGTCAGGGGGATGTCGTCGTCGGAGGGGTTCTGGGAGTCCTGGCGCATGGAGTCGCGACGCAACACCGCCCTGATCCTGGCCAGAAGCTCGCGGAAGGAATAGGGCTTGGTGACGTAGTCGTCGGCGCCGATTTCGAGCCCGACCACCTTGTCGATCTCCGTGCCCTTCGCTGTGAGCATGATGATGGGCGTACGGCTCTGCTCGCGGATCCTGCGGCACAACGCCGTGCCGTCCAGTCCGGGCAGCATGAGGTCGAGCAGCACCAGATCGATCCCGCCACGCGTGAACAGGTCGAGACCCTCCTCCCCCGTGGCGGCCGCCGAGACGTCATAGCCCTCCCGGGTCAGCTGATACACCAGCGGCTCGCGGTACGACTCCTCGTCCTCCACGATGAGAATGCGCGTCATGTCTGCCTTTCCCTCTGCGCGACCTGATCCGGGGCCGGGAACATGGGATCCGTCATCCATGGTAGCCGCGGCCCGCGTCCGCCCTCCCGCACGCGCGAACCGGAGGAATCCGAAGCGTCCCCGTTCCGCCTCACGCCGTGGTCCCCGCATGTGGCGCGCAGGGGGATGCGCAGCCCTGGGCGCCCTCCGAGGACGGACCCGTGGACGTGACGACGCCGGAAGCGTCCGCCTGAGATGAATCCACGGCCGCCGCACCGACGACGGATGCGGACCCGGCCCCCGATGCCGCGGACCCGTCGCATCCCTCCGCCGCGGGAAGGTCGATGGTGAAGGTGGACCCCTCGCCCTCGCGCGACCACACGCTGATGCGGCCGCCGCATTCCTGCACGCAGTGCTTGGTGATCGCCAGACCGAGGCCCGACCCCCCCGTCTCGCGCGAGCGCGC
Organism: uncultured Bifidobacterium sp.; assembly: GCF_963540075.1. Classification (GTDB taxonomy): domain Bacteria; phylum Actinomycetota; class Actinomycetes; order Actinomycetales; family Bifidobacteriaceae; genus Bifidobacterium. The sequence goes on from NZ_CAUTOG010000009.1 coordinate 26,360, forward strand.
CGGGTCGACCCGGTAGAACCTTTCGAAGATCCGCCCCAGGGCTTCGGCCGGAATCCCTATGCCCTGGTCGACGACGCGGATCATCACCCTCGCTTCGGAGCGCACGATGCCCACGCCCACCGTCGTCCCCTGCTCCGAATACCGGATGGCGTTCTCCACCAGGTTCTTCACGGCGGTCGTGATGGCCTCCCGGTCCGCCATGACCGCGCATCGCCCGGACCCCTCGTCGACGGATCCCTCCCGCGGCGCCAGGAGGTCCACGGAGCGGCCCGCGAGCGAGATCCGGATGTCGATGTGCTTCGCCTTCGCCTGCACCATGTTCTGCGAGACGGCATCCCTGACGATCTCGAGGGCGGGCACCGGAGCCATGCTCAGCAGCGGGTTGGCGATGTCCGCGCGCTGAAGGTCGATCAGATGCCCCACCAGCTCGATAAGACGCCGGGCCTCGGTCGAGACCCGTCCCGAGAAGTACCGCACCGCCTGGGGATCGTCCGCGGCGTCGCTGATGGTCTCCGCGAGCAGCGAGATGGCCCCGGCCGGCGTCTTGAGCTCATGGGAGACGTTCGTGACGAAATCCCGTCGCATGGATTCGAAGCGCCTCTGCTCGCTCACGTCCTTGATGAAGACGGCGAAGCGGTCCGGGGCGACAGGCCCCACCCGGACGCTCAGATGCGCGGACCGACCTGCCGGCCCCTGTCCGGCGGGCACGCCACGGCCCGAATCCCTGTCCGCACGCGGACGACGGGTGACGGTGACCTCCCGTTCGCGCACCCTTCCGTCGGAAACCACTCTGGCGAGGATGTCCTCGACCTCTGGGGCGACGAGCCGCCCCCCCTGGGCCACGCCCAGGGCCGAGGCGGCGGGGCTGACGTATCGCACGATGCCCGTGGCGCCGACCAGCATCATCGCCAGTGGCATCACCTCGACGAGATGCCGTTCGGCCTCACCGACGTCGACGCCCTCACCGAACAGGGTCGGGGTCGTCGCGTCCACGCCATCGAATCCCGCGGGCGCGGCCGGGGGCCTCGCCGCCACTCTGCCGAGGGCGAAGGCCAGAACCGCGACGGCCAGGCACGCCGCGGCGACGACGACGGGCGTCAGCGTGGAATCCATCCGGACACCTCCCTGTAAGCCCAGACTAGCGGGGGCACCCGCCGCTGATCGAAGGGGTCGTCGAAAGTTTCCCCTCCGTTAACCCTGCACCGCGCGTTCGGCGCACCGTCCGGACCCGAGCGTCGTCGGATCCAGCCGGCGAAGGATGTCCGTGGCCACGGCGGCGGCCGTGTCGGCGAAACGGGAGACGTCGAAGGTGGAGAACTCGTCGTACGCCGTGTCCGCGTTGTCGCTTAACGCCCGGATGACCAGCCCGCGGACCCGGTTGCGCCCCGCGACGTGAAGGACGGCGGCCCCCTCCATCTCCACGGCGTCCGCGCCGGTCTGGAGAACCGCGGAACGCCGGAGCTCATCGGTGTCGACGAAGCGGTTCCCGGAGGCGATGATCCCCGTGATGTGAGGGATGCCGCGGGAGGTGAGGACCTCGTCGGCGAGGGCGACCAGACGGTCGTCGGAACGGAACTCCTGCAGCTTCGGCGCCCACTGCGACACGAGCTTCATATCGGTGTCGAGATAGCGCACGGTACCACCGATGACGACGTCGTTGACATGCAGGTCGGGGTTGAGGTTGCCGGCGATGCCCGAGAAGATGACCGCATCGGGATGATGGACGTCGATGAGCCGCTGCGTCGTCGCCGCAGCGTTGACCAGCCCCATTCCCCCCACCGTGACCGCGACGTGGACGAGGCCTCCGGATGCGGCGTCAAGCAGTCCGTCGACGACCTCGATGCCCGCCCCCGACGCGGTCGACGCCCGGCGCAGACGCCCGGCGATGAGAGCCGTCTCCTCCTCGAGGGCGCCGATCACCGCGACGGTGGGGATGCGCGCCGCATCCCGGACGTCCGACCTTCCGCACCGGTCCCTGCCTTCATCCATCGTTCCCGTCATCGCCTCTCCGTTCCTCGTGTCGTCGGTGATCCCCGTCGTCATTCCCCGTCATGCGCCGCCATACGCGCCGCCGGCGTCATCCGTCAGCTCCAGCGTCGCGTCGAGACCGCGTCGGCGAGGGTTCTGAGCAGATCCTCGGTGTCGGGCCAGGACAGACAGCGGTCGGTGATGGACTGTCCATAGGTCAGGCGGCTCAACGGGGCGGCCTTCTGGTTGCCGCCGACGATGAAGCTCTCCATCATCACCCCCGTGATGCCCGTCTCCCCGCTGGCGATCCGGGATGCGACATGACGCACGACGGCGGCCTGACGATGCTCGTCCTTGCCGGCATTCCCGTGGGAGCAGTCGATGACCAGACCGTGGCTCGCGGCCGAATCGGCGGGCATCTCCTGGTGGATGGCCTCCATAGCCGCCCGAACGGAGGCGACGTCGTAGTTGGGGCCGTGGCTCGACCCCCGCAGCACGACATGGCAGTCGGGGTTCCCCAGGGTCTGGACCGAGCAGGCGCGCCCCAGATGGTCGATGCCGAAGAAGGCATGACGCTGGGCCGCGGCGTAGCAACCGTTGATGGCGGCCTTGACGGATCCGTCCGTGGCGTTCTTGAAACCCACGGGCATGGACAGACCGCTCGCGAGCTGACGGTGGATCTGGCTTTCGGTGTTCCTGGCTCCGATCGCCCCCCAGCTCACCGCATCGGCGAGGTACTGCGGGCTGGTGGGCTCAAGGAACTCCGTGGCCGCCGGCAGCCCCTGACCGACCACGCCCAGCAGAACCCTCCTGGCCAGAAGAAGACCCTTGGCGATTCTATGGCTGCCGTCGATGTCGGGGTCGTTGATCAGCCCCTTCCAGCCGATGGTCGTGCGCGGCTTCTCGAAGTACACCCGCATGACGATGAGGAGACGGTCGTCGAGCTCCCCGCGCAGCGTGGCCAGACGCTCCGCGTAATCGAGCGCGGCAGCCGGATCATGCACGGAGCAGGGGCCGACGATGACCAGCAGACGGTCGTCCTGCCCGTACAGGCAGGCACGGATCTCATCCCTCGAGGATGCCACGGTCTCCTGAGCCACCGATGTCAGAGGCAGGTCGGACAGCACCTGCGCGGGCGTCGGAAGCGGTTCGAGCTCAAGCACGCGACGGTTGATGATGCGGCTGACGCCGACCTCGTCCTCCCAGCGAGGAACGTCAGTGGCCACCAGGGGGTTCTTCCCCTCGGCCACCGCCTGATGGATCGCCCTGAGCTCCTCGGGCGTGTTGAGGGGGACGTCGCCGACGGACAGCGCCGCCCTGACGTCCGACCCCGACGACGTCGATGGGGACTCCTGCTGCTGCATGCCTTCTCCTTACGTTTCCTCCCAGAATAGGACCGGACGCGAGGAGGCCGGACCCAAGGGCCGCGGACGGCGAACGACGCGCCTGAACCGTGTCCCGCCCGGAGCATCGACGTGTTCGGAACCGGTTCGCCCCTTCCCGGCTCAAGGTGATGCCGTATTCAGCCCGCCATATCAGTCCTTCAGCGCGCGCCGGACGCTCACGGCTCCGGCGAGCAGCCTCAGCAGCCCTTCGGTACGGTCCCAGGGGATGCAGGCGTCGGTGACGGATCTGCCGTACACGAGATCGTCCAATGGCGCCGGCCTCTGGTGTCCGCCCAGCAGGAAGCTCTCCATCATGACGCCGAGGATCCCGTGCTCGCCCTGCGCGATGCGGGCGGCGAGCTCTTCGACGACGACGGCCTCGCGCACCTCGTCCTTGCCGCAGTTGCCATGGGCGGCGTCGACGACCAGCCCGCGCTCGCTCGGCCTCGAGGCTCTCGACTCCCGCAGCTCCTTCAGGGCCTCGGCCACCGAGACGCGGTCGTAGTTGGGCCCATGGCTCGACCCACGAAGCACGACATGGCAGTCGGGGTTGCCCTTGGTCTCGGCGGAGATGACGCGCCCGTCGAGGTTGATGGACAGGAAGTGGTGCTCGAAGGCGGCGGCGAAGCAGGAGTCCGCTGCAGTCCTCACCGAGCCGTCCGTGGAGTTCTTGAAGCCCACGGGCATGGACAGCCCGCTGGCGAGCTCCCGGTGCACCTGGCTTTCCGTGTTCCTCGCGCCGATGGCGCCCCAGCTGATCAGATCGCACAGATACTGCGGGGTGATGGGGTCGAGCCACTCGGTGGCGGCGGGCAAGCCAAGAGCGAGGACGTCAGTGAGCACCTTGCGCGCCAGCCACATGCCCTTGCGGATGTTGAAGCGTCCATCGAGGTCCGGGTCGTTGATCAGACCCTTCCAGCCGACGGTGGTCCGAGGCTTCTCGAAGTACACCCTCATGACCACGAGGATGCGGTCCCGCAGCTCCGCCGCCACCGGCGCGAGCCGCGAGGCGTAGTCACGGGCCGCCCGGGGATCGTGGATGGAGCAGGGGCCGACGATGACGAGCAGCCGGTCGTCCCTGCCGTGCAGGATGTCGCGGATGGCCTGCCGGGAGCCGAGGACCAGGGAGCTCATGGCGTCCGTCAGCGGAAGCTCCCTGAGGAACGCCCTCGGGGCGGGTATGGGGTCGAGCTGGCGGATGTTCACGTCCACAGTCTCCGGGAAGACGGCCTTGTCTCCCAGCCGTCCCGCATCCTGCGAGCTTCCAGGTCCCCGTAGCTCCACCATCGCTGCGTCCGCCTCCTTCGCGCCGCCGGCGCACGAAACCACCACCATAGCGGAAGGTCCGGCCACCAAACCGACGCGGTCCCCATGAAGGACGCCGCCGGTGCGGATTCTCCGCGTACCGGCGGCGTCCTCAGGAAACACGAGGCCTCGGAAGACCTCAGCGGGCGAGCGCCCCCATCGGATCCCAGGCCGGCAGCATGATGGCCGGCCCGTCAAGCGCCGCCCGGTAGTCCGCAGGCAGCATGTCCCGCGGAACGGCGATCTCGTAGACGTACTCGGTGAACCAGTCGTCGGACATGGTGAAGTATCCCTTGTCGCCGACGCCATCACCCCAGGAGTTCTCCACGCGCCAGCGGCGGGTGGTCGTTCCGTCGTCGTCGACGTCCGCGCCGACGAAGGCCATGGCATGGTTCATCGCCGAATCGGCGAAGCGCACGCGCTCCTCCTTGTCGAGATCGAAGTCGACCCCGTACACCCGTCCATACTCGAAGAGGTCGGTGGCCCACGCCCCCTGCTCCCGGTCCATCATCGGATGGCAGTCGGCTCCGAACCAGACGGGAAGCGACAGCTCCGTGAGGATCCGTCGGGCGCAGTCCTTCATGAAGGCGTTGGGCACGTTGAGGTACTCCGTCGGCGCTCCACCGGCCACATTGCCGAGATGCTCGATGCCGATCTTGCGACCCTTGGGATGCTCCGGACGGGGATCGTCCACGAGGCACACGTAATCCTCAAGCCCGGCGTCCACGTATCGATTCCAGAACTCCACGGGAGTGGTCTCCCCGTCGCGGTGGAAGACACCGTCAGTGTCCGTCCATTCCCAGTCGAAGCTTTCCGGGGGCTCACCCAGATGGATGGTGAGCATCCGATGGCCGGCCTCGAGCGTGGAGGCGGCGATCTCGTCGATGCGCATCGGATCCGCGTACATGCGGCCCACGGCGGTGTGCAGCAGGCGGCGCAGCTGGACGTTCATCTCCCCCGTGTTCCGGGAGGAGGCGGTCTCCGGATAGAGGTCCTTGGGAACGGCCCCGTACTTGCGATAGACGTTGAGAGCCATGGTCCACTGACCGCCGTCGCCCATCACGTCATGCAGCAGATGCTGCATGAGACGGGAGTCGGAGGGCTCGCCGGCGCGGACCAGACCGGACACGTCGCCGAGGAAGTAGTTGATGCGCTCGAGCTTGTCGTAGTACATCGCGAAGTTCTGGGAGAATTCGAACTCCTTGACCTTCAGCGTCCTGCGGGCGATGAAACGCGCCACGTTCAGCGAGCTGAAAAGCCAGCAGCGCCCCGAGCGGTCCTGATGGGTGGCCTGACCGTCATCAAGGCTGACGGAGAAGCGCCGCTGCAGCCGGCGCGACCTGTCGTAGTTGCGGGCCACGCTCTGGATCCCGGCGACGGTGACCGCGTTCATGGCCAGACGCCGCGCGGGATCCGCCTCGAATCGTGCGCGGAGCGCGTCAAGCCGGTTCTCGTCCAATGCGTTGATCGACACTATGTCAGTCCCCTTCCGAATCATCCGAATGCGCGACCTGAGAGGCAACGGCATCCACCACGCTTCCCGGGGCGATGACGGTCGTCATCTCCCCGGCGGACTCCCGGTCCTCGCCGCCGTCCTGCTCCTCGATCGAGGCGCCGCCGGGGCTCGGGACGGCGCCTCCGGCCTCCTGCGTCTGACCGGATGCACCGTCCTGCGAGGCCTCGGAGTCCCCGGCGAAGTCGAAGCCCGAGAAGGCCTTGACGAACATGCTGCGCAGCTCGCTCACGCGCTGGGTGATCATCGCCTCGCGCTGCTGGAGTTCCGCGATATGGCCCTCCAGCCCTTCGAGCTCGGACTTGGCGGCCTCGCGACGCTCCTCGATCTGCCGCGCCGCGTCCTTCGACGCCTTGTCGAGGATCGCCGCCGCCTGGGCATCGGCCTGACCGCGCACCTGAGCGGAGTAGTCGTCAGCGGCCTTGCGCACGTCGGCGGCCTTGGCAATCAGGGAGTCGCATTCCTTCTTGGTCTGCGCACGACGCTCCTCAAGGCTGGCCAGAAGCCTGTCCACCTTCTTCGTCGCCTCGTCCTGCTGGGCGGCGATGTCGCCCCGGATCTGCTCGACCTCGGAGCTCACCTTGCTGATCACCGTGGTGCGATGCACCTCCGCCTGGTCGCTGATCGCCTGCGCCTTGGACTTCGCGGCATCCGTGATCTCGGACGCCCGGCGCTGCGCCTCGGTCATCATGCGGGACACCTGCTCGCGCACGTCGGCAAGCTTCTTGTTGGCGTCGGCGAGCGCGGCCTCGATCTGGTCGTTGGTCTCGCTTTTGAGCTGCGCGACCTCCCTGCTCGCGGTTTCGCGCTGCTCGGCGACCCACTTGGCCGTTCCGGCCTTGAGCTCCGACAGCTCGCGTTCCTGGGCCGCCCTTTCGGAGGCGAGCTTCTTGGCATGCTCCTGGCGGGCGTTCTCCAGCTCGAGCTTCGTCGTCTCGCGCTGCTCGGCGACGTCCTTCTCGGTCTGGGCCCGCAGCTGGGCGGCGTCGTTCTTCGCGCCCGTGGTGGCGGTATCCGCCTCGCTCTGCGCCCTGGCGATGATGGACCCCGCGTTGGTCTTGGCGTCCGCGATGATGTGGGATGCGTCGAGGCGAGCGTTGTTGAGCAGGGTCTGCGCCTGGGCCTTGGCGGCCTGACGGATGGAGGCGGCGTCCCTTTTGGCCCTTTCGATGAGCTCGGTGCTGGTCTGCTCCGCGGAGGCCAGCAGCTGCTGGGCGTTGGCTCCCAGCGAGGCGAAGGTGCTGGACTTGCCCGCCTTGCTGGCCTTGGTCTTCTCCTCCTGGAGCTTCGCCTGGAGCTGGAGGATCGCCTCGTCGCTGGAACGCACCTGCTCGCGCAGCCTGGTCAGCGTCTCCTGGGCCGAGATGAAAGCCTCATCGACCTTGTCCTTGTCATAGCCCCGCAGCACGATCGGGAACCGATCCACCATGTTAAGTCCTTTCATCGCGGGTGCCGGGCACCCCGCAACCAATAACCGATTGCACTGTATCGCATGGGAGTCGTGGGAAACGGCGCGTCCGCCAATCTCACGTATTCCCACACATCATGGTCCCATCATCGCCGACGCGCGGGGGAGCACCGGATGCCGGGGACTCCGCGGAACGGCCGCCCTCGGGATGACGCGACGCCTCCACGCGTCCGTGGACGCCGCACTCGCCGTGACCGCCGACGCCCGGGGATTCGAGGCATGCCCCCATCGGTGCGCGGCCCCGATCACCGGAACCCCCGGACATGCTAGGAGACGAGGACGTCCTCCCCCGTGCCGAGCCAGTGCCGCACGGTCATCCTCACGACGTCCCTCAGGGCTTCGGTCTGACGGTCCACCGTCAGCCCTGGCGAATCCGGACCGGCGGGAACGGGCGGAAGGCTGACGAACCCCGCCAGCACGCGTCCGCGGGAATGAGTCCAGTCCAGCAGCCGATAGAACAGGGAGTTGCACACCCAGGTCCCGGCGTCGGAGCTCAGGGTCGCGGGGATGTCGTCATGCGAGAAGTCCCTCAGAACGGATCTCAGCGGAAGCCTGGTCCAGTAGGCGGCGGGGCCGTCGGAACGAACCGGCTCACGACGGACGCCGCCGGAATCCTCATCGGCGTGCCGGTACTCCATGAGATTGGTGGCGCATCGTTCAAGTTCGATTCCCCGGGCCGAACGCTTAAGCCCCGTGGCGATGACGATGACGGGATCGACGCGCGTGACGACCGAGGACAGGGCCGGCCACGCCTCGGAGAAGCTCACCGGAAGGACGGCCTCATGGACGTCGAGATCGAGTCCGTCATCCGATCGGATGCCCTCCGCGGCAAGCCTCCACGGGACCTGGAGCGACGGGTTCGCCTTCACGCCCTCATAGGGGTCGAACCCGGACACGACCACGCTGATCCGGCTCATGGAAGGCGCCTCTCCCCCACCGCCCCACCGACCGGCGACCGTCCGGGCTCTCCGCCCCGGTGTGCGGCGGCGAGGGGATTCCCCATCCGGACCGCGGCATGCTCGGTGAAGGACGAGGTCCCCCGCACCATGTCGATCCGCCGGGCGATGCGCTCGGCCTCCGGCATGTCATCGCGCGTGGTGATCTTGATGTTGTCTGAGTCGCCGTCCACGATCGCCACTCGATGGCCCGGCAGATAGTCGACGACCACGCGGGTGTCGTCGGTGGGGGCAAACCCCGGGTCGTTCGCGGCCAGGACGTAGGCCCGCCGGATCGTGCCGAAGCGGAAGGCCTGCGGCGTCTGGGCCCGGTACATCCCGGACCGGTCGGGAACGTCGCTGATGACCCTGTGGTCGCCGACGAGGTCGGTGACGAGGATGGTGTCGGTGGAGGGTACGGCCACGGTCGCGGCGTCGACCCCATCCAGGGCGTCGACGCAGGCGTCGATGCAGCGGGTGGAGACGAAGGGCCGCACCCCGTCATGGATGAGCAGCTTCGCGCCGGCGGGTATGCCCGCCGACTCGAGAAGCCGCAGGGCGCTGATGGTGCTGTCCGCACGCCGCGGTCCGCCGTCCACGATGGCTCTGACCTTGGGATACCCGCACTCGTCCACCAGTCGTTCCACGACGGGACGGACCTGCGGGTTCACCACGACGACGACGTCGGTGACCCTGTCATCGGCCTCGAAGGCCTCGATGCTCCAGCAGATGATGGGCCGGCCGTTCAGGGTCACGAGCTGCTTGGGGCTGTCCGGATCGAAGCGCGTGCCGAACCCGGCCGCCAGAACGACCGCAACCACCGGAATGGCGGGTGGGGAACCCATGGCGCGTCCTTCACCCGAAGTCTTCTCGTTCATGCGCTCCACAGTAGGAGGCCGACGATGACGCCCCGCGACGCGCAGGTCATTCTGCACCGAATTCCCTCTATCGGGACGTCGCCGACCCGTCGTCGAGGGCTCCGTTTCGGCCGAGGCGACGGAGGCACGGCGAAAAGCGGGAGCGTTCCACGTCTGACGGATGCAGACCGGAGTCACACCTCGCGCAGGATAAGAGCCAGCATGCGTCCCTCATGCGCCTTGCCCGCCAGGAAGGCGCGCCGATGCGAGTACCACAGGGGGTTCTCCAGGGTGCACATGCCGTGGCGTATGGCGGCGATGCGCACGGAGAGGTCGGGATCCCCCTCACCGTCCTCGCGGCAGAGCCTCGCCAGCTCCTCGTCCTGCGACAGGTACTTCGTCGCCGCCGCCACGCGCGGACGCGAGTCGATGAGGTTGTCGCGGGGGATGCCGGCGGCGGAGAGCTCCTGCAGGGCGGCCGCCGCCAGATCGATGCCAGGTCCTCCGAAGCGGGTGACGGTGAAGGTCCCGGGGAAGCGCGCGTCGAACTCGTCCGCGATGACGCCGCCGACCTCGTAGCAGTCCCCGCAGATTCGAGGCCCCAGCGTCGCCACGATGCCCTGCGGCGTGGCGCCCCGGGAGACCATGAGGTCCACCGTCGAACGCAGGATTCCCCGCATCAGGCCCCTGCGTCCGCAGTGGGCGGCGGCGATAACCCCGGCCTCGGCGTCGCACAGCATCACCGGCATGCAATCGGCGGCGAAGACTCCCAGGGCCGATCTGACGGTCGAGGAGACCAGCCCGTCGGCACGAATCACGCTCCCGCCGTCGTCGACGAGGTCGCATCCGAAGTCCGACTCCCGCGAACGGCTGGCGTCGACGTCCACCGCAACGGCCGAATGCACCTGGCTGACAAGCGTGATGGGCGCCCCGATCGTGCGGGAGAGGGCCATGCGGTTGGCCGTGACCTTCATCACGTCCTCTCCGCCATGCGCGCCGAGGTTGCAGTCCGCGTAATCGCCGTCGCTCACTCCTCCGAGGCGCGTGGTGTAGACGACGCGCACCTCCGCCGACAGGGCGATGGGAAAGGTCACGGGAATGGGGTTGCCCCATTCGTCGACCGGGGATATGGGGCTGCTGTCGATGATCCCGTCCTCATCGCGTCCCTCCGCTGGTGCGCTCATGGGCCCCATCGTACGCGTCGCCGGCTCCGCGCCTCAGCCGAGCGCGGAGAGCTCCTCGGCGCCCAGACGCAGATCGCCCGCCTTCAGGCTGTCGAGGATGGTGGCCGGCCGGTGCGCTCCCGGGATGACGAACACGTGATCGCCCTGCGCGAGCTCCCAGGCGAGCACGACCTGCTGGTAGCTCACGCCATGGCGGGCGGCCAGGTCCCGGAAGGGGTCGAAAAGCGACTCCTTCTTCGGCTTGCGGTAGCCCCCCAGAGGGCTCCAGCACACGAAGGCCAGGCCCATGCGTCGGGCATGCTCCAGGGTGTCGCGGGTCTGTCTCCAGATCGGGGAGAACTGGTTCTGCACCGCCACGAGCCTGTCACCCAGGACGTCATGGGCGATGTCAATCTGCTCCACCGAGGCGTTGGACACGCCGGCGGTCCGCGCCACGCCCTCGTCGACGAGCTGGCGGATGGCTTCGATGGATTCGGCGTAGGGAACCTTCGGATCGGGGCGATGGAAGTACAGCAGATCGATGGCGTCGACGCCCAGGGCGAGCGCGGACTCCTTGGCATGACGAATAAGGCTTTCGGGGCGGCCGTCGACGTCCCAGGTGGGGCGCCCGTCGGTGAAGTTGCGATAGTGCCCGACCTTGGTGGCGACGAGCACCTCCTCGCGGGGGCCCTTCCAGTCGTCGAGGGCGCGGCGGACGAGCTTCTCACCCGTCTGCTCCTCGCCGCCCGAGCAGTAGTAGGCCCATGCGGTGTCGATGTGGCGGCATCCGGCGTCAAGAGCGGCGTGAATCGTCTCCACGCCCTTGTCTTCGCCGAGGTTGTTCTCAATGGTCAAGGGCATCTCGCCCAGACCGATGGCGGTGGTGTCGTAGGGTCCGATATGGCGGTGAAGCATGACTCTCCTTCGTGCGACGGCCCCGCGGACGGAAGCCGGGGGCGGAATGCGAAGGGCCACGATGGCCTGGGCGACCCGCACGGCATCCGCCCGCAGGACCACGGATAATGATGCGCCCGTCGATGCGGACGCGGCGGAATACCACTGAGGCCAACTCTAGCCCCAACCGTTTCGCCTGGGACGCGAGCGGCCGGTCCCGGACCCCGCCGGATCCTACGCCCGGATTCAGCGACCGCCGAAGGAGCCGCCGCCGGAGCCACCCGAGGAGCCGCCGAAACCGCCGCCGGAGAAGGAGCCGCCACTGGGGCCGCTCGGCGCGGAGGCGGCGATGATCGTGGAGCGCAGCTGGGAGAAGCTGGAATTCAGCTGAGCGCCGATGTCGCCGAATCCGCCGCGGAAGGCGCCCGCCGGATCGGGAGGGAGGGATCCCGTCATTCCTCCGGCCAGAGAGGGGCCGATGACCCAGGGGCGATACGACCAGTAGATGAGGGACCCGGTGGCGTTGGCGTCCAGCCACTGGGGATCGGACAGCTGCGGATAGGCCTTCGCCAGCTGTCGGATCGCCACGTCGCTGATGCCGAAGGCCGCGGCGTAGACGAGATAGCGGTTCCACAGGACGATGTCGGCGACCCCACGGTCCGAGAAGTCGCTGAAATCCGTCAGATAGCGCCGAAGGCCCACGACCTGGCCAGCCAGACGCTGTCCTTCCTCGTCGGTGAGCACGCGGGAGCGTTTCGTCGACAGCACGGCCAGCGCACCGGCCAGCACGGGCAGCCCCACGGCGAACAGCAGAGCCAAGGACCCCTGATAGGAGGCGAAGGCCAGAGCGGCCGCCGCATCGAGGAAGGCCAGGGACCCAAAGACGGAGGCCATGACCCCGTCATGACGGATGACTCCGAGCATCGCGAACTCGTTGGCCGCGGCCGTCGTGAAGCGGTTCTGGACAGACGCGCCGCCGCTCCATCCGGCAAAGGCGGTTCGCAGGGAGTCCAGTCCGAACGCCGAGGTCCCCAGGCGCTGGGCGGCCGTCTCGAGCAGAGACAGGGCCGCATCCTCCGACGGGCTCAGATGCAGGGAATCCCGGTCCGTCATGCAGACCGGCAGGATGGCGACGGTGCTCGTCGAGGCCATCGACGAACGCGAGGCCGCGTCGGAATGCAGGGCGGCCGCCACGGAGGCGGCGGAGGCCCGGGCCAGGTCCATGCCCTGGTAGAGGGCGGCAGAACCTGGATACACCGCGATGGCGCCCTTGGAGACGAGGGACAGAACAGTCGCGCTCATCTGCCGCGTCGTCAGCGACGAGCCGGAGGAGGCATCCCCGACGAGGGACAGCAGCGCGGCGGCGGAGGCCGGGCTCATATCCGGCGGGTCACGCCGGTACTCGATGTCGCCACGGTAGCGCGCGAGCCTGTTCGACCTCACGGACCCGATGACTCCCAGAACGAGGAACGCGATTCCCAGGACGGCGATCACCACCCATGCGACCACCGTGCGGACGGCCGCCTCATGCCGCTGCTGCCGCCATTGCGTCTCCTGACGGTTTTCATCGGCGATGATGCGGCCCTTCGCCGCCGAATCGCTTCGCCGCACCACCCCGGACGTGGCGTCCCCGTCCATCATGGCGACCAGGTCGAGATACTGGCCCGTGCGCACGTCGGCGGCGGTGAAGCGCAGCGTGCCGTCGGAGTCCCGGGACGTCGTCGACGTGCCCGTGACGTGCAGCCACGCCCAGGAGTTCGCCGCGGTGACCCCGTCCGGGAAACGCACGACGCCCGTGACCGTGCCGATGGGCACCTGGTTCGACGCGCCGAAGGGCTCCCATTGGAGGGCGGTCACATCGCTGTAGGCCGTGGCCACGCCATGGAAGGTCATCGCGACGCGGAAGCGCATGCTGTCGGCGGAGTCGGTGGCGGGAATGTTCCATCCGATCTCCACCGTGCGCTGCGAGGTCACGGAGGTCGAGGAGTCGTACGGCTCCATCGAATCGGATCCGTTCGTCACGTCGGCGAGATACCAGTGGTTCGCGTAGGAGCCCTCCCATTCGGAGGAGGAGACCTGGTCCGGCGTGCGGGGGGCGTCAAGCTTCGTGAACGTCCTGCCCGTGCTCAGGTCGGTGACCGACACGTCGCTGATGGAGGTGAGGTTCGAGGATTTCAGCGTGTAGTCCTGGTACAGCTGCCGCCAGGGCGAATCACGGTCGGCGAGATGCACGTCGATGGTCTGGACGATCCTCATGTCGCCGTTGGCCAGGATCGTGACGTCGTAGCCGAGCGACCGGTAGCTGAGATCGGCGGATGCCGACGACCCCAGCGACATGACGGCGATGACGACGGCCACCACGACGGCGGCGAGCAGCGATAGTGCCGTCCTGGCGAGAATCCTCTTCCGCGACATGACCCGGCCTCCGTTCCTGCATTCCCATGCATCCCTGTCCGATTGCATCCCCGCCCGACGTCTCCGCCACGACCCGTCCTTGCCCCTCGCCGGCCATATGACGAGGACGAGGTGATGGACTCGCCACGGCAGGCCTTCCCCACGGGATTCCGGCGGAGTCCGGACGCCCTCCCTTCGTCCGGTAGCGGGCCGGGGTTCGACCGAACTCCTGCCGCGCTCCTCAGAATCACCCGGCTCGGAACCCGAAGCCTTCTAGAACCTCACCTGCGGCGCCTGGCGCGCGCCCCCGTCCGCCTGGAAGTACTCGGCATGCGCGAAGTGGAACATCCCGGCGACGATGGTCGTGGGGAACTTCTCGATCGCCGTATTGAGCTTGAGAACGACGTCGTTGTAGAACTGCCGCGCGTAGGCGATCTTCTGCTCGATGGCCGACAGCTGGTTCTGCAGGTCAAGGAAGTTCTGGTTGGCCTTGAGATCCGGATAGGCCTCGGCCGTGGCCCGGAGGTCCACGAGCGCACGGGACAGGGCGCCTTCCGCCGACGCCCGCTGGGCAGCCGTGGCGTTGGGGTCGCCTGCGGCGGCGACGGCCCCGGCGCGGGCGCGCGTCACCTCGGTGAGCACCGTCGATTCGTGGCCCGCATAGCCTTTGACGGTTTCGACGAGATTGGGGATGAGGTCCGCCCGCTGTTTGAGCTGCACGTCGATCTGGGCCCAGCCGTTGCCCACCCGGTTGCGCAGCGTCACCAGCGAGTTGTAGGCCGCGACGCCCCACAGCACCACGATCACGACGAGAACGATAATGACGATGACGTATCCCATAATGTCTGCTTCCCCTTGCCTGTCTCAGTCCGCGGGAACACCCGGGAGCACCGCGCCAGTAGAACGGCCGCCCTTCGTCTTCATTGAACCATACCTCCCGCCGATCGCGGCCGCATGCCTGCGACGACGGGGGCCTCGCGATCCTGATGGATCGCGGGGCCCCCGCGCTCAATCCCCCGTCCGTTCCCTCACCTGCGAGCAGGAATCAGGAAAGCGGACGGTCGATCCGGCTAGTCCTCGAAGGGATCGAAGTCGCGACGCACGCGGCGGCGCGGACGCTCCGAACGCTCCTCGCGGTCCGCGCGATACTCGTCGTAGTTCTCGTCGGCGGCGTAGCGGGGGTTGCGGTCGTCACGACGGCCATATCCTCCACGGCGTCCACCTCTATCGTCCCGGCGATCGTCATGACGATCGTCACGGCCCTCGCGGTCGTCACGGGACGGACGACGACGCGGACGGTCCTCGTCATACCCACGGTCCCGATCGGAACGCTCGCCGCGGTCCTCGGAGTCGTCGTAGCGGGCGTCACGGTCGTCACGGGACGGACGACGACGCGGACGGTCCTCGTCATACCCACGGTCCCGATCCGACCTGCCGCGGCTCGGGCGATCCTCGCCGCGGTCGTCACGGCGGCCCCTGCGAGCGTCGCGTCCACGGTCGTCACGGTCGTCACGGTCACGGCCTCCGTGTGGAGCCTGCACCTGGTCCTCGTATCCGGGGATGGCCAGGGAAATCTTGCCCCGGTCGTCCACGCTCTGTACGACGACCTGCACGGAGTCGCCGTCCTTGAGCACGTCCTCGACCGAGTCGATGCGGTCGCCGCCGGCGAGGTTGCGCACCTGGGAGATGTGCAGCAGGCCGTCGGTGCCGGGGGTGAGGTTGACGAAGGCGCCGAAGCTCGTGATCTTCACGACCTTGCCGTTGTACGTCTCGCCCGCCTCGATGACATGCGGGTTGGCGATGGAGTCGATGATGCCCTTCGCCTTCTCGGCGGCCTCGCCGCCTTCGGAGGAGATGAAGATGGTGCCGTCGTCCTCGATGGTGATGTCGGCGCCGGTCTCCTCCTGGATCTGGTTGATCATCTTGCCCTTGGGCCCGATGATCTCGCCGATCTTCTCGACGGGAACCGAGGTGGTGATGATGCGGGGTGCGTAGGGGCTCATCTCGGCCGGTCCGTCGATGCATTCGGTGATGACGTCGAGGATGGTGGTCCGGGCGTCCTTGGCCTGCTGCAGGGCGGCGGCGAGGATGTCGGCGGGGATGCCGTCGAGCTTGGTGTCGAGCTGCAGGGCGGTGATGAACTCGGAGGTGCCGGCGACCTTGAAGTCCATGTCGCCGAAGGCGTCCTCGGCCCCGAGGATGTCGGTGAGCGTCTTGAAGACGTGCTGGCCGTCGACGTCGCCGGACACGAGGCCCATGGCGATGCCCGCGACCGGCGCCTTCAGCGGGACGCCCGCCGCCAGCAGGGACAGCGTGGAGGCGCAGACGGAGCCCATCGACGTCGAGCCGTTGGACCCGATCGCCTCGGAGACCTGGCGGATGGCGTAGGGGAACTCCTCGCGACCTGGCAGCACGGGAACGAGCGCCTTCTCGGCGAGGGCCCCGTGGCCGATCTCACGGCGCTTCGGAGAGCCGACCCGCCCGGTCTCACCGGTCGAATACGGCGGCATCTCGTAGTTGTGCATGTAGCGCCTGGTCTGCGGGCCCGACAGGGCGTCGACGGTCTGCTCCATCTTGAGCATGTTCAGCGTGGAGACGCCCAGCACCTGGGTCTCGCCGCGCTGGAACAGAGCCGACCCGTGCACGCGCGGCACGACGTCGACCTCAGCCGACAGCGTGCGGATGTCGCGCAGGCCGCGGCCGTCGATGCGGAAGTCCTCGGTGAGGATGCGGCGGCGAACGATCTGGCGCTGCAGCTCCTTGAAGGCGTTGCCGAGCTGCTTGTCCTTCTCCGCGTCGTCCATGTCGGTGAACTCGCCGGCAAGCTGCGCGCGCACGCCCTGCTTGATCTCGTGGATGCGTGCCTGACGCGGAAGCTTCTCGGCGATGGACAGCGCCTCGTCGAGATCGGCGTGGGCGATCTCATCGATGCGGGAGTACAGCTCGTCGGTGTACTCGGGGAAGAGCGGGAACTCGCGGGCCGGCTTTGCGACCTTCTCCCTGAGCTCGCTCTGGGCCGCGCAGATGACCTTGATGAAGGGCTTCGCGGCCTCGATGCCACCGGCGACGACCTCCTCGTCAGGCTTGGCCTGTCCCTCGTCATAGATGAGATGCCAGGCGTTCCTGCCGGCTCCGGCCTCGATCATGGCGATCGCCACGTCGCCGTTCTCGACGACGCGCCCGGCCACGACGAGCTCGAACACCGCACGCTCACGCTCGCTCCACTTGGGGAAGGCCACCCACTGACCGTCCACGAGAGCGAGCCGCACCCCGGATACCGGGCCCTCGAAGGGCAGTCCGGAGATCAGCGTCGACGCCGAGGCGGCGTTCAGCGCGATGATGTCATACGAGTCCTCGGGGTTGACGGCGAGCACCGTCTCCACGACCTGGACCTCGTTGCGCAGCGTGTGGGGGAAAAGCGGGCGCAGAGGCCTGTCGATGAGGCGGCAGGCCAGAATCGCGTCGTTCGAGGGGCGTCCCTCGCGACGGAAGAAGGATCCGGGGATCCGTCCCGCGGCGTACATCTTCTCCTCGACGTCGACGGTGAGGGGAAAGAAGTCGTAGTTCTCCTTCGGGCTCGATCCAGCGGTCGTGGTGGACAGCACCATGGAATCATCGTCGAGGTAGGCGGCAACGGCGCCGTCCGCCTGCTGTGCCAGTCTGCCCGTCTCGAAGCGCAGCGTGCGCCTGCCGAACGAGCCATTGTCTATGACCGCCTCAGCGGCCTTGATTTCGGGACCCTCCAAGGGTTCCTCCTTCGTTGTTCTGTTTTTTGTCTTCCCTAGCCCACATGCTGATCCGGCGTCCGGCAGCTTTCGTACCTATTCGCGCGGCGTATCCGACCGCGTCTCCTCATGTGTC
>NZ_CAUTOG010000010.1:0-37533 GCF_963540075.1 uncultured Bifidobacterium sp.
ACGCCCGCCTCATCTGCCGCATGGACCAGATCGCCCGCAACGACGAGCTCATGGCGCAACAGCATCGGCTTCGCCCTCACCGTGCTGCAGAGGCGACTGGCGTCCAGCCCGGAGGCCATCCTGCGGTCCCTGGAGCGCCGCCGCGACAGGCTGACGGATCTGCTGCGCCGCATCGACGCGAACGAGGGCACGGTGGAGGAGCTTCTCGGCGACCAGCAGAAGTCGCTGCCCTCCGTCGACGACACGAGCTTCGACGACGTGTGGGACGAGACGCCCGAAGGCGAGCAGCAGAGCCTCGAGAACGACGTCGACCAGGTGGTGGATTCGGCCACCGCGGCGAAAAGCCGCCAGGAGCTCGCCGCCGAAATCGAGCTGCTGGGCAGGCTCGTCGAGGAGGCCAGTCAGGTCCGCAATTCCGGCGCGGACGCCAAATGGAGCGAGCTGAGCGCCATCGTGCAGAAGCAGGTGCTGGACACCGGCACCTCCCCCCTGCCGCACAAGATGATCGTGTTCACCGAGCACCGGGACACCCTCACCTATCTCGAGCACCGCATCGCCTCGCTCACCGGTCGCCGGGAGTCGGTGGTGACGATTCACGGCGGGTTGTCCCGCGACGAGCGCAGGGCCCGGCAGGAGCGCTTCTCCAACGACCCGTCGGCACGCATCCTCGTGGCCACGGACGCGGCCGGCGAGGGCCTGAACCTGCAGCGCGCCGACCTCATGGTCAACTACGACCTGCCGTGGAACCCGAACCGCATCGAGCAGCGCTTCGGCCGCATCCACCGCATCGGGCAGAAGCGCGTGTGCTTCCTGTGGAACATGGTGGCGCGCGGCACCCGTGAGGGCGACGTGTACCGCCGTCTGCTCGACAAGATCGAGACCATCGGCAGGGCGTACCGCGGCAACCTGTTCAACGTGCTGGGCGACGGCAAGGCCTTCCACGGCAAGCCGCTGAAGGACCTCATGGTGCAGGCCATCCGCTACGGCGACCGCCCCGACGTGCAGGCCCAGCTTGAAAAAACGATCGACAGCTCCGTGTCGGACGGCCTCGACGACCTGCTGAACGAACGTTCCGCGCATCCGGAGATGTACCCGCGTCTCGACGTGGACGAGGTGCGCCGGATGATGGAGAGGAACCGCGAGCGCAAGCTGCAGCCCGGCTTCGTCTCGGCGTTCTTCCTCGCCGCCTTCGACCGGCTCGGAGGCTCGGCCCGGCGCCGCGAGACCGGACGATGGGAGCTCACGCATGTGCCGTCGGAGGTCAGGCGCCGGGCGCTGCGCATCGACCGGCATCATCCCCTGGCCGCGGCCTACGAGCGCGTCACCTTCGACCCGGAGCGCATCCACGCCGAGAACGCCCCGGACGCCATGCTCATCGCTCTGGGCACCCCGCTGCTGGGCGCGGTGACCGACCTCGTCATCGAACGCTTCGGTCTGGCTCTGGACCGCGGCACGGTGTTCGTGGACCGCACGGACACCCAGCCCGACGCACCCATGCTGCTGATGGCGGTCGAGCAGACCATCGACGACGTGAAGGACCGCCCGATATCCCGCCATTTCGACTATCTCGAGGCCCGGGAGGGAGAGGGACCGGTCTTCTCCCCCGCTCCCCCGTATCTCGACTACGAGGCCCCGCGCCCCGAGGAGCACGCCGCGGTGTCGGCGGTGCTCAGGCAGCCGTGGCTGAAGCGCAACGACATGGACGCCCTGCGCGGCTTCGCCTACCAGACGGGCACGCGGCCGGTGATGGAATCGCTTAAGTCCCAGCGGCACAGGCACGCCCAGCAGGTGCGCATGCAGGTCGAGGCCCGGCTGAATGCGGAGATCAGATTCTGGTACGACCAGTACAACCGTCTGCTCGATGACCGCCGCCAGGGCAGGAAGCCCGGCAAGCGCACGCCAACGGGCGCGAAGAGGATGGCCCAGACACTGGAGACCCGGCTCGAGAATCGCGAGAAGGAGCTGGCGCAGGAGGACATGATCCACGCCCGGCCGGCGGTGGTGCGCGGCATGGCCCTCGTCATCCCCGACCACGTTCTCCATCCCGAAACGCAGCAGACCGAGGAGGCCAGGATGCACGCCCGACAGACCGAGGAGGTGGACCGCAGGGCCGTGGCCCTGACGATGGCCGCCGAACGCGCGCTGGGACGGCATCCCACGGAGATGCCGCACAACAACAAGGGGTACGACATCGATTCGCGCGACGACCTGGGCAACCGGATCCTCATCGAGGTCAAGGGCCGCATCGACCTGCCGGGCGCCGACACCTTCACCGTCTCCGCCAACGAGGTGGCCACCGGCCAGTCGCAGGAGGAGCACGGGCATCACCGGCTGTCCCTCGTGCGGGTGAGCCCCGACGGGCCGGAGCACGACCGGATCCGCTACGTCGGACACGCCTTCGACCATCTGGCCGTCAGCCCGACGACGACCTCCTTCAACGAGGACTTCGCCAGCTACTGGAACCGCGGGCGAGAGCCGTGGTGAGGGTCTTGGGTTGAACGACTCTCTTCATGACCTCATGCCGAGGAGACACATCGATGCCTCGCATCTTAACAACATCAACCGGAAAGCCCCCGAACTCCGGATTCCCCGGTGTTGGAGTATAGGCAAATCAAGCTAAAACCGTCTTCCTCAGCGCCTTCTGCAGCTCCGGGTCCACCGCGAACAGGTACAGTCCATGCACCCCGCGTTTGAGAAGCACGTTGAACTCGTTGCGCAGGTTCTCCTTGGCGAAGGATCCCAGATCGGAACGCTTGTCGACGGCGAGATGGTCGCAACTCGCATCCGGGTCGAAGACGATATTCCCCTCCCGATACGTCACCGACGGACCGATGATCACCCCGGCCACGTTGAGATCGAAGCCCTGGATGGTGAAGATCGACCCGACCTCGTTGATGGTATGCGGCTTCTCCGCCCACGCGAGATTCCTGCCATGGCTTCTGTCCGCATCGGTATCCGGCAGCTGATAGTTCCACGGCATGCGGAACTCATTGGTCGCATCGGCATCAGGAACACCGTCGATGGCATCCACGCTTCCGTCGCCGTTGTTGTCGTCGTTCCTCGCAACGGGCTTCGGCCCCATCAGCCATGTACCGTCCGGTCCACGATGCATCCTCACGGTCCACAATCCCTCCGGGTCGTCGGGATTGGTTCGTTTCTGCGAATACGGCCAGTCGTAGGTGGCGAGAAGACGGGACAGACCGTGACCGTCCCATCCATCAGGTCTCAGACCGGCCTTCCGCGCAATGGCCTTGCGAAGCTCCACAGGCGAATCGAACACCTTCACCTCATAGGGCGGGCGAATCCACTCGCCATCCTTCTCCCCCGGCTCGCCAGGATCCGCGGGAAGCGGGTCTATGGAAACGCCGGCGGCAAGATGGTCGACCCAACTGATCATCTTCGGTCCCGCCGCGATACGGAACTGATGATGGAGGCGGATTCGCCTGACCGACACCTCCAGTGGAGCGAGATTCTGGAATTCGCCGAGTCGCACGACCTCCCCATTCCGGCTTTCCATGGATGATCCATCGGGTTCGTTCCGCGAACTCGACCCCAGATCAGGGAACAGCCGACGACGCTCACGAGGGTCCCACTGCTGCTGCGACCGGAGAATCTGCATCGGGTCGAAGACGGCGATGACCACCCGGGCCCGACGGAGCACGTCGTACAGCTGGTTCCTCCCGGAATATCCCTGGTTCCCCTGGGTGAGCAGCAGATGCGCCTCGTCGATGAGCACGATGTCCGCCCGGCCCTTGGGCTTGTCGGGTATCGCACGCCCGGATTCCGTGGTCTCGCTGAATCGGTTGATGAACGGCGTCGGCTTGAGGACGACCTCGCCTCTTTTCTTCTGAAGACCAAGCTTCAGGGCAATCTGGTTGTAGACGTTCAGCTGCTCGTTGTGGTTGACGAGGATGAACGCCGACAGGGCGTCTCCTCCGAGCTTCTCCGAAGCCTTGTCCTCGGAACGGTCCTCGGCATCCTCGGGAGCCGATTCTCCGCGCCGCGGTCGGTTCGCCTCGAGTTCGGTGACGAGACGGTAGAACAGATGACTCAGCAGAACCGTCTTGCCGGTGCCCGCGGCCCCCTGCACCACGAACAGGGTGAGCATGGCTTCGCTTTTGTTCTCTTCCCCGGCTTTGGCTTCCGACCGGGCTTCAGGCCACCGCGTCTCTTCTTCGTCATTATGTGCTTCATTATTTGCTGTGCTTGTGGATTCCTCCGAGGCGTTCGGCAAGGAAACATTCGGCAAGGAGGCATTCCGTTGGAATTCGGATGCATCGGGTTCGGACGCGGAGGAGTCCGTCCGCATCAACCGCATGACGGCCGTGAGAATCTCCTCCTCCGCCTCCAGCTGTTCGGTGCTGAGTCTGTGGAAGGGCGAGGCCTTGAACAGGGCCGAATCCTGGATGATCTCCTCGGCGGGAAACAGTTCGGGGTCATCCTTGTGCAGATCAAGCCAGATGCGCGAGAAGATCGCGTCGAACTCGTCGGAGGTGTAGTAATCCCCCTGGGCGTTGGTCCGCCGGTTGTTGAGCCGCTTCACCGAATCCGCGCTGGACATGTAATGCATGAGACGGTTCTCGACGTCCAACGTGAGCGACTTGTTGAACTTGGGATGACCTATGACGTACTGGCTGTAGGCGTCATGCCGGGTCTGCACGGCTCTGGCGACATCACGCCAGTCATCCCTGACGTTCGGGTCGGCGTGCAGATGCTGGAACGTGCGATGGACGATGTCGTTGGTCTCCCCGACGTAGACGGTGTACTCGGGTCTGCCGGAATGAACGTTCCTTGAACCGTGATAGACGACGTACACCGTCGGATACCTGAGGATGAGCCGCAGAAGCATCCGTTCCAAGGACGATGATACGACATCAGACGGGACCGCACCAGACGGAATCGAGACGACATCCGATCCGGAATCGTGGCCGCCATTGTCGTCAGCTCCATGGTGGTTCCTCTCGCGATGGAAGTCCGGACTCTCGTCTTCGTCGGCGAATTCATCATTGGATTCGACATCCACACCATCCGTGGAATCCACGCCACCCGTGAGTTCAGTGGAATCCACGGTGTCTGCAGTATCCGCGGTATCCGCGAACACGGGAACGAATCCCCTTCGGAGAAGACCGTCGTGGACCGTCCGTTCGAAATCGCCGCCCCGATAATCGCCATACGGCATCCTGATGATGATTGGCTCGCCGACCCCATGCTCCATACACCCATTATCGCGCCGGCTTTTCAACGCCGGGTCTACCCTCGTAACCATGATCAGCGACTCCACCATCGATGCCATCCGACGCTTCTCCGCCGAACGCGACTGGGACGGATTCCACACCCCGGAGAATCTCGCCAAATCCATCAGCATCGAGGCCGGCGAGCTCCTCGAATGCTTCCAGTGGACTCCCGGAAGCTCCGGAGAAGCGGGATATCCGGCTGCCAAACCGCAGGAAATACGCGACGAACTCGCCGACGTGCTCACCTACTGCATCATGATGGCCGACCGCCTCGGCGTGGACATGGACGACATCATCCTCGACAAGCTCGAACGGACGAAGCGCAAATACCCGGCGAGCGCCGTGCGCGATGACCCTGCAGCGACGAAGCGGCTGCATGAGGAGGGCAGAAAGGAATAGCGGATACAGCAGATTCACGGGTTGCGAACAATCCGGGAGAGATCAGCAATCGATTACCAGGCTCGAATCAGTAAAACGACATCGACCGACTCCGGTCTCTTCCCGATTCCCGAACGTCAGCACGCATCGGCTCGCTTTCGGCGTGATAAGTGCGACCTCAATATCGCGGAAACATGAACCTTCGGATGCGCTGCATCCAACGAACGAATCGTATCGGCGTCGAATCAGCATCCCGCCGAATTAACAGACCCGACCCCGAACCGCCCCGCTCCCCCGCCTACACTGGTCTCATGATCAGGGCGCTTTTCATCATCGACGTGCAGAACGACTTCACGGAGGGCGGCGCACTCGGCGTGACCGGCGGCGACGCGGTCGCCGCGGGCATCACCACCTACCTCAAGGCCCACAAAAACGACTACGACGTGGTCTTCGCCAGCCGCGACTGGCACACCGCCGACAGCACCAACGGCGGCCACATCGCCCTGCCGCCCGACAGGCCCGACTACGTCGACACCTGGCCCGTCCACTGCATCGCCGGCACGCCCGGCGCCGACTACGACCCCGGCCTCGACGCCTCGCTCATCGACGTGCACATCCGCAAGGGGCAGAACGTCCCCGCCTATTCGATCTTCGAAGGCACCGACGACTCCGGCCGTCCCTTCCCGCAGGTGCTCGACGCCTACCACGTCACCGACGTGGACGTGGCGGGCATCGCCACCGACTACTGCGTACGCGCCTCCGCGCTCGGCGCCCTCCAATCGGGACGCCGCGTGCGCATCCTCACCGACCTCGTCGCCGGCGTCGCGCCCGCCACGTCCAAGGCCGCCCTCGAGGAGCTCGAAAAGGACGGAGCCACGCTCGTCACGGCGTAACGGGATTCGTACGGGATGATTCGGTTCCCGCCCTGACGGATATTCGCGAATTCACGGCAAAGACGACGCGCATGTCAGCCACGTAAATTCTGTGTAATATACCTTTTTTCGCACCCGCGAACTCATCCGCAAACACATAGGAGTTGTAGTCTGTGCGTCATGACAGACGCGCGGATCTCAGGCGGCGAAGCCACCGCCGGCACAGTGGCGACCGCCGCCACATTGGACGCCGCCGGCACTGCGGGCACCGGATACCACCCCACAGCCATCGAACCTGGCGGGATCGAAGCGATTCCCGACGAACACCGTCACGGCAGCCCATGGCAGCTGCTCTTCACCTGGAGCGCGCCGAACTTCGAATTCGCCACGGTCTTCGTCGGCATGATCGCGGTCGCCTATTTCGGACTCGACTTCGGACAGGCCGTCATCGCGATCGTCATCGGCAACGTCCTCGGAGGCATCGCCCACGGACTCCTGTCGACATGGGGTCCGCGCGAAGGGCTCTCGCAGCTTGTGCTGGGACGTGCGGCATTCGGTCTGCGCGGCAACGTCGTCCCGTCCCTCCTCCAGACGGCTATGGCGGGTCTCGGCTGGTTCGCGACGAACTCGGTCTCGGGCACCCTCGCCCTGAACGCCATCACCGGTCTCAACAGCGTGGCCTGTCTCATCATCATCGTCGTGGTCGAGGTCTCCGTGGCCTTCGTCGGGCACGATCTGGTCCAGATGTTCGAGCGCTACGCGAGCATCGTGCTTGGAATCATCTTCCTCGTCGCCACGATCGCTCTTCTGGCGAGGGCGGATCTTGGCAGGCCCGTCACCTCGACGATGCCGCTTTTCGCCAGCTTCACGCTGACCATCTCCGCCGCGTTCGGCTACACGGCCGGGTGGACCACCTACGCCGCCGACTACACGAGGTATCTGTCCAGAACCACTTCGCGGGTGAAGATCGCGCTGGCCGCAGGGCTGGGCAACTGCGTGTCCTGCACCGTGCTCATGATCGGCGGCGCGGCCGCCGCACTGATCGCCTTCGGCGCGAACCCCACCAAGTCGTACGTGGACGGGATGCCGGCCGTCATCCGCGACCTCACGCTCATCGCGATCTTCATCGGGGCCATCGCCGCCAACTCGCTCAACATCTACTCGGCCGCGATGTCCTTCCTCGCCACCGGCGTGAGGATCTCCTTCCGCATGCGTCGGGCCCTCATCGCCCTGAGCTTCGGCGTTCTCGGATTCTTCATCGCGCTGGCCGCCGTGCTGGACGGGAGGTTCGCGTCGCTCTATGAGGATTTCCTTCTGATCATCGCCTACTGGATCGCCCCCTGGCTCGGGGTCGAGTTCGCGGACCGGTGGCTCCGGCGCGGCACGTCGATCGCCGAATTCATCCCCGCGAAGGCCCGCTATAGAAATCCCGCCGGCCTCATCAGCTTCCTCATCGCCATGGTCTTCTCCGTCGTGCTGTTCTCCAACCAGACGCTGTTCGTCGGACTCGTTCCGAAGGCCACGTCGGCCGTCGGCGATCTGACCCCCGAAATCGGGTTCCTTCTGGCAGCCGTGCTGTATGTCATCTTCTTCCAGGTCTTCAAGCCCCAGCTCGGTGATCCTCTCGGCAGGAAGGTCGAGACTCCGGCGGATATGGACTCCATGGACGCGAAAGACTAGGGCGGAAATCTCCGTGAACGCCGCCGACAGAGCCGACAGGAGAGATCATCTGCGATGGCTTCCGACGCTCGACGCCGATTGACGGAAGCCGCAATGCGACAAGGCGGAGCTCAAGGAGCGGGCATCACCGAGCAACACCATGTAGTACAAGGCAGTACGAAACAGCATCAGGGATTGGAGACTGACATGTCCGCATCCACATACGGCGACAAGGTCTATGCGACGGACGCCGAGAGGCTCGCCGTCGCGAAGGAGGAGGCGCTCAAGGGACTCGCCGAGGGAGGGATCCCCATCGGCGCCGCCCTGTTCGACGCCGAAGGCCATCTGCTCGGCAAGGGGCGCAACCAGCGCGTCCAAGGAGACAACCCGGCCCTGCATGGCGAGACGAGCGCCTTCCTCGACGCCGGTCGCCAGCGCAGCTACCGGCACGCCACGCTGGCGACGACGCTGTCCCCCTGCTGGTACTGCTCCGGATTGGTCCGCCAGTTCCACATCGGACGGGTCGTCATCGGCGATGACGTGAACTTCGACGGAGGTCAGCGTTGGACCGCCGAGCACGGGACCGAAGTGGTGACGCTGAACGACCCTGAGCTCATCCGGACGATGTCGACATGGATCGCCGGTCACGACGCTCTCTGGAACGAGGACATCGGCGAGGAGTAGCCACCGGCACCCACGCTCATGTCGAGGATCAAGGGCAATGGCGACTCCCAGGATGACCATGGGCCCCGGTTGATCACGGCGAATACCGGCCATATGCGATATGGTTCCGGTGAATCAACTCCTACGCCACATGCACTGGCGTGCCGGTCGGGATGTACTCATACAGCCACTTGGCGTTCGTCAGACTGAGGCGCACGCAGCCATGTGATGCGGGCTGGCCGAGCTTCGCGGCCTCGGAGGCCACGTAGTTGCCGTTCTCGTCGATCGGCACCGAATGGAACAGGTACGTGGCCTTGATGAACCCGACCCAATACCGTCCGCCCCAGCCTTCGGTGTCGTGGAACTCATAGCCGCGATACCCGTTGATCGTGTAGTCCCCCGTCGGCGTCGGACCGTACAGCCCCGTCGAGGCGATCATCTCGTAGATGACCATGCCGTTGCTCTTCACGTACACGCGCTGATTGGCGATGCTCACGTCGAGACTGAGATCCGAATACTGCGACAGATCGACCCGTCCATCCGCGATGAGCGTCTGCAGTGTCATGTCCTGCGAGATGATGGCGAGCTGGTGAGTCGCTTCGGAATCCCCGACCGTTTTCGCCGCGGACTGCAGCCGCGAGACGTACGGTTGATATGTGGCGGAATCAGTGGACTTGGAGCCGTCGTACACCTGCTGCGCGGCATCGATCACGGCCTTGAGCGACTGCCTCGTGGAGTCATCAGCCACAGCCTTCGCGGAGGCCTCGTACATGCCCCGGGCCGTCGACAAAGCGGTCTTCAGGGAGGACTTGGCCTGGGCAAGTCGTCTTGCCGCCTCCGCCTTCGCCCGTGCAATGGCCTCGTCCTTCGCCCGTTTCGATTCCTTCACCGCCTGAACGGACTTCTTGAGTTCCGCCGCCTGCCTCGTCGCCCGCTTCGTCTCTGCCGTCACCGCTGACCGCACGGCCTTCGACCTCCACAGCAGCCAGGAGCTTGTTCCACCGTCTGCGGTCCCATCACGCATGATCGTCGTCGACGTCTCCCCCGCGGAGGTGATGGAGGCCGTGAGCGTGGTGTAGCTCGTCGGATCCTGCAGATCGTCCGCACTATACGTCTGCACCGCGGAGCGGGCCTCCTGGATGGAGGCCGTCAGAGCATCATCCGCCTTGAGTTTCTCCGAAATCGATTCCTGATAGGCGAGGTTCTCGTCACGGAGCGCACGAACATAGAACACCGCCGTGATGGCCGTCGTCACGACCAGAGTGGCAGCGCAGACGATGCCGATGACCACGGCCGGAATCGGACCGCAAGCCCGTCCTGAACCTCCGATTCCCCTGGTCTGCTTGCCCATCATCCGTCCAGTGCCCTTTCCTGAGACGCCGAGAGAAGGAACGACACCCCTATGACTCCCCCAACAATGTCTAATGTACATCCCGGAATCGCGAAGGATACGAGACATCCCGCCTTCCGCCGCCTGCGGAATTCCGCGGTATTGCGGTCCTGTGGCGGATCCGCGCCAGAAGCGACACAGATAAAGCCCCGATGGCAGCATGGAGGCAGCGCGGCCGCAGCGCAGTCGCAGCGGTCTGGGACACCCGGGACAACGCACCATGGAAGCTTCGGAAGAACGAGACGCAGAACGCATTCGACGACGATCACGAATCCCCAGGAAGCCGCCCTTCCGATGCGCGCCGAGCGATGGTACCTCACCCCCGCCAAGGCCACCCTGGACGATGCGCCGCCGGCGTCGGCAGGTTGCCGCGCCTGTCGCCCCCGCCAAGGACCGTGGACGACGGCCTTCACATGCACGGCGGACCAGGACGGCATAGAGAATTAAGGACGTGCCATCAAGGGTCACCCATTCACGGCAGACTGCATTCCCTGGGCACGCGGAAATCCTTATTGGGCACCCGATTCATGGTCTGGGCGGCTTTCCAAAAAGACACGGACCATCTCCGGGTATTCACCCGCGGAATGCCGCCGTTCTGGGCATCCTCAACGACTCCCACAATCAGTCATCGAACGCGGAAATGCCCAACGAACGTGGCTACAAGGATTCTCATGGATAGGTTTCTCATGGATAGGTTTCTCATGCCTCGAGTCCATGCTCGCTACCACTGAAAGCACGTCCAGACGTTTCCGCCGGCGGGCAAGCGCCCGGCTCAGCAGCGCGAATCGGTCGGGAAGGCCGTCATGATCCTCATGGTCCCGTTCATTGGGCAGATTGCTGGGCAGATAAGTTCATTAAGCCGGAAATCCCGTTGAGAAAACCTTGGAATTCCAAGCATTCCTGATGTCCCGCCGACTCCGTCTCGGGGAAGACCCGCCCAGGACACGTTCGAACTGCCCAAGAAGCAAAACCACCGCCCAGCCGGTCACAGCAGAGCGGTGAAAACAAACCACAGCACAGCGAAGCGGGAAGGGAAAAGGAGAAAAACGATGAAATCGGACGAGAGCGGAGCAGAAAACGAATGAACGATGATTCGACTTCACAAAGCACGACGGCGGAAACCCCTGCGCGAGCGCGAGACGGTCGAGGAAGACGAAAGAACACGAGCAGCAACACGAGGGATGAAACCTCGAACGGAGCGAGCACCAAGGGAAACGAGAAAAACTCAGTTCTCGTCCGCCCCTGCATTGCCACGCACCAGAGCCGACTCGCGCACCTTCGCCGAACATGCGGCAGCCACCACCATCAGCGCCATCATGACGCTCAGCGGGATGACCATCGACTTGTCCGGCAGCTGCAGCCCGTACATGAGCAGGATGAACACGATCCCCGACACCTGGCCGGACAGCATGAGCAGACCGTACGAGGTGGCCTCGGGCACCGGGTAGGCGACCTCGGTGCCGTATTCGAACACCAGCGGCCCCACCCCCATGATGAACAGCCCCGCCACCCCGCCGCACGCGATCAGCGCCGGATACGAGGACAGGTATGACAGGCCCGCGAGCGCCACGATCGCCAGCAGCATGGCTACGACGATGAACACATGCCGTCGGCCCGTACGATCGCTGGCCAGGGGCAGCACCACGCCGCCGACGATTCCGGCGAGGATGATGGCCGTGCCCACCATGCCGGACTGGTCGGTCGTGATCCCGCGCGAGACGAACATGTCGGCGATGGCCGTGAGCAGCGCGTTGAACACGCCGAGCGCGATCATCACGGACACGAGCAGCAGCACGTAGTCGCGGTTATGGCGCAGAGCGAGCGCATCGCGCAGGCGGAATCGACCCTGCTCGGCGCGCGGGCCGGCGGGCGTGGCGGGTTCCTCACGCACGAGCAGCATGACGAGCAATGCGGAGACGATGGCCACCCATCCCATGGCACGCAGCATGCCGCCCATTCCCATCGACTCGTACATCGTTGGCGTGAGCGCCGCGGCGACGGCGATGCCCACGTATCCGGCCACTGACCCGATGCCGGTGACCGTGGCGCGCTGGTCGACGGGGAACCAGTTGGCGGCGAGCTTGGTCAGCGGATTCATGACGAAGGGCTGGGCGACGGCGAGTCCAAGCTGGCAGACCACCACCAGCGGAAAGCTGGCGTACAGCACGCCTCGCAGCATGCCGAAGACGGCGGTGAGCGCCGCGGCCACCGCGAAGCAGGCGCGGATGCCGCGACGATCGCACAGCAGGGAGGCCGGCATCGAGAAGAGGATGTACGCCACCATGTAGCTCATGGACAGGGTGGCGATTGCCAGCGGCGTCGTGTGATAGAAGGCGGCGGCCTGCGGGGAGATCGTCGAGAAGGTCAGCCAGTACATCTGGGTGATGGCGAACAGCGGGATGGTCGCCGCGAGCACCACCCAGCGGTACGGCGAGGCGACGTAGCGCGGAGCCGGGGCCGTGGTGGGGGCGGATGAGGCGGATGCCGATGCCGACGCCGTGGCTGATGCCGATGACGACGGGGTCGAAGACACCGAGACGGGAAGTGATGACGTTGATGGCATATCCGCTGAGGTCATCGGGACTCCTTTCAGCTCGCATGACGCCGGGCTCTCACGACTCCGCCCGCATGCGCATCCGCCCGACCCGGGTGCCCCCGAACGGGCGTGGACACCACATGAGGGGACGTCGCCACGTCGGATGCGGCACACGGAAGAATCGGTCGACGGCAAGCGCGCCAGACGGCCGAATCATCCACGTTCGTCAATCCGTCCCGGCCGCTCGAAGGAACCCTTCGGTCTGGTCATCCCAGAGGCGAATTCAATTGCATGCGATTGATTCGGGAGTATACGCAGACGAGATGGCGCGAATGGCGCGAATGTTTCCCGCGGGTAACGCGCGAGCTCCCGCCCCATCCGCGGACGGGACAGGTGGTGACGGGGCGGGAGCGCGCACACCGCGTCCGCCCGTCCCCTCTACCGGCGGGACAGATTCGCGAGCACCTTGCGCAGCAGGAGGAACAGCGAACGCGCCTCCGACTCGGTCAGTCCGACGAACCCGAGAATCTCGGCGGAGAACCCCACCGTCCGCGATCGGAGCCGCAGGCCCGCTTCCGTCAGGGACACGTCAAGAGTCCGCGCATCGGTCGTCGAACGCGTGCGGCTGACGAACCCCTTGGACTCAAGCTTCCTCAGCAGCGGCGTCAGAGTCCCCGAGTCCAGGTACAGGACATCGCCAAGCTGCCGGAGCGTCATCGCCGACCCCGCGAGCAGGGCGGGCTCCGAGAAAGGTTCAGCGGACGGTTCCGAGGAGGGCTTCGCGGGGGTCTGCACGGAGGGCTTCTCAGAGCACTCCGAGGAAGATTCCGCATCTGGTTCCGCAGAGGACTCGCCAGTGGCGTCATCAGCGGAATCACCGGAGAACGGGCAGGACAGCCCGGACCGTCCGGATTCCGCAGCCCCCTCGCCGCCCATAGCGTCCGCGGCGTCCGGCCCAGAAGTCGCACCGGCCCGGTTCGACGCCGCCGACGCAGCGTCAACGGCCCTGTCAAACGCATCCCACAGCGCCAGCATGGTGAGGTACTGCGTATAGGTCAGATCCAGGGGCTCAAGCAACGGGGTGTAGGCCTTGACGACCTCCTTGGCGCAGATGTACATGGCCCGAGGCAACCGACGGACGTCATCCACGGGGGTCCATTCGTCCCGGACGGCGACCCGGCGCGCATCCCGGCCCCGCGAGCGCATCCCGGCTACCCCGGAATCGTCGTTGCCGGTGTCGCCGACTTCGGCGGCTTCGTTGGCGTCATGGCGGCTCCGTCGTCCCTGCGAATTCCTGCCCGTCGCCCCCGTCATCGGCCTCCCCCGTCTCCCATTCGATCCGTCATCCCTCGCATCTGCGGGCTTCCGTGTCGGACTCCCGCTCGCTTCGTGAGCACTGAGCGTAACACCGTGTTCACATCGCACGCGTTTTACAGCAGCGCCTTACGGATATAGTCGATGTAATCGATTGTACGCAATCGAATTCCCGGTTCATGGGGATGTGCGAACGCAGATGAGCGGAAACCGCCCACGAATCCTGACGGGATATGGGCCGGAAGGCCACGGATCCACAACGGAACGGGAACGTGTGGCCGGAATCGCGATTGGGACTGCGGCCCGAATTGCGAGCGGAAGGAGCGCAAGCATGGTCTCATCGGCGCAGCAGAGGTTCAACGACCTGTCCCTAGCCGAGCAGGAGACGCATTTCGTGGACGTCGCGCGACGGGCGCTGCCACTGTGGGGCCTCAATCCCGACGACTGCCACCTGCATCTGCTCAACCTCACGGAGAACGCCACCTTCCGGGTGGACATCGGAGAGACCGGCATCGGACGAGCCGGCACGGAACGGTCTGACGCCGGGCAAGCGGGCACCGGTGCGGACGAGAGGACCGAAGCCAGCCGAAAAACGGACGGCGGGCAAACCGGCGGTTCGACCCCGATCCTCCCGACTCCCGACGGCACCGGTACCCCCGACTCCTCCGGCACCCCCGTTTCGCGCGACACCACCAGCATCACCAGCACCACCGACGTCCGAGCCGCATCCCGCCGACGCATCGTCATGCGCGTGCACCGTCTCGACTACGCGGAACGCGACTCGATCGAGGTCGAACTCGCCTGGATCCGTGAGCTGAAACGCGGCACGGATCTGCGACTCGCCGAGCCGCTCCCCGGACGGAACGGCGACTGCGTGCAGTCCGTCGACTGCCCGGACATCGCCGCCACGCGCAACGTCGTCTGCTTCGGCTTCGTCACAGGCACGCCTCCCCGCGACTCGCAGGACGACACGGAAAGCATGGGCGGGATTCTCAGCCACCTGACCCGCATCCCCGACGCGCTGACCATCCCCGCCACGCGCGCCGCGGCGATGCTCTATGACGCGCTCGGAACGCGAGGCGCATTCACCCTCGCGCCGACGGAAGCGCCCGAAAGGGCGGAGAAGAAGGACCAGAGCCGCACGATCCAGACCCACACCGGAGCCCACGCGGGAGTCGACTCCGGAACCCGCATCGACACGCTTCCCGAGGCCGACCGGCGACTGTATCGAACGATCGGCATCATCGCGGCCAAGCTGCGGCGCAACTCCGTCGTCTGGACGCCGGTGCACCGGCAGGAGATCTCGCAACGCATCGTCTGGGACTGGACAGCCACCTTCGGCGAGGACTGGAACAACTACTACGGCTGCCACTACTGGGACGCCGACAGCTCGCTCACCCGCCATGACATCGAGGCCATCGAGGCCTGCCGGGCGATCATGCGACGCCGACTCGACGCCTACGGCACATCCCCCGCCCGATACGGCCTCATCCATAGCGACCTGCGCCCCGCGAACCTTCTGGACGACCATGGGGACGTCGCCGTGCTCGACTTCGACGACTGCGGCATGGGATGGTACATGACGGACATCGCCGGAATCGTGGGGTTCATGGAGCATCGGCCCGACCTGCCCGCCGTGCTCGCGGCCGTGCTCGAGGGGTACCGGGAGGCGTGGCCGCTCGACCCGCAGGAGGAGCGCGAGATCCCGACCTTCATCATGCTGCGACGCATCGGACTGTTCGAATCGCTGCTCTACCACCGCGGCAACGCCGACCCGGGCGCCAACGAGGGCGTGTCCATCAGCCCCGAGCTCGTCGCCTTCGTCGGCAAGGGCACGGCGGTCCTCGCCCGCAAGTACGTACGGCGCTTCCGCAACCTTCCGCTGCCAACGCCGGCGCCGGCGGAAACGACCGGGGATGGAATGGCGGGATCGAACGGGATGGCACATCCGGACCCCGAGAACCCAGACACCGGAATCCCGGAGCCCGAGACCAAGGAATTCGACATGTCCGGACGATGATCCCCTCCCGGCGTGCATGCCATCCGGCGCCGACAGCAACGCGGGAGGCTACGGACCGCGATCCGGGAAGCCACGAACAGCGGATCATAGGAACCACGGGCCACACAAGGCACACGAGGCAGTGAGACGGGCGGCCTCCCACAACAACCAACCACTCCAATGAACACTTCCCAAGAACAGGAGCACGACATGACCGACACGACATCGAACACAATCGGAACGACCGCGACGACCACCACCGACGAAAGCACCACCACCGAGTCAGCGGCAGACACCCCCTTCCCCGCAGACACCCCCGCAGGCACCCCCACCGACCGCGAGCAGATCGTCCACCGCATCTACGACGAGGCCCGCGAGGAATGGAACCCCTACCGGGTCGACCTCCTGCGGCACTACGGCCTCGAGATCGTCCTCGGGCCACGCCACGGCTACGAGTTCGAGGACCTCGCCTCCGGCCGCACCATCATCAACATGCATATCAACGGCGGCGTCTTCAACCTCGGCCACTGCAACCCCGAGGTGCGCCAGGCACTCGTCGACGGCTCCGAACACTACGACGCCGGCAACCACTACTTCCCCTCGCAGGTGAAGATGGACTTCGTCCGCGCGCTGCTCGACGCCTCCCCCGACTCCATGCGCTACGTCAACGTCAACACGGGCGGCGGCGAATCCATCGACTCCGCCATCAAGTTCGCGCGCCACGCCACCGGGCGGCGGCGGGTCGTCACCGTCCACGGCTGCTTCCACGGAGCCACAGGATTCGCCATGCAGGCAGGTCCGCAGGACTTCGCCGCATTCTTCGGCTCCACCCCCGACCCCGACGACTTCAGCCAGGTCGACTACGACGACCTGAACCAGCTCGAGGACGTGCTGCGCCGCCGCGACACCGCCTGCGTGCTGCTCGAAAGCCTGCCCGCGACCGCCGGATTCCCGATCCCCCGGGAGGGCTACTTCAGGGCCGTCACCGAGCTCGCGCACCAGTACGGCGCGCTGTACGTCGCCGACGAGGTGCAGACCGGACTCATGCGCAGCGGCACCATGTGGTGCTCCGTCGGCTACGGCGGCGAACCCGACATGATCGTCACCGGCAAGGGGCTGTCCGGCGGCTACTACCCGATGAGCGCCGTCATCATGAACGAGCGCGCCGGCCAGTGGCTCAAGGACGACGGCTTCGCGCAGACCACGTCGTTCAGCAGCTCGGAGCTCGGCTGCTACGTGGGCACGAAGGTGCTCCAGATCACCACCCGCGACTCCACGCGCGAGAACGTCCGGCGCCTCACCGACCTGTTCACCCGCCGCCTCGCCGACATCCAGGCGCGCCACCGCTTCCTGTCGGAGGTCCGCCAGCGCGGGGTCATCATGGGACTCGTCACCGCGCATCCGCAGGGATCCACGGCCCTTATGGCGGCGCTGTACCGCCACGGCGTGTGGGCCATGCGCGCGAACTTCGACCTGAGGACCCTCCAGTTCAAGGCGGGTCTGCTCATGGACGCGGGCATGGCGAACCGCGTCCTCGACGCCCTCGACGCCGCCCTTCCCGAGGCCGCCGCCATGGTGGGCGCCGAGGACTGAGACACGGTCCACAAAGTACAGGGTTCTCATGGGCCATTGGTCCGCAGCCGCCCCCTGCCCGTCCCCCTTGCTCCCGTGCTGCCCTCCACCCCGGCTGGTTGGGCAGCTTCAAGCGGACTTTGGGCAGTTTGCTTGTATTCTGGGCGCCCCTTCCCTGGGACCACCAATGTCGGAATTCCCACAATGGCGGAATAGAGCCGTTCTGAGCCAAGCTTAACCTTGACAGAGAGGGCCTTTCACGAGCTGCCTGCCCAACGAACGCCGACCACGGCAACATGCGCTCATGACGTGAAATCTTCCAGACGAAACCGGCCAAGAACCGTGGAATCCTCAATCCCCCGTGGATGAATCATGTGAATCCCGGTCTCGGAAGGGTCGGAAGTGGCTCAGACCCCTCCATCACGGCGCCGGATGACCACAACCAACGAAGCAGGACGCTCCGAACGTGGTGGCACGCTCCACGCCGACCCAAAGCGCTCCTTCCAGGCCCGAGATGGCCCCCTGCCAAGGCACCCTCGGTCCTTGGGCAGATCAACGCCGTCAACACCTCATTTCGCTCATTGTCGGTCTGAAGAAACCGCGAAATTCCAACGTTTGTCGCGACGCCGGATTCAGGTCTCCCGGAGAGGCCGCCCAGCACTTATTCCATCTGCCCAATGAACGACATCAATGCCCATGAAAGCGACCCTTATCTGAACCACACCGGCATCGAGCTGCACCAGTATCAGAGAAAAGACAGTCCCCTCATTTGGCGAAGGACCCCGGAGTAAACCCCGGAACGAATACCAACGATTCGCGGCACCCCTACCGCGCGAAGGGCTCCGAAACCCTCCGGCCCGCCACCCAACGCTCGAGGATGTCGCGGTCATCGCCGTCGTAGATGAAGCGCGCCAGTCGACCCTCCGGCGACAGGTCCAGCGGATTGTCGCCCTCCTCACGGATGACGAGCGCGTCGAAGTCGTATCCCGGCTCGAAGGAGCCCACCCGGCCCCGCCCGATCGCCCCGAAGAACTCCCCGGGCCGCTTGGTCGCCATGTAGAAGGCCTCGGAAAGCGTCAGCGGTCGGTCCTTCTCGTGCCCGGCCTCGAAGGTCTTGGCCTTGGACGTCTCGATGGCCGCGACGATCTGCCGCGGCATGGACGGGTCGTGTCCGGCGGCCACATCGCTGGCGATGCACACCCCCAGCCCTGCGTCGAGATCGCGCCGCACGGGTATAAGACCGCTGGTGAGGTTGAGGTTCGACTGCGGGCAGTGCGCCGCCCATACCCTGCGCCCACGCAGCAGCTCGCGCTCGGAGTCCGTCAGCCAGATGCAGTGGGCCATGATGGTACGGCCCTCGGGCATGAGACCGAAACGGTCGTACACCTCCGCGTAGGTGGGGATGTCGGGGTGAAGCCTGTGCACCCAATCCACCTCGGAGCGGTTCTCATCGAGATGGGACTGCACGGGAAGCCCGAACTCGCGCACGATCTCCCCCAGACCCTCCATAAGCCTCGTGGTGGTGGCCGGCACGAAGCGCGGAGTGACGACGTAGCCGACGTCCGGCGTCTCGATGCGGGACATCTTGATGATGCGCCTCGTAGCGTCGAGACTGTCCGAGGTGCCTTCGGAGAGATCCTCGGGGGAGTTGCGATCCATGTTCACCTTGCCGATGACGGGCCGCAGGCCCGCCTCCTGGCACAGCCTCATAAGCATCAGCGTCGAGTCCTCGTGCAGCGTGGCGAACGCGCTGAAGCGCAGCGTCCCCACCCGCCACATGCGGCGCACGAAGCGGCGATACCAGGTCTCGGCCACCTCGGGGTCGGCGAAGCGCGACTCCGTCGGGAACGTGGTGTTCCGCAGCCACTGCAGAAGCTCCGCGTCGAGGCCCAGACCGGACATCGGATACTGCGCGGCGTGAACGTGCAGGTCCACGAAGGAGGGGATGACGAGGCAGCCGCGGCGGTCGACGACATGCGGCTCAGGCTTCCAGTGCGGACTTGGCTCCGAGTGCGGGGCTGCGGGCGTCTCGATGCCTGTGTCGAGGACGGAAGGGCCGTGAAGGGTGAGGTCGGGCAGCGAGCGCGTCACCTCCATCACCCGCCCGTCGTCGCCGACGACGACGCAGCCGTCCTCGAGAGCGGTGAAGCAGCCGGGCTTCTGCGTGAAGACGACGTCCCCGCGGATGACCATGGTCATGGCGATTCTCCCCTCCGCCCTCCGACGCAGGAAGCCGAGCCGCGTCAGGGACGGGGACCACTGTATCGCCGCCCTCCTGCTCGAAGATTACCGTGCGGAAGAATCGCCGTACCGGAAGATCAGGGGACGGAACCGTGGCCGGAACGCTGAGGGAGCGCGGACGGCCACGGCTTGCGCCGGAGATGCCTGGCCTCTTCGATGATCGACCTGCGGCCGGCCAGGACTTGCGCAAATGAGGGAGCACAGGTGAGCGCGCACAGGTGAGGAGCCTGGACCCGGGCTCTACAGCGCCGCGTAGATCGTCGACGCGGCCTCGGCTATGGACGCCCATGAGGAGCCGTTCGTCAGGATGACCATCACATAGTCCCCCTTCGTCGTGTAGATGATGGAGGCGTCGTGCAGAAGGTCGTCGAGGAAACCGACCTTGTCCGCCACCGTCCCGTTCGACCCGATTCCCGTGGGGATTCCGGAGCGATACACCTGGGTCTTCATGTATTTGATGAGCATGGCCCGCGAATCGGCGTCCATGAAGCTGCCCTGGTACAGCCGCGTCAGATAGTCGGCGAGGTCGGCCGCGTCCGTGCGCATGTTGTAGTCCTCGATGGTGGTGTCGGCAAAGCCGGCGTCGTGCACCTCGGTGTTGACCGCGCTGAAGCCCTGCTGCTTGAGCCAGGCGACAGGGCAGTCATTGTCGGAGTTGACGATCATCGTCGCGAAGCACGACTGGAGAGTCTGGCCGTCAAGCTCCGACTCCCAGGTCTTCTCGCCGCTTTCCACGGCGGAGATCATCGAATACGCGACGTACAGCTTGTACGTGCTGGCGGACGTGTAGATGGTGTCCGTATCGATGCCCACCACGGTGCCGCCGGTGGACATGTCGATGACGTCGACGGCGTAGGTCGCGCCGGAGAAGATGGAGTCAAGGGAGGTCGTGAGCCTGCTGGTGAGGTTCGTCGTCGCGGCGGCGGAGGCCGGTATGGCGGAAACGGTTCTCGCCGTGGGGTCGTCGGCGTCGCCGAACCCGGAGGTCGAGGACGACGAGGACACGGAGGAACCTGACTTCGCGTTCGTTAGCCGTGACAGAACCGATGTCAGAAGACCTCGCGCAGATCCGGACGTCGAGGAGGATGCATCGTCCGATCCGCAGGATCTGATGCCGGCGGCGATGACGATGAGAACCACGAGGAGGGCCGACATCACGCTTATCAGGCGTCGGCGGCGATATCGGCGCTGGCCGTCCAACCGGATGCGTCCGTGCCGAGGCCGGTACCCCGACTGCGAACGACGGTTTCCTCCCACCGACCCCATCTCCTTCCGCATCCGAAACGGGCGTCCACCCGCCCCGGCTTTCGGTAGGATAACGACCGAATGGTCGGGCGCACTGGAGGAACGCGCAGGGTCGGCAGTGACCTGCGTGGGTGGGCACTGAAGAATGTCTGGGAATTCGCCGGGGACGACGCCGCGGTGCCATTCCGCCAGTCGGACGTCACGGCGTCATGCACGGACACCACGTTTGCGTCCCGCCACGCTCGCCTCGCGCCACTGTGAATGCACCACATTCGCGTCCTCGCCGCTTTCGCACATGACGATGCAGCCCGCACATGACGTGCAGTCAGCGATGACGTCCAACGAGCGCGCGAGCCTCCCGGACCGCAGGGACGATCCTCCCGGCCCGACCTATCCCAACAGCTCGAGGAGGTTCTCGCGCGTCAGGGAGGACAGCGGCGAGGCCGAATCGGAGGAGGCCTGGTCCACGAAGCGCGAGGCGAGGTCGGATTTCGCCTGCTGGAGACGGATGATGCGCTCCTCGATGGTGTCCCGGGCGACGATGCGGTACACGTCAACGACATGCCTCTGACCGATCCGATGCGCACGGTCGTCGGCCTGCTCCTGGGCGGCGGCGTTCCACCAGGGATCCGCATGGACCACGACGCTGGCACCGGTGAGATTGAGACCGGTGTTGCCCGCCTTGAGAGAGATGAGAAAGACGGGAGTGTCGTCGGCGTTGAAGGAGTCGACGAGCTCGACGCGACGACGCTTCGGGGTGGACCCGGTGATGACGTCGTAGGCGATGCCCTGGTCGCGAAGCCGTTCGGCGATGAGATCGAGGAAGCTGGTGAACTGCGAGAATATGAGCATCTTGCGATCCTCGTCCCGACAGGAGGAGACGAGGTCGTCGATGGCGTCGAGCTTGACGGAGACCGAGCGACGCCGGACGGAACGGCCTGGGGCCTCCTGCGACAGGGCACCCCTGCCTGAGATGGCGGGCTCCGCTGACGGGGCGGACTCCGTCCGGTTCTCTGGGGAATCGCCCCCCATCCGCACGAATGACCCGCCGACACGGGATCCATCCGCGGCGGCTCCATCCTTGGGCACCCCATGCGCACCCTCGCGACCCGCATATGCGAGATCTCCATAGGCCGGGTCCACGGCCGCCGCCGACGGCATCTGCTCGCCGGCGAGGGCGCCCGATGCGTCTTCCCCCCGTCCCACGGGCCGCCGAACGGCTTCCATCGACCCCTCCTCGACGACGAGCCGGGGGTCGCAGCACACCTGGCGCAGCCGCGTGAGCTGGGCGAGCACGCGGATTCTCCCGGTGGCCGACAGGGCCTGCCTGTCATGGAGGATGGTGGTCCGCAGCCTCTGTTCGAGCGCGGCGTACAGCCGGCGCTGTGCACCCTCGAGCTGCACGGTGATGACGGTGTCCGTTTTATCGGGCAGATCGTCAAGGACCTGGGATTTGCGGCGTCGGAGAATGAACGGCCCGACCAGGGACTGCAGACGCCGCTGCGCGTCCTCGTCGCCGGCAAGCACCGGACGGTCGAAACGCTCCCGGAAATGCGCATACGAGCCCAGCATGCCGGGGTCGAGAACGTCGAACAGGCTCCAGAGCTCGGCGAGGCGGTTCTCGATGGGCGTTCCGGTCAGGGCGAAGCGGTGTCGCGCATCCACGGCCCGTACGGCACGCGCCGCCTTCGTCGCGCGGTTCTTCACCGCCTGGGCCTCGTCCAGCGTCATGCTGGCGAAGGGGATTCCCCTGTAGTCATCGACGTCCCGGCGGAGCAGATCGTAGGAGGTGACGAGCAGGTCGTTCGCCTCGGGGTTCTCCAGCAGCGCCCGACGTTCGACCTTGCTTCCGGCCACGGCGGCGACGCGAAGATCGGGGGCGAAGCGTACGGCCTCGGCCGTCCAGTTGTAGACGAGGGAGGCGGGACAGACGACGAGGCTGGGTCCGATCGTCCGGGCCTCGTCACGTCGGCCCTCCAGCAGGGCGAGCAGCTGCACGGTTTTGCCCAGCCCCATCTCGTCCGCCAGAACACCGCCGAACCCTTTGTCCCACAAGGCGTTGAGCCAGCGAAACCCCTCGGCCTGATAGGGACGCAGCACGCCGGAGAAGGTCTTGGGAACCGCATACGTCGCGGGATCGATGTCCTTCAGGGCGCCGATGACCGCGCGGAACTCCTCGCTTTCATCACGCTTCTCGGCCTGCGAATCAAGATAGAAGCCCTGGAACAGCGGGACATCGACGGGACCGGCTTCGAAATCGCGCAGCGGCAGGTCAAGGTCCGCGGAGGCCTTGTCCAGGGAGGAGGCGTCGACGTCGGCGAGCGCGACGAAGGAGCCGTCGCGGAGCCGGTGATAGCGTCGCCGCTCGCGGATCGCCTTCAGGATGCCGGGAACGTCCTCGGGATCCACGTCGTCGGCGATGGGCGAGATCTCGACAAGCCCCGATGCGACGGACAGTCCCAGGCGGATCTTCGGATGCCGTCGGGGCGTGAGCCCGTCGAAGGCGGAGGTGCAGAACACCTCACCGACCTGCCGGAGAACCGACACTCCCCGGGACACCAGCTCATGGATGGCTTCGTCGTCGTCCTCAGGGATGCGCGCCACCGGACCCTCGGGGCGGGGGAAGTAGCGCAGCACCGCCTGGACGGCGAGCCGCTCGGCGGACTCGTCGCGCACGACGCCGTCATCCGGATGCGGCCCGTCGAACACCTCGAAGCGGCGGTCACCATAGCGGGCCCTGAGGTCGCAGGACACGCCCCGGCGATCCCTGTCGAGATAGAACTCGATGCGACAGGTCTCCTGACGCAGCCCGAAAAGGACCTCGGGGGCGTCCACGACGAGCACCGGCGCGTCCGCATCCCGATCGGAGGACGATTCCGGCCCCCGGGATGGCCCTGACGAACCGGGCGACCCGGCTTCCGCCGACCGTTCAGAACGCACGCCCGCCTCGTCGCCACGCCGGGGGGCCAGCGAAGGAAGGATGGCCCTTGCGAAGGCGGGCACGTCGTCGGCGGCCACGGTCATGTCCCCCGCGTCCTCCGGGGGACAGAGGGCGTCCACCAGGGCGCGACGCTCGATGAAGCGCTGCGAGCATCGGCAGATGCGCGCGTGCCAGTCGGCCGTGCTTGGCAGATAGCCGGCGTCGCGCATGAGGACGAAGGAGCGATCCGTCCCGGAGATGACCTCCTCGATGCAGCGTTGATGCCGGATCCGCAGACCCTTCCCGGCCAGTCCGCCCACGCCGGCCCCGGACGTCACGGACGATGACGCGACATCCGGCGAGGACGCGTCGTCAGGGACGATGGACAGCCCCATATCAGGGTCGCCGTCGAGAACCGGCACGGCGACGACGCCGGAGGGTCCGATGTTCGCGGGTTCGTAGTCGACGGGGACGTCCGAGCCGACGAACAGGTCGAGCAGCTCGCAGGTCTCCTCGTCCGACAGCGCCACTCCTCCGCGGCCCCCGTGCCATGCCGAGGCCGCGTATCCCGCCGTCAGTCCGCGTCGGATGGCCTCCCCGCGCTGCAGCAGCGCCAGAACCCCGCGCGACCGTTCGTCGAACATGCGCGGCTCATGCACGAAGGCCAGACGACGGCCGTACTCGACGCGGCGGCGCATGCGCATCGCATACAGAAGATCGGCCACGTCCCGTACCACGTAGGACGCCCCGTTCGACGCCTCGACTCGTAGACGAAGCACCCATCCGCCGACCGTGGAGCCGATGCGGGGGCGCAGACGCACTCCTCCCTGCACGCGGAAGTCCTCCGAGGACCCGGACGCCGCGCCCCCGGAGGACGCTGAAACCGCCGGCGGAGACGCGAACCGACGCGAACCGACGCGAACCGGGGAGGACGTCCACCCATCATCCGGCGACGGACCGTCCCCCGACCCTATGACCCGCAGCAGCTCACGCCGCCTGTCCTCCTGCTCGCGGCTGCGACGCTGGGTCTCCGCACGCAGCAGACCACGCAGGGAGACCGAGGTGCCGGAGCCGGCTGAGGCAGGACGCCCACCCGTGAAGGCGAACCCCCTGGGCGAGTCGTTGTATTCGCGCACGAGGGCGATGGCATGCTTGCACATCCCGCGTCCCCGGGCGGCGGCGGGACATGTGCAGTGATGGTCGGTGACGACGCCGGCGTTCTCATCGATGTCCGCCCGGACGCGATAGTCGGCGGCGAAGCCGTCGGCGACGCGAACGGTGGCCTCCAGAACCAGGATGCCGTCGGCGTCGTAGCGCCGGGAAAGATTGCGCAGACGATGGGTGACCAGCACCTCGATGCTGCGCAGATAGGCCGGCCCGCCCTCACGGCGCAGAATCGCCTCGGACACGACCGCGCGAACGGTGGAATCCGGGGCCGGTCCCCGACCGGAAGCCGGATCCGCCCGAACGTCACCCATCACGGCGCGAGGAGGACGCCCGTACACGACGCCGTCATCAGGATCCCCCTCGAAAAAGCCACGGTCGTTCCCGACGTCCCGGGGCTCATCCCCGAAGCCGTGCCCGCCGAAACCCCGCCCACCGAAACCGGGAAGCGACCGCGAATCACCCATCGACGCATCATCCTCCCGTTCGTCTCCACGATACCGGCTTGGGTCACCGGCGGCATCGGCCGCCATGTCGCTCCTCCCGGGGCGAAGCCTCTTCCCAAGCCTCTGGCCGTGGCGCATACTGGCCCCATGATCGAGAAAACGGATAACGGGCCGCAGGCTCGCGGAATCGGCGCCGGAACCGAGGCGGCCGATGCCGCCGGCACCCAGTCGGCGTTCCTGGCCGGAGGATGCTTCTGGGGGATCGAGGCCTATCTGCGCGGCATCGAGGGGGTCACGTCCACCACGGTGGGCTACGCCCAGTCGACCGTCCCCCATCCCTCCTACGAACAGGTGTGCTCAGGAGCCACCGACGCGGCGGAGACGGTTCGCGTCGACTTCGACGCCTCACGGGTGTCCCTGCACACGATCGTCCTGCTGATGCTCGAGGCCATCGACCCCTTCAGCGTCGACAGGCAGGGCAACGACGTCGGTCGGCAGTACCGCAGCGCCCTGTTCTTCGTCGACGACGTCCAGAAGGACGTGTTCGACCAGGCTCTGGGCCGCTTGGAGAAGCTGGCCGGCAGACATCCCGCCGTGGCGGTGGAGCGCCTGCGGAACTTCTCTCCGGCGGAGGGGTATCACCAGGACTATCTGGAGAAGAATCCGGGAGGGTACTGCCATATCCCCCTGGGCGCCATCGCCGACGTGGCGAAGCGGCAGAAGTGGGTGGAGCAGGCCTGGAGGCTCGATCCACGTCGCTTCGCCGTCACTCAGCTGGCGGCCACCGAACCCCCCTTCGACAACGACTACGACGCCGAATTTCGCTCGGGGGTCTACGTCGACGCGGTGAGCGGCACGCCGTTGTTCCTGTCGACGGACAAATTCGACTCCGGATGCGGATGGCCGGCCTTCTCCCGCCCCATCAGCCCGGAGGCGCTCACCGAGCGACAGGACCGCTCTCTGCCCGGGATGCCCCGGACAGAGGTGCGCGCGGCCGAATCACGCATCCATCTGGGCCATGTCTTCGACGATGGGCCCCGGGACCGCGGAGGGCTGCGCTACTGCATGAACTCGGCCTCGCTGCGTTTCGTTCCCGAGGATCGCATGGAGGCCGAGGGCTACGCGGACTATCTGCCTCTGCTGAAGCGGCGCGAATCCGAGCGGTAGCCGCCCGAGCGGGACGACGAGCCGGAGCGGGAGGACCTGAACCCCTTGTGGGATGACGAGCCGTGGGATCCACGTCCCTCGTCGGCATGCCCGCCGTGGTCCGAACCTTCGTTGTGCCATCCCGCATCACGCCTGCCGGTATGCGAGCGCCTGT
Organism: uncultured Bifidobacterium sp.; assembly: GCF_963540075.1. Lineage (GTDB taxonomy): Bacteria > Actinomycetota > Actinomycetes > Actinomycetales > Bifidobacteriaceae > Bifidobacterium. The sequence continues at coordinate 26,955 of NZ_CAUTOG010000010.1, forward strand.
CCGACCACTCGGATCCGGCGTCACGGGAGTCATGATCCGAGCCGGAACGACGGCCGTAGTGACCGTCCCGCCCCTGGCTACCGCCGCGGAACCCCCCACGGGAGTCATCGGAACCGAAGCGGTTCCTCCCGCCCTCGTCGCCACCATCATGGTCGTTGCGGCCTCCACGGTATCCGCCGTCGGAACCCCGACCGCGGAATCCACCCTCCCGGGAACGTCCCTCGTGGGCGCGGTTGCCATAGGCCCGGTCATTGCCACGGTCGGCCCGGCGGGCATCACCGCGGCCGTCATGGCGACGGTCGTCACGAGAACGGTCGTCACGTCCCTCCTGCGACGACGTCTCGCCGTGGCCTTCACCGGCGTAGCCTCCGTCACGACGGCCATAGCCGTGGCCGTCGTCCCTGCGGAAACGATCCGAACGCCCACCGTGGGCGCGATCCCGACGCGGGCGGTCACGGCGTCCGACGGATCGGCGGCCGTCATGGTCCGAACCGCCGCGACGCCCGCGACCCGCCGGCACGGAGGACTCCAGATCCCATCCTTCGACGACGGGAGCATGCTCGCCCACCAGCTCGGTCAGCTCCTCGGACTGAGGGGTGACCGCGACCGGTTTGACCTGAATCCCCGCACGTCGCAGCAGCTGTCGGGCGTCACGACGCTGCTCGGGAAGCACCAGGGTCACGACGTCCCCGGATTCCCCGGCCCTCGCCGTACGCCCCGAGCGATGCAGGAAGGACTTGGGGTCGGCCGGTGGCTCGGTCTGCACGACGAGCTCGACGTCGCTCACGTCGAGGCCACGCGCCGCGACGTCGGTGGCGACGAGCACGTTCACGCGCCCATCCTCGAAGGCCGCCAGATGACGGTCGCGCTGGTTCTGCGACAGATTGCCCTGCAGATCCACGGCCGGGATCCCCGCCTGGATGAGCTTGCGTGCCATGTTCTTCGCCTGGAACTTGGTGCGGGTGAAGAGGATGCGACGCCCCTTGCCGGACGCCAGCTCGCGGATGACCTCATGCCGGTTGCCCTGCGTGACGAGGAACACATGGTGGGTCATGGTGTCCACCGGGGACTCGGCGGAGTCCACGGCATGCACCTTGGCGTCCGTCAGGAAGCGCTTCACGAGTCTGTCGACGCCATGGTCGAGCGTCGCCGAGAACATCATGTGCTGGCCGTCGGATTCCACCTGCTCGAGCAGCCTTTCGACGGCGGGCAGGAAGCCCATGTCCGCCATCTCATCGGCTTCGTCGAGCACGGTGATCTCCACGGACTCCAGGGACAGCAGCCGCTGCCGCAGAAGGTCCTCGAGCCGCCCGGGGCATGCGACGACGATGTCGGCGCCTCCCCGCAGAGCCCGGACCTGGCCGTTCTGGTTCACGCCGCCGTACACGGTGGCGGTCTCCATGCCATAGGCGCGTGCGAGCGAACGGATGACCTCATCGACCTGGTTGGCCAGCTCGCGCGTGGGCTCGAGCACGAGTCCGCGCGGATGCGGCAGCGAACGGGAACGCCCTTCGCCGCGCTCATGCAGACGACGGGCCTCGCGCATGGCGGAGGCGCCGTCATCCTCACCGGCGAGACGCGCCACCAGCGGGATGGCGAAGGCAAGGGTCTTCCCGGAGCCGGTACGTCCACGGCCCAGGACGTCGCGGCCGGCCAAGGAGTCGGGAAGCGTGTCCTGCTGGATGGGGAACGCGGAGACCTTGCCGTCGTCGGCGAGGACGCGCACGAGCTCGCCCGGCACGCCGAGGTCGGAGAAGCGCATGGCTCCGGCGTTCGAGGACGTCTCCACCGACTCGTCCGCGGACACCGACGAGGGCGTCTCGGAAAGGTCGGAGGAAGAGGATGGATATGACGACGGGGAGGACCCCATAACGGAATTCGGCACGAATTGCCTTTCACCACGGATTCGGGAACACGATCCCGGCAATCAGATGCATCTCCGCGGGAGCGTGAACGGCCACGTCATTTTCGGTGGCTCTCTGTCGGGCGCGATAACGCTGCCCGAACCTCGCTAGTATATCAGCTCCCTGGACCGACATGCGCGAGACACGGCAAGAAACATCCGCACCCGCCGGAACCCGGACGTGACGCCGGGCCAGGACGGCACCGGCATCGGCGACGTCACCGACACGTCACCAGTAGGTGCGGACCGCCAGATCCACCGCGAGGAGGACACCGGCTGCGACCGCGAGAATCCGCATGGTCCGCGCCGGCACATGCCGGGTGATGGGCGGCGCGATATAGCTGCCGATGAAGCAGCCGACGGCCATCATGACGGCGGCGGGCCAGTCCACGACGCCGCGCATGACGAACACGACGGAGGCGGTGACGTTGGCGCCGGCGCCGATGATGGTCTTCAGCGCGTTGATCTGATGGAACGGTCCGATGCGGGCGGCGTCCAGCGCCGCGATCGCGACCGTCCCCGCACCCGCGCCGAAGTACCCGCTGTACACGGCCACGCCGGCGACGGCGGGCCACACCCACCACGGGTCCTTCCCTATCGGCTCGGTGACGGCGGGCTCGTTCGCGTCCCCGGCCGGCGCGGAAACCTTCCCGGCATCGGTGGAATCCACGCGGTTCGCGGCACCCGTGTGACGATCGAGCCCCTGGGCCTGCGCAACGACCTGGGCCACGGCCTGTCGTGTCTGGCTGCGCCCGCGCGGGTTGAGGGCGATGGCCAGAGCGCTGAGGAGAATCAGCGGAGGCACGGCGTATTCAAAGACCCTGGGATCGAGCCCCAGCAGCAGAAGAGATCCGAACACCCCTCCGACGCACCCCACAAGCACATAGACGACAGCCCTGGTGCGCTGCCCCCGCAGCTCTTGTCGCGCGCCAAGCACGCCACCCACCCCCGTGCCGATGACCCCGACCGTGTTCGTGGCGTTGGCGATGACCGGAGGGACGCCGAGGGCGAGCATGGCCGGATATGACACCAGCGAGGAGGCTCCCACCGCATACCCCACGAAACCGGCGCCGATGCCGGCGAGAAACACGAGCAGGAGAGTAATCACCGACAGTCCGACCACCGGGCGCCATCCCTTCCTTGCGGCAGGCCGACGACGTCGGCCCGTAGGGCTTCCGGACACTCGTCGGCGTCACGGCCACCGACATCCGCGCGTGGTTCTTCCGCCGCCGGCAGAATACACCCGGTTCATGTCACCGCCGGCGACCGTCACCGCCGATCGTCCGCGACCTCTTCGATGCCGCGCCCTTCGCTCGGCAACCGGAGTTTCCTCACCCGTTCCCGGAACGACGGCGAAGCCTCGCCTCCATACCCGGAAGGCTGAATTCCGCCATCCTCAGGCGGCCCGCCGTAGGCTGGGCGGTGGACGACGGTTCGTCCGGATTCCACAGGCATCACTGGGCATCACCGGAGAAAGGACTCCCATGAGCGACGAGACGAATACGACGGCGACGACCTCCATATCGGCCGCAACAGCCACCGAACCGACGGATGCGTACGGATTCACCGTCCTCGGCCAGGACGGCGAACGCCGTCCCCTGTCGGACTGGAGGGGCAAGGTTCTGCTCATCGTGAACACCGCCACCGGATGCGGCTTCACGCCTCAGTACGAGGGGCTCGAGGCGCTGTACGAGAAGTATCGCGACCGCGGCTTCGAGATCCTCGATTTCCCCTGCAACCAGTTCGCGGGGCAGGCCCCCGGCAGCGACGAGGAGATCCACTCCTTCTGCGTCCTCAGGTACGACGCGAGCTTCCCGCAGTTCTCCAAGATCAAGGTCAATGGCAAGGAGGCCGACCCCCTGTACGTCTGGCTCAAGAAGCAGCCGGGCGCCGAGGGCCGCATCCGCTGGAACTTCACGAAGTTCCTCGTCGACCGTCAGGGCCATGTCGTCGAGCGCTTCGCCTCGCGCGTCACCCCCGAGCAGATCGACCCCAAGGTCGCCGGACTGCTGTAGAGGACCCCGGACCCGCTGCGGAGGGACCCCGATCCCCTCCCCCGGGCTTCTGTAGGGCGGATGCGGAATAATGGTCGAGTTACGTGACCGACCGCACTCCGAAGGACGGACCAGACTGTGGCTGAATTCATCTTCCAAATGATCAAGGCGCGCAAGGCCTTTGGCGACCGCGTGATCCTCGACGACGTGACGCTGAGCTTCCTGCCCGGCGCGAAGATCGGCGTCGTGGGACCCAACGGCATGGGCAAGTCGACGCTGCTGCGCATCATGGCGGGACTCGACACCGTCTCCAATGGCGAAGCCTCCCTCACGCCCGGGTACACCGTCGGCATCCTCCAGCAGGAGCCCCCGCTCGACGAGGAGAAAACCGTCGGCGAGAACATCCGCGAGGCCTTCGGCCCTGTCGCCGCCAAGGTCGAGCGCTTCAACAGGATCGGCGAGGAGATGGCCGACCCCGAGGCCGACTACGACGCCCTGATGGACGAGATGGGACGCCTGCAGACCGAGATCGACGCGGCCAACGGCTGGGACATCGATTCCCAGCTGGAGCAGGCCATGGACGCCCTTCAATGCCCTGACCCGGACACCCCCGTCTCGGTATGCTCCGGGGGCGAGCGTCGCCGCGTCGCGCTGTGCCGGCTCCTGCTCGAAGCACCCGACCTGCTGCTTCTCGACGAGCCCACCAACCATCTGGACGCCGAATCCATCCTGTGGCTCGAGCAGTTCCTGCATCAGTACAAGGGAGCGGTCATCGCCGTCACCCACGACCGCTACTTCATGGACAACGTCGCCGAATGGATCTGCGAGGTCGACCGAGGCCACCTCTATCCCTACAAGGGCAACTACTCGACCTATCTCGACACCAAGGCCAAGCGCATGGAGATCCAGGGCGCCAAGGACGTCAGGCTCGCCAAGCGTCTGAAGAACGAACTCGACTGGGTGCGCAGCTCCCCGAAGGCCCGACAGGCCAAGAACAAGGCCCGTCTCGAGCGATACGACCAGATGGAGCAGGAGGCGCGGAATTCGAAGAAGCTGGACTTCTCGGAGATCCAGATCCCGCCGGGGCCGCGGCTGGGCTCCCAGATCCTCGAGGCGAGGCACATCCGCAAGGCCTTCGCGGACCGGGTGCTCATCGACGACCTCTCCTTCACCCTGCCGCGCAACGGCATCGTCGGCATCATCGGCCCCAACGGGGTGGGCAAGTCCACGCTGTTCAAGACGATCGTCGGTCTCGAGCCCCTCACGGACGGCGAGCTCGTCATCGGGGACACCGTGAAGATCTCCTACGTCGATCAGAACCGCGAGGGCCTCGACCCCACGAAGAACCTGTGGGAGGCCGTCTCGGGCGGACAGGACTTCATCGAGGTCGGCGGGGTGGAGGTGCCTACCCGCGCCTACGTGGCCAGCTTCGGGTTCAAGGGCTCCGACCAGCAGAAGCTCACGGGCGTGCTCTCCGGCGGCGAGCGCAACCGCCTCAATCTCGCGCTCACCCTCAAGCAGGGCGGCAACCTCCTGCTGCTCGACGAACCGACGAACGATCTGGACGTCGAAACCCTGGAATCCCTGGAGAACGCCCTGTTGGAGTTCCCGGGCTGCGCCGTGGTCATCTCCCATGACCGCTGGTTCCTCGACCGCATCGCCACGCATATCCTCGCCTGGGAGGGCACGGATGAGGATCCCGCGCACTGGTACTGGTTCGAGGGCAACTTCCAGGCCTACCAGGAGAACAAGGTGTCCCGACTCGGGGAGGAGGCCGCGCGCCCTCACCGCCTGCACCGCAAGCTCACCCGCTAGGGCCGGCTCCCGGCCGCAGGACCCGGTATCCTGCGGCCGTTACCTACGGGAAACGACGGTTTTACCGGTTAATGTCAGAGATAACATTCCCTTCATCTGGGAAAGACGTTCGTTACACAATCCCAAGGCCCCCTTTACCTGTGCTCGATACACTGCGAGCCATCAGGGCGGGACGGGGCCACAAGGTCCGGGGGAACGCCAAGGAAACGAGGTCACGGATGACGACGACAGGCGAGACGACCGGCACTCCTCTGGAGCATCTCACGAAGGTGCTGCGGCTCGGGCAGCCCTCGCAGTACCGCAGCCACACGTACATCAACGGGGAGAGCCTGTACTTCCCGACGGGTCGCGTGTATGGAGGCCAGGTCATCGCCCAGTCCATCGTCGCGGCCTCGAAAACCGTCGATGCCGACAGACTCCCCCATTCCATCCACGGATATTTCATCGCTCCGGGCGACATACGCCAGGACCTGCTCTTCGACGTGGAGACGCTGCGTGACGGCAGATCCTTCTCGGCCCGTCGCGTCAACGTCACCCAGTCCCAGGGTCCCATCCTCACCGCCATCGCCAGCTTCCAGATGACGGGCCAGAGCGGGGTCGAGTTCGCCGACGCCATGCCCGAGGACGTACCCGACCCGGAGACGCTGACCAGCGCGAAGAAGCTCATGGAGCCGTATGCCGGCAAATCGGCCTTTGCGGACTACTACGCCCAGCGATCGCCTTTCGACATCCGCCACGTCTCGCCGACCATCATGCTGGGAGCCGACAGGGAGAGCGCCGACCACGACTCCGGCCGTCAGATGGTGTGGATGCGTGCCGACGGCGAGGCGGACGTCCCGCAGGTGATTCATCGGGCCATACTCGCCCTCGAATGCGACCAGGTGATGATGGAGCCCGTGCTCCGCCGCGCCGGGCTGAGCATCGCCACGCCCGGCATCAGCTTCGCCTCTCTCGACCATTCCATGTGGTGGTACCGCGACGTGGACATCAACGACTGGCATCTTTACGTCCAGGACACCCCCACGGCGGCCCACGGACGCGGCCTCGGCATCGCCAAGGTGTACACGCGGGACGGAACCCTCGTGGCCGCCATGGCTCAGGAGGCCATGATTCGCGTGCCCGGGACGCAGGCCGCCTAGGAGGCGTCGCGAGTGGCCGCCTGAGGGATTTCGCGCGGATTCCGTCCCCGGGCGCGAGCGCCTTCGGGGCCGTCGTTCGGCGGAAGACGGCACAGCCATTCGCCGAGGATCCCGATGGCCATGTCGACGAGGCAGATGCCCGCCGCCACGGCGCACTGGACCACGGCATCGCCGTAGTACGCGGCCTCCGCATGGCGGATGGCCATGAGAAGCTGGCCTCCGTACCAGCCACCCAGGGCGGCACCGGCGATTCCCAGCGCCTTGGACAGCACCAGCGTCATCATCGCCTTCGTCGGGTCGATGCGCGTGGGCCGCTTCGCGGGATCCGTGGTGGCGTACTGGTGCACCTGGAGAGCGAGGACGAGAACCGTCACCCCCAGGGCGCCGAGGACGACGGGCACGATCCACGGCGCCCCGATCAATGACATCCCGGTGCGGTCATCGAAGAGGACCAGGCCCATACCCGCCAGGATCCCCAGGCAGAGAGCGACGGCGTAATACCACCAGGGGGTTCGCCTCGCCTTCATCCGAGCCCGGCCGTCCCCGGCGACCCTCCGTCGGAGATCCCCTCCGGCCTGCCGATGATCCAGTCGTCGGAGAGCATGCCGACACGATCGGCGTCCGACGCCAAAGCGAGAAGGTAGGAGACCGGATCAGCCCCGAGACGGGCCTCGGGGTCCATGTCCAGCCACGGCGCAAGCACCGCGGCGCTGCGACGCGTCTCCTCCGGTGCCAGGACGTCGCGCTCGGCCGGGTCCGGATTCTCGATGTCGATGAGTCGAAGGTCCAGATCCCTCTCCCGCCCCCCGGCTATGGATTCGATGGCCGCGGCGAGGCCGGCCGCATCGAGATGCGTCGTCGTCCGGACAACGGCGGCCATGCCGTCGGGACCGTCGAGCTCCGAGACATGGTACAGCGGGGAGATGCCCTCCACCTCATTGCCGGGGATGGCGTCGATGGAGACCACCGCGGTACGGAACATCCCCTCGGCATCGGTCGATCCGCTCGTCAGGGCGATGACCGCACGTCGGGCCGACCCGTCGAGGGCGGGTGCAAAGACGTCATCCGGGGCGGCCGGCCCCTCGGCGGATCCTCGGCCGGTGCCGACGGCCGACGCGGAATCCGGGGCACGGACGCCATGGGACGTCGAGAAGTCCGAGGATTCGGGGAAGCGCATGTCCACGGCGCCGGAACCGGTGCGGAGACGGGGAATCCCCTCCTCCTCGGAGAAGTCGATGGAGGAGAAGTCCAGCTCAGGCGACGCATCGGGCTCGACCGGCGGGGACGTCGCACCAGGGGATGCCGTGCCATCGGATGTGGTGCGGGAATCACGGACGGCGCCTTCGGCAGGCAAAGGCGCACGCGCGTCATCGGGGGCCGCCACCGGCCGCACGGAGACATGGAGGTCATCGGGCCGACGGCCGTCAAGAGCCGCCCGCAGCCCGGCATCGGCATGGGAAAGCACCACGCGGGCCCTCATGCCACGGACAAGACGGGTGATCTCCTCGGGAGACGACCCGTCCGGGACCGCCACGGTGAGTTCAAGACGAGCGGTGACGAAAACCGGCCTGATTCCGCCAGCGGACGAGAGATCATGACCGGTCATGGACTGCTACTCCTTCGCGGGAAGCCCGGCGGAGCGCCTGAGGGATTCGGGGATCTCCACGGGTGGACGGTCCGAGACGGGACGCTGGTCGTTCGACAGCCACAGAGGACGTTCGGGCGCCTTGTGAAGGTCGGCGAAGATCGCGCCGAGCTCCTTCTCATTCAGGGTCTCCCTGACGAGCAGCTGCCGGACGAGCTCGTCAAGCACGTCCCTGTTCTCGGTGATGATCCGCCACGCCTCCGTGTGGGCGTTCTCGATGAGACGAAGCACTTCGTCGTCGATGGCCCGTGCGGTCTCGTCCGAATACCTGCGCGGCTGCAGACCGTCCATGACGGTCGTCTGGTCGTCGTCCGACGCCCATTTGATGGCGCCGAGCCTCGAGGAGAAGCCGAACTCGACGACCATCTTCCGGGCGATGGCCGTGGCCTTCTCGATGTCGTTGGAGGCGCCGGTGGTGGGATCGTGGAACACGATCTCCTCCGCCGTGCGGCCGCCCATCGCATAGGCCATCTGGTCGAGCAGCTGGTTGCGTGACTGCGAGTAGCGGTCCGTCGTCGGCATGACGGCCGTGTATCCCAGGGCGCGACCGCGGGGCAGAATCGTCACCTTCGTCACCGGATCCGTGTTCCGCAGGGCGGCGGCGACGAGCGCATGCCCTCCCTCGTGGTAGGCGGTGTTCCGCAGCTCGTTGAGGGCCATGCCCTTGGACTGGCGTCGAGGGCCCGCCTGGACCCGGTCGATGGCCTCGTCGATGGCGCGGTTGTCGATGAGCTGCGCGCCGGACCGTGCGCACAGCAGGGCCGCCTCGTTGAGGACGTTCGCCAGATCCGCGCCGGTGAAGCCGGGAGTGCGCACGGCGACCATATGCAGATCCACGTCCGGGACGAAGGGCTTGCCCTTCGCATGCACCTTGAGGATGGCCTCGCGCCCTTCGAGATCGGGGGCCTCGACGCCCACCTGGCGGTCGAAACGGCCGGGTCGGAGCAGGGCGGGGTCGAGCACGTCGGGACGGTTGGTCGCCGCGATGATGATGAGATTGGTGTCGTTGTCGAACCCGTCCATCTCGACGAGCAGCTGGTTGAGGGTCTGCTCGCGCTCGTCATGGCCACCGCCCATGCCGGAGCCGCGCTTGCGGCCCACGGCGTCGATCTCGTCGATGAAGATGATGGCCGGGGCGTGCTTCTTGGCCTCTTCGAACAGCTCACGGACGCGGGAGGCACCCAGGCCGACGAACATCTCGACGAAGTCGGAACCCGCCATGGCATAGAACGGGACCCCGGCCTCCCCGGCGATGGCGCGCGCAAGCAGCGTCTTGCCTGTTCCGGGAGGGCCGTACAGCAGAACGCCCCTCGGGATCCGCGCCCCGAGGGCCTTGTACTTCGACGGATCCTTGAGGAAGTCCTTGATCTCCTCGACCTCCTCGACGGCCGACTGCTCGCCGGCGACGTCCGAGAACTTCGTGCTCGGCGTCTTCCCCTCGAGCAGCTTGCCGTTCTTCTTGCCGCCCAGGCCGAGCATCCCGTTCGCGCCGCCCATGCGGCTGAGCAGGAACCAGAAGAGGACGAAGATGATGATGAAGGGCAGGATGGAGGTGATCAGATAGCTCCAGATGCTCGTCTGCTGCATGCTGGAGGTCCACCCGTTGGACGGGTCGGCACTTTCGACCGCCTTGACGATCGACTCACCCTGGGCGAAGGTGTAGTAGAACTGCACGCTGCGGCCGTAGTCGCGGCTTTTGCCGGTGCTCGAATCGGTTTTCGTGAAGTTCTCGCTCAGGGTGAGCTTGACGAGCTGCTTGTTGTCGATGATCTCGGCGTAGGTGACGGTGTTGCCGTCGAGCAGGCTCAGGCCGTCCTTGGTGTCGATGGTCTGAGTCCCGGTGCCCGAGAACAGCTGGAACGCCGTCAGCGACATCAGGACCAGCACGACGACCCACAGCCACGGGGACTGCCAGAAGGGCTTCTTCCCATCCTCTCCCGCGCCTCCGTCGCTACCGGATCGGAAGGGGTTGGTGAACGGGTTGCCGTTCGAGGGCCGGTTGCCGTTCCCGTCGCCCTGCTGGGGCCCCCGGGGTGACTGCGGATAGGTCATGCGTGTGCTCCTTGGTAGACGGCCGGTCTGA
>NZ_CAUTOG010000011.1:0-35286 GCF_963540075.1 uncultured Bifidobacterium sp.
CCCCGCCACGCATCGCGCGGGGAGCCCTCCCCGCCACCCCCCACCAACGCGGCCTGGGTCTTATCTGATTCCATCTTCCGCATCGACCTCTCCCATATCCTTCTTCGGCGTCATCCGTCCGCTACATCCGGTCGTTTCGTCGTATCCTGCGTCGCCGGGCGTCCTGCGCGTCCGTCATCCCGATCGTTCGGGTGGCATCCCGTTCGGATGCCACCTACAGCCAGCCGTCGGTGATGGGACGGCGCCCGCGCGATTCGAGCCATGCGTTGAAGGACGCCTTCCACTCCTCGTGGGCCCGGCGCTGCCAATCCATGATCCCGTCCAGACCCAGGGCACCCACCTGGGGGTACAGCACGCTCATCGGAGCGATGAGGTCGACCGCGGCCGTGGTGTCGGCGGCGGCGTCATGGAAGTTCCCATCGGGTTCGACGCCGTAGTACGCGGTGGTGTCCGACAGGGTGCGTCGTCCATGGCGCCTCGACACCTGGCGATCGATGACGAGCGGATCGACGACGAGGCCGGCATCGACGGAGGGAAGGCTCCAGCGGCCAAGATCCCCCTGCAGCATGGCGACGTCGAAGGGGGCGTTGTAGGCGAGAAGCGGGATGCCGAGCCGCTGCGCGTCCCGTATCGCCTCGGCGATCTGGGCGAGCGCCGTCGTCGGCTCATCGCCGTTCTCCTCGAGGAAGTCGTCGGTGAAGCGGTTGACGGCCGAGGCGCCCGCCGACATGCGCCGATGGGGGTTGATGATCCATGAGGCCCGTACGTCCCCCTCGTGCCCCTGCGAAGGGTCGCGAAGCACCAGACAGGCCGAGACGATGGCGTCGCGCCCCGGGCGGGCCCCGGTGGTCTCGGTGTCGAAGCCGAGCAGACGCGAATCGTGGAGGGTGGTCGTTCGGGGCTGCGGGTCGAGGGAGTGCAGCGTGGCCAGCAGTGCGTCCAATCCCGAGGTCGACGGCGTGGACTCCGACGGCGCGGACGATGATGAGGTCGATGGCAAGGTCATGCCTCCATTGTGCCCGCCGGAGATGATCCGTGTCTGGGAGTGTCATGCGGGTACGACCGGAGAGGCCGCACGCGGCGAGTCGCGGTCCGGGCGTCGGCGCGCGCGCACCCTAGAATGGCCGTTGTGACAGACGGACGGCAGGAGACGGTGGAGCGCAAGCGCGCGCGCTTCGAGGCTCTTGCCATGCCCGCGGTGAACGCCCTGTATCGGCAGGCGATGAGGCTGACGAACAGTCCCGAGGACGCCCAGGACCTTGTGCAGGACACCTTCGAACGTGCCTTCAAGGCCTTCGATGGATTCACGCCGGGGAGCAACTTCGAGGCGTGGATGACGACCATCGAGCGCAACGCCTACTTCAATCAGTACGCCAAGGCGAAAAGACGTCCGAAGCGGGCCAACGATTCCACGGGAAGCTATGACGACTGGGACATCTATTCGGCCTCCGAGCATGCCTCCGAAGGGCTCAAATCCGCCGAGCAGGAGTATCTCGACGCCTTCGCCCCCGAGGAGATCCTTCGAGCCCTGGGAACCCTGAGCTCCGAGAGACGGCAGGTTTTCATCGACGCGGCCGTCGACGGCAAGACCTATCAGCAGGTGGCCGATGAGCAGGGGGTCCCCATCGGCACCGTGATGAGCCGGCTGAACAGGGCCCGGGCGCAGCTGCGCCGCGAGCTCGCCGCCTACGCCCGCGAACGGGGATACCGCGTCGCCGCATCGGATCGTCGTTCCGCTTCACTGCCCGCGAAAGGGCGTCGGGCCGCTGAGGCCCATAATGGAGTGAGCGGCGCCCAGGATGCCGGGGACGGCCTCGTGGCCGTCCGCAACGAGATGCATGGGCCGATGGCGGCAGGAAGGGAGAGTGACCATGGGCGATGAGATTCGCCGTGGGCGTCTTTCCGTCACATCGGTGACGAGTACGTCGGTGACGTCCGGGTCCGTGGACCGCACGGAGGTCACCGTCGTTGCCCACTCCGATTCCGTGGAGTCGCTGCCGGACGCGTCCGGACGGGACTGCTTCGACCCTCGCAGCTGCTGCGATGCGCGGGAGAGGGAGCTCATCGAGGTGCTGCGCTCGTATCTGCGGCCCGACGTGGCGCCGGAATGCCTGCTCAGGCGCCTACGGGAGACGATCGACCACTGCTGTGATCAGGAGGAGAGCGTCCGGGCCGCGGATTCGCGGATTGGCGGGTTCCCCTCATCCGGTTCCCTCGTCTGATTCCGGCATCCGAGTGACGCCTTGGCCTTGTCCCGCCCATCCGAGTCGTGGTCCTGTCCTTTCCGGGCCTGACGAGGCGGGGTCCCTTCACGACCATAGGGTGCGACGATCGCATACGGCAGGGGCGGTCGGAATGATCTCTCATCCCGACCGCCCCTGCGCGGATTCCTAAGGGTGCAGATCCCGAAGGACCGGCGTTCGCTCAGGCGTTTGGCCTCTTGCCGTGGTTGGCGGCCTTCTTGCGACGATCCTTGCGCTTGCGTCCGCGCATGCCCATGATGGACTCCTTTGCTTGACGGTAACGAACCCTCCGGATTATCGCACATGGCCGGGACCGCGGCAAGCGCAAGGGTTGCGGCCATAGGCGCGGACTATGCGTGCATGTCCTCCGCCTCGATGAACAGCGAGGACGACGTACGTTCGCCGGGGGACAGGACGGTGAGGTCGCGCCCCGTGTTGAAGGCGTTGGCATAGGCCGTCTGCGGCTCCACCGCCACGCCCGTCGGCCTCGTCTCAGCCGGGAATCCGGTGCCTGTGCACACCTGGAACGAGGTGATGCTCGCGTCCCCGCCGATCGTGACGCGCATGCCGTCAGGACGGTCGAGAACCGCGCGGGTCCGGCCCGTCGCATCATGCCTCACGTCGGTCCACGCGTCATCGAAGGCCTCGGTGAGGCGACGTCCCCGCCGCAGGTCGAAGCGCGTGCCCTCGACGGGTTCCGTGCCGGTGGGAAGCAGCCGGTCGTCGACGGTGACGTGGGTGGAGGCGTCGAGGCCGAGCGTGCATAGGGCGTTGTCGGCGTCGATGGAATCCCCACGCGCGTGACCGCCATTGGAAAGCCACGGGTGGAATCCCATGGCCCAGGGGGCGCTCTCGTCCCCGTTGTTCGTCGCCTCGACCTGGAGGCGAAGCCCCGCGGCGTCCAGACGATAGGTCGCCTCGACAAGCACGTCGAAGGGGTATCCGTTCATGTCCGGAACCCTCCATTGGAGAGTCACCGAGTCCTCGGCGAGGGACTCGAGGGCCCAGGAGGACCTGTAGCCGTAGCCGTGGATGGCGTTGCGCCGCTCGTGCTCGTCCAGAGGCAGTTCGTAGGCATGGCCTTCGAAGACGTATCGGCCATCGGCGATCCGGTTCGGGAACGGGACGAGGATGCGGCCGTTGCAGGTGGGGACGAGTCCGTCGGCATCGAAGGGCACGACCACGTCATGCCCCCGGAAGGTCAGCTCCCTGAGATGCGCCCCGACTCCGGTGACGACGGCATGCCAGTCGCCGAAGGATATCGAGTACTGATGGCCCGACCGGGGCGGAAGCGTCCGAAGGCCCATGCTCCGGACCCGCTGGTTGTTCATAGAGGAAAGCCTTCCTGTCGTCAGCCTGTGACGACGTCGTCGAATCGGCGCCGCGATGCGCCCGTGACAGACATAGGCTATCATCCCTCCGATTCCACGGCCCCGTATCCTCCCGCAGCCAACGGATCGGATGGGGCGATGCCATCGCTGGTAGTGTGGGGGGCACATCCGGGCGGCGAGAAAGGGACTGCATGGGAGGGCGCATCATACTGGCTGATCCACGGGGGTTCTGCGCCGGGGTCGACCGCGCCATTCTCGCCGTGCGTACCATCCTCGCCTCCTCGCGGCGAGAGGATGGGCGTCCCCCCGTCTACGTCCGCCGCCAGATCGTCCACAATCGCCATGTCGTCGAGGAGCTGGCCGGCCAGGGGGCCGTCTTCGTCGAGGAGCTCGAGGACATCCCTCAGGAGGACGTCGAGGCGGGGGTCCCGGTCGTCTTCTCCGCTCACGGGGTGTCCCCCGATGTCCAGAGCCAGGCGAAGGCGCGTGGCATGCGGATCGTCGACGCCACCTGCCCGTTGGTGAGCAAGGTTCATCGTGAGGTGCAGAGGTTCGTGCGCGAGGGGTACGAAATCGTCTACATCGGCCATCACGGACATGACGAGGCCGTCGGGGTCATCGGCGAGGCCCCCGGGCACGTGCATCTCGTCGACGGTCCGGAGGATCTCGGCGCGCTCGACTTTCCCTCCACGCAGCGTCTGGTGCTGCTCACCCAGACCACTCTGAGCGTCGATGAGACGGCCGATCTGTCGGCCGCCATACGCGGGCGCTTCCCCTGGATCGAGGAGCCGCCCAGCTCGGACATCTGCTATGCCACGCAGAACCGCCAGACGGCGGTCAAGCTCGTGGCCAGACGCTCCGACGCGGTCGTCATCGTGGGATCGGCGAACTCCTCGAACTCCGTGCGCCTGATGGAGGTCGCCCGCGAGGAGCTGGGCGGCCGCGGCGGCGCCTGGCGCATCGACGACGCGGGGGAGCTTCGCCGAGATTGGTTCGAAGGGGTCTCGACGGTGGGCGTCTCCTCCGGCGCCTCCGTTCCCGACGAACTCGTCGCAGGCGTCGTCGAGGTTCTGGGGACGTGGGGGTATGACCGCGTCGAGCATGCCGGGGGGGTGAGGGAGACGATGCATTTCGTCATGCCCTCCCAGCTGCGTGCGCATGGATCGTCGGAACGCCCCTCCCCGTCCGGTTCGATGGCCGCGGCGGCTCGGGGGGCGGCTGTCTGACGGTCGACCGCCCGTTTCTCCTTTCGTCGCGTCGGCGTCAGCGGGCGCGAATGGGCGCCGTCGTGGCCTCCAGAATCGTGCACAGGTCCTTCGGATCGAGACCCACGTCGAAGCCGCGCCTGCCGCCCGAAACGAGGATCTCATCGAAGAGCAGGGCGTCCTCGTCCAGCACGGTGCGATGCCGCGCGCGCTGGCCCAGCGGCGAGATGCCGCCCAGCACGTAGCCGCTTTCCCTCTGGGCTACCTTCGGATCGGCCATCACGGCCTTCTTGGCGCCGACAGCGGCGGCCAGGGCCTTGAGATCGAGATGCCCGCTGACGGGCACGATGCCGATGACGCGCTCGGAACCCACGTCCGCCATCAGCGTCTTGTACACGCGCTCCTCGGGGATTCCCAGAAGACGAGAAGCCTCGATTCCGTAGCCCCCGTCCATATGGTCGATGGAGTGCTCGTATTCGTAGGTCCGGAAGGAGATTCCGGCGTGTTCCAGCTCCAGCGTCGCCGGGGTCGACCCGTGCCGCGCCCGTCGTGCCTTCTTCGCCATTATGGTCTCTGTCCTTTCCTGTATCGTCCTCCTGCCTTCCTTCGCTGCGTATTCTTCGGTCCGCGTTCCTCCCGGCCCGCTCGCCCCGTCCGGTTCCCGTTCCGTGCGGCATCCGACCGCTGCACATCGAAGCGATGCGGCCCGAGGACATGGGATCCTGCCGCATACGTTTCGGCCCCTTCCGTCGCGGGGACGTCAGGGGCCGAAGCTCGGATGCCTTGTCAAGCGCGGAGTCATCCGCTCGACGCCGTCGCGGCGTCCGGCATCCTACCGGGGAATCACTCGGAGATCTCGGCGAAGTACAGCAGGGTGCGGATCATGTTGCAGGTGAAGCCGTACTCGTTGTCGTACCAGGACACCGTGCGGGCGAGGGTGACGCCATCGACCGCGTTGACGTCGGTCTGGGTCGGGTCGAAGACTCCGCCGTGCGTGTCGTCGATGATGTCCGAGGACACGATGCCGTCGGCGTTGTAGCCGTAGAAGTCGGTGTCGGAGAAGGCCTGCCTGAAGGCCTCGTTGATCTCGTCGACCGTGGCGGGCTTCTCCAGCACGCTGGTGAGCTCGGTGACGGAGCCGTCAGGGACGGCGATGCGCTGGGCGTGGCCCTGCAGCTTGCCGTTGACGGAAGGGACGACCTTGCCGATGGCCTTGGCCGCTCCGGTCGAATGGGGGATGGTGTTGATCGCAGCCGCGCGGTTGTTGCGGGCCTTGGGGAAGCGGGGTCCGTCGAGGATCATCTGCGTGCCGGTGTAGGCGTGCACGGTGGTCATGAAGCCCGCCTTGATGCCCCACTTCTCGTCGACGAGCTTGACCATGGCGGCCAGGGAGTTGGTCGTGCAGGAGCCTGCGGAGACGATCGCGTCCTCGGGCTTGAGGATCTCGTGGTTGACGCCGAAGACCACGGTGGGCGTGGTGTCGTCCTTCGCCGGGGCGGAGATGAGGACCTTCTTGGCGCCGGCGTTGAGGTGCGCCTGCGACTTGTCGGCCGAGGTGTAGAAGCCGGTGCACTCGAGCACGAACTCGACGCCGTCGTTCTTCACCCACGGGATGTTGTTGGCGTCCTTCTCGGCGTACACCTTGTACGACTTGCCGTCGACCACGATGGAGTCATCGGTCGAGGTGACCTCGACGGGGGTGCCGTCGTCATGGCGGAAGGTCCCATGGGTGCTGTCGTACTTGAGCAGATAGGCGAGCATGGACGGCGTGGTCAGGTCGTTGATGGCCGCGACCTCGATGTCACCGGCCTCGCCGCCGCGAGCCTGCAGCTCGAAGATGCGGCGGAACGCCAGACGACCGATGCGGCCGAAGCCGTTGATACCAATCTTGACTGTCATGTATGTCTCCCTTGGGGATCGGAACCGGGTGCTGACGCGCACCACGGCATGGTTTACCGACAGACCCCACTCTAATGCGGCGCCTGTACCGGGATGACGCGTCGGACGATGCCCAAGGCGTAAAAAGGAGAGGCGTACCGGGCGGCTATGCCAGCGACCCCGGCGTCCGCAAAGCCGCGGAGACCGACGCGTCGAGGCGCCCGAGGCGCCCGTCCCATGCATGGAAGGGGATGAGCGACGGCAGCGGCGCATCCTCGGGGAACGTCACCACGAGGGTGCCGTGGCGGACCTCGACCACGGCCGGGATGCGGTCGAGGAACTCGTTGCTCACTCCCCGGACCTGGACGTTGGACATGGTCACGCCATCGAGTCCGTACTTGAGACCCGTTTCGCTCACTCCGCGGGATTCATCGGTATGGGACAGCACCGACACCATCGAGCGTGGCGCGCAGGCGTGCGCGGGGAAGGACAGGCGACCGTCGGCGACGGCGGTCACCACCTGCCCGTCGCCGTGGAGGAAGCCGATCCCGCCGTGCGCCGCCAGCAGGGCCATGGTCTGCATGTTGGCCAGGGAGTGGTCGACGCGTCCGCCGAGTCCTCCGAAGACGTGGAAGACCCTCGCTCCCAGGGACCATCCGGTTTTGAGCGCGGCCAGCATGTCGGTGTCATCCTTCTGCGGGGGAAGGGCGATGACCCTGGCGGCGTCCGGGCCTCCGTCCCGCGGACGTGCGCCGACGAGGGAGTCGAAGTCGCCCACGGCGACGTCGGCCCTTCGTCCGAGACGCCGCAGAACGTCCAGCCCGCCGTCCGCCGCGATGACGATATCCGCCGCCGGCAGAGGAGGGAGGGGATCGGGATACGATCCCGCGGCGAACAGCAGGCAGAGGAGCGGGCCTCCCCGCGCGCCGTCCTCCGCGGACGCGGGCGTGAGGGGCGCCGGCGCCCACGCCGCCGGGGTTCGATCCGTCGACGCGGGCGGAGAGGTCGAAGGGGTCAGCGAAGCATCGCGCATCCTCGTCATGGACGACACTGTAGACCGCGGACGGGTCGTGACCGTCGTGGCTCCCGTATCCGTCCGGCGGCGGAACCGGATGTCGGCGGCGTGGCGCCGTCCGCGGTGGTGTGCTATGATTGCCGACTGGCTTGAGCAATCAAGAAAGTGGGGCTGCCCCCCACCTGGAACCCCCGAGGGGTTCGGGTCCATGGTCGGACTGTTCCGACGAACGCGGAAGGCGATGCCTTCCTGTCTGGTATGCGGCCGCATGGCCGTCCATGGGCGCGATGCGGGAATCCGGGAGGGGTCGTCTCGGTGGAACGGATAGGCGAGGATAGGAGTCATCATCAGCGACGAACCACGTATCAACGATGAGATTCGGGTGCCACAGGTGCGTCTCATCGGCCCGAACGGCGAGCAGGTCGGGGTCATCGCGACCACGGTCGCGCTGAATCTGGCCAGGGAGGCGAGCCTCGACCTCGTCGAGGTCGCTCCGAACGCGAAGCCTCCGGTGGCGAAGCTCATCGACTACGGCAAGTTCAAGTACACCGAGAAGGTCAAGGCCCGTGAGGCGAGGCGCAACCAGAGCGCCGCCGAGATCAAGGAGATCCGCTTCCGCCTCAAGATCGATGATCACGACTTCACCGTGAAGGAGGGCCATGTGACCCGTTTCCTCACCGGCGGAGACAAGGTCAAGGTCACGATCATGCTTCGTGGGCGCGAACAGTCACGTCCGATCGGCGGCGTCGAGCTGCTGCGGCGTCTTGCCGAGGACGTGGCCGAATACGGCAGCATCGAGTCCTCGCCACGGCAGGAGGGCCGCAACATCATCATGACGCTTGCGCCCAAGGGCAAGAAGGTCCACACGCAGTCCGAACAGCGGCGTCGCGGCGCGGAATCCAAGGCCGAGCGCCAGGCGCGCCAGGCGGCTCGTCTGGCCGCCAAGCAGACGGACGCCCCGGAGCAGGCCGAGGCCCCGGTGGCACAGGTCGTCGCGGCTCCCGCGTCGCCCGCCGGCATGGCCGCGTCGCACAGGCCGGAGCATGGCGGTCGATCGGCCCGAGAGGGTCGCTGATCGGATCGGCACGCCGTTCCGGCGTGGAAACCAGCGGATTTCATCCCATAAACAAGGAGGGCAGCAATGCCGAAGATGAAAAGTAACTCAGCGGCGTCCAAGCGCATCCGCGTGACCGGCACCGGCAAGCTCATGCACGTCGGCAGCGGCATGCGCCACAATCTCGAGAACAAGTCGGCCCGCCGCCGCCGCGCCCTGTCCGCGGACGAGGCCATCGCGCCGTCGCAGGACCGGCGCATGCGCGGACTGCTCAACCACTGAGCTCCGCAGCAGCGAACGCCATCATCTAGAACCAGAAAGCCGAGGAACACATCATGGCACGAGTCAAGCGCGCAGTGAACGCCCACAAGAAGCGCCGCGTCGTTCTCGAAAGGGCGTCGGGCTATCGCGGCCAGCGCTCCCGTCTGTATCGCAAGGCCAAGGAGCAGCTGCTCCATTCCTTCAACTACAACTTCCGTGACCGCAAGGCCCGCAAGGGCGACTTCCGCAAGCTGTGGATCGAGCGCATCAACGCCGCCGTCCGCGCCGAGGGCATCACCTACAACCGCTTCATCCAGGGGCTGCGCCTCGCCGGCATCGAGCTTGACCGCCGCGCCCTGGCCGATCTGGCCGTCAATGATCCGGATACCTTCCGCGCCATCGTCGCCGAGGCGAAGAACGCGCTTCCGGAGGACGTGAACGCACCCGTCGCGGCCTGATGCGGTCATGACCGACGTTCCTCCGTGTCGCGACCCCGCCCCCTCCGGGCGGGGTCGTCGTCTATACGGCGACGGGCGGCTCCGGGGGGGGACGCCGTCCCCGAGGGTCGATGACCGGACGGGTCGGGGCCTGTTGCCGCCGGAGCCGGCGGCCGGCGACATCGTCGCGACCATCCGGCAGTTCCTCGTTCACATCGGCATCGAAAGAGGGCTTGCGGAGGCCACCGTCACCGCCTACCGCGCCGATCTGAAGGCCTACGCCGACTGGATCGCCGGTCGGGGGCATCGTCGCCTGCGCGAGGTCGCGCGCGGGGACGTCGAGGGCTTCGTCGCCTCTCTGGCAGCCGCCGGCGAGGGAGAGCGCAGCCGCGCCCGTCGTCTGGCCAGCGTCCACGAGCTGCATCGCTTCGCGCTGTCCCAAGGGGTCGTCGACCTTGACGTGTCCCGCGAGGTGAAGCCGCCGAAAGCGCCCGAGAGACTTCCCGACGTGCTCACCATCGAGCAGGTGGCCGGACTCATGGAGGCGGTGCGCATGGGCGGGTCGGAGGACTCCATCGTGCTGCGTGACGTCGCGCTCCTGGAGTTCCTCTACGCCACGGGGGCGAGGGTATCCGAGGCCGTCGGCCTCGACCTCGCCGACATGGACCTTGACGACAGCATGGTGCGCCTCACCGGCAAGGGATCGCGCCAGAGGCTCGTCCCCATCGGCGGATACGCGCGTCGCGCCATGCGCCGCTATCTTGACGAGGCCCGCGGCGCCCTGGCGGGTCGGAGGGCGCGAGGCCAGGCCCAATCCGGTGGCCACGCCTCACGGGATGCGCAGGCCGTGTTTCTCAACACCCGCGGGCATCGCCTCTCCCGCCAGTCGGCCTGGGACGCGGTGCGGCTTGCCGGGGAGCGCGCCCATCTGCCCAGACCTCTGCACCCCCACACTCTGAGACATTCCTTCGCCACCCATCTGCTGCAGGGCGGCGCGGACGTGCGGACCGTGCAGGAGCTTCTCGGCCACGCTTCGGTGACGACCACGCAGATCTACACCCATGTCACCCCCCAGACCCTGATGGAGACCTATCTGACGTCCCATCCCCGGGCGAGATACGATTCGTGAGGGACCGATGACGGCGTCGCGCGGCACCACGCGGCACCACGGTTCCGCCGCGGGCGTCCGACGCCCACGGCGAGGGTCGTGGAAGGGGCGGAGCGGGAGGCGCGGACATGGCGGATCGCACGGCGGACGAGGACTTCGGACAGGGACTGCTGCCCATCAGAGGCACTCGGGTCGGACACGTCCCCGACGACGACGTGAGCGGGGATGTTGGTACTGTGGGTCGCATGCCTACGGATCTGCTTGGTCGCGTCTATAAGACGTTTCCCGCCCCCCGGCCGCTCGACCAGCACGGTCCGGCCCGCGTGGTGGCCATGTGCAACCAGAAGGGCGGCGTGGGAAAGACCACGAGCTCCATCAACATCGCCGGCGCGCTCAGCCAGTACGGCAGGCGCGTCCTCGTCGTGGACTTCGATCCCCAGGGTGCCGCCAGCGTCGGGCTTGGCATCAACGCGAACGCCGTCGACGGCACCGTCTATACGGCGCTGTTCGATTCGTCGACCGACCCCCACAGCGTCATCCGCCATACCGACTTCGCCGGCATCGACGTCATGCCGGCCAACATCGACCTGTCGGCCGCCGAGATCCAGCTGGTGACGGAGGTGGGACGCGAGCAGATCCTCGCCGGCGTCCTTCGTCGCGTGCGCGACGACTACGACGTCATCATCATCGACTGCCAGCCGTCCCTCGGCCTGCTCACGGTGAACGCCCTGACGGCTGCGGACGGGGTCATCATCCCGGTGGCGGCCGAGTTCTTCGCCCTTCGTGGCGTCGCGCTTCTCATGCAGTCCATCGAGAAGGTCCGGTCCCGGATCAATCCGGACCTCAGGGTCGACGGGGTGCTGGTGACCATGTACACCCGCACGCTGCATTCCGAGGAGGTGCTGCAGCGCATCTACGAGGCCTTTCAGAAGAAGGTGTTCCACTCGGTGATCTCCAGGTCCATCAAGCTTCCCGACTCCACCGTGGCGGCCGCCCCCATCACCATCTACGCGCCGGAGCACAAGACGGCCAAGGAGTATCGCGAGGTGGCCCGGGAGCTCATCTTCCGGGGCATCGTTCCATGAGAGCTCCGGCATCGGATGCCTCCGTCGCCGATGCCTCGGATATCCGGCCGGAGGCGTCCGCCGCGATTCGGACGGGATCGGCGCCTGGGTCCTCGCCGCGGTCCTTCACCGTCGACGTGCCGGATTACTCAGGACCCTTCGAGGCCCTGATCGGTCTGCTTGCCAGGCACAGCCTCGATCTCACCGAGCTGTCCCTGTCGGCCATCACCGAGGAGTTCCTCGCCTACGTGCGCGGGATGGACGTCGCCGCGAATCTTGACGAGGCGAGCTCCTTCCTTGACGTCGCCTCGGTGCTTGTGGAGGCGAAAAGCGCCGCGCTGCTGCCGTCCCCAGGAACGCCCGGGGACGGCGACGACGCCATGCAGGCCCTTCGCGAGCGTGACCTTCTTTTCGCCCGTCTTCTCCAGTACCAGGCCTTCGCCCGCGCGGCCGAGGACATCGGAAGCCGTCTCGAGGCGTATGGAGGATGGATCGCGCATCCGGGTTCGCCGGGGGAGCTGTCCGCCGTTCTGCCCCGCCTGGAATGGACGGTGACGCCCATGGGTCTGGCGCAGGTCGCCGCCCGGGTGCTGTCCGATTCTCCGGCGGTCCGCATCTCCGCGCATCGTCTCCACGAGCCGTTGGTCGATCTGCGCGCCGAGGCGCGGCTCGTCCGCTCACGTCTGCTGAGCCTCTCGGACGAGAAGGGCACGACCTTCGACGAGCTGTGCGCCGACGCCTCCTCCCGTATCGTCATCGTCGCGCGTTTCCTTGCCGTGCTCGTGTTCCTCCGCGAGGGGTCCGTGCAGTTCCGGCAGAAGGAGCCCTTCGGCGTGCTGCATCTGCGCTGCTCGCCTGAGGCCCGCAGGGGTCGGCGAGCCTCGTGGGCCGACGGTCCGTCGGGGGAGAGCGACGATGACCCCTATGGCGGTGACGGTCCTGGCGGTGACGGTTCGCGAAGCGCCGGGGAGGATAGGCGGCCTGCAGAGCCGGCCCGAAACGCCGGAGGGAGGCCATGATGGACGTGTCCATGCCGGTCGAGGAGATTCGCGCGCGTCTGGAGGCCGTGCTCATGGCCGCCGACGGTCCGATGGGCGCGACGGAGCTCGCCAAGGCCGTCCAGGTCGACGAGCGGGAGGTCCTCCGCCAGCTTGACGCGCTGCGTCGCGACTATGACGGCGAGGACCCGGATTCCGACGGCTCGTCTGACGTCGCGGCCGACCCCACTGCGCGCGTCCGCGTGGCGCCTCGGACCCATGACGGCGGTCGGGACGGCGACGACCGAGCCGTGGCCGCCGGTGGGGGAGCCGCCGTCGGTCGTCCGCTCCGCCCGCGTGGGTTCCGCCTCGTGAAGGGCGTGCGGGGATGGCGTCTTGCCTCACGCGAGGAGTTCGCGCCCGTCATCGCCCGCGCGATGGCTGGTACGCAGCCCTCGCGTCTGTCCCCCGCGGCTCTGGAGTCGCTGGCCATCGTCGCCTACAAGCAGCCCGTCACCCGTGCCCAGGTGACCTCCATCAGGGGAGTCGCCAGCGACGGAAGCATCCGTCTGCTTCTGCTCCGAGGGCTCATCCGCGAGCAGGGCGGGGACCCCGAGACTCATGCGGCCCTGCTCGTCACGACGGAGGAGTTCCTCGATCGCATGGGACTCGATTCCCTGGACGGGCTTGCGGATCTGGCGCCGCTTCTTCCCGCGTCCGCCCGAGAGGCTCTCAGGGACGATCCCCGAGGCGTCGCGGGGCGTCCCTGACATGTCAGGCGCCTGTCGCCGCCGGTCATCGTCTCATGTGTCGGCGGTCGCGGCTACCATCGGGACGGTTTAGGGTGCAACGGCGGACCTTGGCGTCCGCCGGACGTCGAGGACGCCGAATGCCGGGGAGGTCCCGAGGCGGGGCGTCCCGTCCATGGCGGGCAGGTGGCCCGATGGTGCAAGAAAGAGGTTTGTGATGGCCGTACGCGGCGATATCCGGAATGTGGCGATCGTGGCACATGTCGATCACGGCAAGACGACGCTGGTGAACGCCATGCTGCAGCAGTCCCATGTGTTCTCGGACCGCGAGGAGGTCCCCGACCGCGTGATGGACTCCAACGCCCTGGAGCGTGAGAAGGGCATCACCATCCTCGCCAAGAACACCGCGGTGAAGTACACCGGGCCGCTGGCCGAGAAGTACGGCCATCCCGAAGGCATCACCATCAACGTCATCGACACGCCGGGACACGCGGACTTCGGCGGCGAGGTCGAGCGCGGCATCTCCATGGTCGACGGCGTGGTCCTGCTCGTCGACGCCTCCGAAGGCCCGCTGCCGCAGACGCGCTTCGTGCTGCGCAAGGCGCTCGAGGCCAGGCTGCCCGTCATCCTGTGCGTGAACAAGGTCGACCGTCCCGACGCCCGCATCAGCGAGGTCGTCAGCGAATCCACCGACCTGCTTCTGGGACTTGCCCAGGACGTCACGGAGGAGGGCGTGGACCTCGATCTCGACAAGCTTCTCGACCTGCCCGTCATCTACTGCGCGGCCAAGGCCGGCTACGCCTCGCTCAGTCAGCCCGAGGACGGCGGACTGCCCGACAACAAGGACCTCGAGCCGCTTTTCGAGGCGATCATCTCGAAGATCCCCGCTCCCCATTACGAGGAGGATGCGCCCCTTCAGGCCCATGTGACCAACATCGACGCCTCCGACTATCTTGGCCGCCTCGGCCTTGTGCGCATCTACAACGGCACCCTCGTCAAGGGACGCCAGTACGGACTGTCCCGCGTGGATGGCTCGCTTGAGAGCTTCCGCCTCACCGAGATCCTGCGCACGCGCGGACTCGACCGCTATCCGGTCGACGAGGCGGGCCCGGGCGACATCGTGGCCGTCGCCGGCGTCAACGACATCATGATCGGCGAGACCATCGTCGATCCGACGAACCCCAGGCCTCTGCCGCTGATCCACATCGACGAGCCCGCCATCTCCATGACCTTCGGCGTGAACGACTCCCCGCTGGCCGGCACGGAGGGCAAGGACCACAAGCTCACGGCCCGCATGATCAAGGACCGGCTGGAGCATGAGCTCATCGGCAACGTGTCCATCCGCGTGCTGCCCACCGAACGCCCGGACGCCTGGCAGGTGCAGGGCAGGGGCGAGCTGGCCCTGGCCATCCTCGCCGAGCAGATGCGTCGCGAGGGCTACGAGCTCACCGTCGGCCGGCCGCAGGTCGTGACCAAGATCATCGACGGCAAGATCAACGAGCCTATGGAGGGCACGACCATCGACGTCCCCGAGGAGTACATGGGGACCATCACGCAGCTGATGGCCGACCGCAAGGGGCGCATGGACTCCATGACCAACCACGGATCCGGCTGGGTGCGTCTGCAGTTCACCGTTCCCTCGCGCGGTCTCATCGGATTCCGCACCGCCCTGCTCTCCGCCACCAGAGGCACCGGGATCGCCAGCTCGATCTCGGCCGGCTACGCACCATGGGCGGGCCAGATAGTCACCCGCCAGAACGGTTCGATGGTCTCCGATCGCGCCGGCATCGCCACCCCTTACGCCATGCAGCGTCTGCAGGCGCGCGGCAGCTTCTTCGTCCAGCCGCAGAGCCCGGTCTACGAGGGACAGGTCGTCGGGGTGAACAACAAGCCCGACGAGCTCGACGTCAACATCACGCTGGCCAAGCATATGACCAACATGCGCTCCTCGACGGCCGACGTGCTGGAGACCCTGACGCCGCCGATCGACATGAGCCTCGAGGAGTGCCTCGACTTCGCGAACGAGGACGAATGCGTCGAGGTGACTCCCGAGGGCGTCCGCGTGCGCAAGATCATCCTCAGCCGTGACGAGTGGTACAAGTGGAGGGCGAAGCAGCGCCGCCAGGACAAGAACGCGGCCTGACCCTCGCCACCCGTCTTCCGTTTTCCTCCCCGGTTCCGCCCGGAGTCCGCGCCTCATCCTCAGGCGCCGGTCTCCGGGCGGCTCGTGTTCAAGGATCCGCGTGGGACCGTCCGGCGGTTCCTTTTCGGGGCGGCCCGGGGATTCCCTCCCCGGGTTTCCGGGCGGAAGGGGCATACTGGAGGCATGATCCCCTCTGACGAGACGTCCGCGGATGCGCGGCATGACGCTCCTTGGTCACATCGGCTCCATCCCGTCCAGCGTGGGGTCCTGACCCTGGCCGCGGGGGCGGCTTCGGCCTTCGTGGGGACCTTCGCCCATCGCATGGGGGCCTCCGCGGACATCCCGTACGGTCTTGTCCTCGCCTTGGCCATCGTCGGCGCCTCGGCGTGGTCCGCACGGTCGCGTTCCGGCATCGTGGGGCTCGGGCTGCATCTCGTCTCATCCTCGATGGTCGCCTGGGGAATGGCCTTCGGCGGTCCCGGAGGGGACGCCACCACGCCGGTGGGATTCTCCGGGGGTTCCCTGCCCTGGTTCAGCCAGCATGCGGGGTACATATGGCTGTACGGCCTCATCGTCGTGCAGGTTCTGCTTCTCGTTCTTCCGGCACGTCTTTTCCGGGCCACGAGGACACGGCGGCGGTCGCCCGGCGGAGCCGTCGGCCAGGGTGACGGCGTCGACGTCACGAGGTCCGGGAGATGACGCCTGATGGGACGAGGCCCGTTTCCGCCTCCTACGCTCCGGATCTCCGCGTTCCCGCGGTGGACGCCGATGCGACGGGAGCCGCGTCATTCCGGGGTTCTCTGCCGGAGGCTCTGCTCTATCTCGGACCCCGTGGCTCGTTCACCCATCAGGCCGCCGTCAGGTCGGCGTCAGCGCTGTCCGACCTGTACGGGCACGAGCCTCGACCGACTCCCGTGGACGACGTGCCTCGG
This sequence comes from uncultured Bifidobacterium sp., assembly GCF_963540075.1. GTDB lineage: Bacteria > Actinomycetota > Actinomycetes > Actinomycetales > Bifidobacteriaceae > Bifidobacterium. The sequence continues at coordinate 16,398 of NZ_CAUTOG010000011.1, forward strand.
ATCATGGACGTCGTCGAATCCGGCGAGGCGTGGGGGGTCATCGCCTGGGAGAACAACGTCGAGGGCTACGTCGTGCCCAATCTCGATGCTCTGATCGACGCCCGCAACGTCACCGGCATCGCCCGCGTCGCCGTGGACGTCGCCTTCGACGCCTTCGTCCTCAGGGATTCCGTGGACGTCCCGCTGCGGCAGGCCGTCGCCCATCCGCATGGCCTGGCCCAGTGCCGGGACTTCATCGCCCGCCGAGGGCTCGTCCCGGTGCCCGCCGCATCCAACGCCGCGGCCTGCCGTGACCTGCAGCCCGGACAGGTGGCGTTGGGCCCCGCGGTCTGCGGCCCTCTGTATTCCCGTCGCACCCTGGAGTCCGGCGTACAGGACTTCGCCGGCGCGCGCACGGACTTCCTCGTCCTCGCGCCGCGTGATGACGCCCGCGTTCTTCTCGAGCGCCAGAGGGCGTCGGGGATCATGGACTTCGAAAGCGTGGTCGTGTTCATCCCCCTGAGCACGGGTCCGGGCGTCCTCGCCGACCTTCTCGACGTGCTTCGGGACGCGGGACTCAACATGACGAGCTTCATCTCGCGGCCCATCAAGGGGCATGACGGAACATACAGCTTCATCGCCACCGTCGACGCCGCACCCTGGCAGCCGGGTTTCCATGAGGTGCTTGGCCGTCTCGCCGCGCATGGCGACTGGATGAAGACGCTCGCCGTATACGCGCGCCGTGAACGACCGAATCCCCCCGTCGACGCCTGGATGCTTCCCGCCGGGGGAGTGGGCCCTGCCGTCCCCTTGTCGCGGGATGGCGACGGGGCGGGGGAGTCGGCGGAATCCTCCTGCGAGAGAGAGCTGCTGTGGTAAGGAGACGGTTATGGTGACGCGGGTCGGTATCGTCGGACTGGGACTGATCGGGGGGTCGCTGGCGCTGAGGCTTGTGGAGTCCGGATGCGAGGTATCCGCCTGGAACCATACGCCCCGGCCCTATGCGGCGGCCCGGTGCGCCGGCATCCGCTGCATGGACTCGCTGGAGGAGCTGGCGCTGCAGACGCCGGACGTTCTCCTCCTGTGCAATCCGCTGCGAGCCATGCCCGAGGTCCTCGCGTCGCTGTCTCGTGTGCTCGACCGGGACGCGACGACCCTCACGGATGTGGGAAGCGTCAAGGGCATGGTCCGCCGGCAGGTGGCCGAGGCCGGCCTGGCATCGTGCTATGTCGGCGCCCATCCGATGGCCGGCAACGAGCGGTCCGGGTTCTCCGCGGCGGACGCCCGTCTCTTCGACCAGGCGCTGTGGGTGCTTACCGTCGACGGGACGACGTCGTTCGCTCGTTTCCTCGCCGTGGCCCGACTCGTGCTGCATGGGGTGGAGGACCGCATCATCGTGGTCGATGATGCGCTGCACGACCGGTCGGCGGCCATGATCTCCCATATGCCGCATGTGGTGGCGACGGCGATGATCGACGAACTCACGGCCTCCCCGGAGCGTTGCGTCGCGGCGGCCATGTCCGCGGGATCCTGGCGGGACATGACGCGCGTGGCGCTCACCGATCCCCAGCGCACCAAGGCGATGGTCGTCGAGGACTCCCGCAACGTGGTCGGACTGCTGCGGAGGATGTCCCGTCGCCTCGACGAGGCCGCGGATCTTCTCGAGGCGGGAGACGAATCCGGCATCGAGGGTTTCTTCGCCTTTGGACAGCCCTACCGGGATTATCGCGCCTCGCTGGCGCATGAGGCGGATCCCGCCGAATTCGTCCTGCAGACCGCGCAGGTGCGCTCCGGGGAGTGGAGGCGGCTGCTGCGGGCCTCGGCCGTGCGTGGCGAGCGGATCGTGGACATCACGCCGGATCTGCGGATCGTCGCCCAACGGCGGGACTTCTCGGCGCATCCCGTGTGCGGCGTGTCGCCGCGAGGCCTCTGAAGGGTCCAAGGAAAGCCCGTCGGAGACATCGCGACGTGTCAGGGTTCCTAGGGCCGTCCGGGGGCGAAGGGGCGACGTTCGGGGACGGGCTTGAGCACGGCTATCGTCGTCCCGTCGATCCGCATGTCCTGCGTCGGTCGGGAGCCGTCCCGCGAGGGGTCGCGCCGGATGGCGAGACTCCTCCCATCCCATCCGAGGACGTGTCCGAGCACGTCGTGGAAAGTCATCCTCCCCGTACGGGGGTCCCTGTCGCCGCGGACGCGCACGACCACGCGCACGCCGGTCGGAATGGCTCCGGCCGGCGGCATATGGGGCATCCCGCTTCTCGCCTCGGCGTCCTGTGGCATGCCCGACTCCTATTCGCTGGCCACGGCGTCGAGCACGGGCTTGCGAAGCGCGCGGCTGGCGGGAGAGACGCTGGCGAGAAGACCGACGAGGATGGAGACGAGGAGGAATCCGATCAGCTGCGCCCAGGGTATGGTGAGGTTCTCCAGACCCTGCGAGGCGTACACCTGTCGGATGACCGCGCCCGCGGCCACTCCGGTGGCCAGTCCCAGAAGCGTTCCGAACACCGAGATGATGGCCGCCTCGATCCCTAGCATCCCGCGGATCTGCGCGCGGGAGGTGCCGATGGCTCGCAGCAGACCGATCTCCCGCGTGCGTTCGGAGACGTTCAGCGCCAGCGTGTTGACGATGCCGAAGATGGCGATGAGGATCGACAGCGCCAGCAGGGCGTAGAGGATGAGCAGCATCTGGTCGATGGAGGCGCTGATCGCCGACTTGTAGTCGTCGTGGTTCATCACGGTGACCACGTAGTAGGGGCGCACGGCCTTGAGCAGGCGCTTTTTGAGGGTCGGGAGATCCTGCCCCTTCGCCGCGCTCACAAAGACGTCGACGACGATTCTGGCCCGCGAGTCGATGAAGCCGTCGGCGGTGGAATCACCGATGACGACGGTGCTGCGGTAGGCCGCGTTGTCGATGATGGCCCCGATGCGCAGCGTGCGGCTTCCCGACGTGACGGGTGTCGTGGACTCCGTTGCTGAGGAGGAGGAGTTTGTCGACTCCGCCGCCGAATCCTGTGCGGAGGTCGCCGACGAGGATGTCGTCGCTGATGCGCCCGAGGCCGTCGCGGAGGACGTCAGAGCGGAGGCCGAGAACGTGACCTTCACCTTGTCTCCGACCTTCCAGCCGCGGTTCGTGGCGACGGTGCTGCCGACGACGAGCTGTCCCTCGTCGAGGGCGGTACGCGGGTCGCCTGCCGTCGCCGTGGCCGCGAAGGCCTTGGTGAACAGCGTGGATCTGGCGACGAGCACCGTCGTCGACGCTGAGGTGGACCTGTCCCCGAAGGTGACGCCGGTGGCCACGCTTGCGGTGGTCACGGAGCCCACGCCTTTGGTCTTCTCGACCGCCTTGATGGCTCCGTCCGGGATCCTGCCGTAGGTCGCGGTGTTCAGCGCGAAGTCGGCTTTGAGCCCGGTGTCGATGAGGGAGGACACGGAGGTCTTAGCCGAGGAGGCGATGACGGCCAGGCAGCTGACGATGGCGATGCCGACGAACAGCGCGGCCGCGGTGTTGGAGGTCCGTCGCCGCGAACGGGACAGGTTGCGGGTCGCCAGGGCTCCCGTGACGCGGAAGATTCTGGACGGCAGCCATCCCAGGGCCATGCCGGCCGGCGTCACCAGCGCGGGGCCGACGACGATGACGCCGAGGATCACCAGCGCGGCGCCCACTCCCAGAGGCCAGCCGGTGGACATCGAGTTCACGGCGCCCCATGGGGTCGGGCCGTCGCCGTCCGCCTCGGCCAGAGCGACGGTGAACGTCCAGCTCGCCGCGCCGAGCACGATCATCGCCGTTCCCAGGACGCCGCGCATCCGCACGGGCCTTTCGGGATTGACCGTCTCGTTCATCGCCTGGATGGGAGGGGCGAAGGCCGCTCGTCGGGCGGGAAGGGCGGCTCCGATGACGGAGACCACCAGACCCACGAGGAAGCCGATCGCCATGTCTCCGGGGGTGGGGTCGGCCGATCCGCTCAGAGGCAGACCGGCATGGGACAGTCCGACCACGATGAGGCGGACCATCCCCCATCCGAGGCCGATGCCGATGCCCGAGCCGACCACGCCGAGCGCCAGCGCCTGGACGATGACGGTCGAGAAGACCTGTGCGGGGGAGGCTCCGATGGAGCGCAGCAGGGCGTAGCCGCGCATGGACTCGCGCACGATCATCGAGAAGGTGTTGGCGATGATGAAGGAGCCGACGAAAAGCGCGATGACCGCGAAGATGAGGATCAGCGGCTGGACGAATCCCAGCTGCTCCTGGGTGGTTTTCGTCGACTCGTCACGCATTTCGTCGCCGGTGATGGCATGGGCCTTTGATCCTGCCGGGAGCGCCGCGTTGATGCGGTCGGCCAGTCTCTGCTGGGCGGCCGCATCCAGCGGCGTGCTCAGGCTTCCGTAGACCCCTATCGAGGAGGTGGTCGTCGACGTCGTCGAGGTCAGCGACTGGTAGTGCCTCAGCAGGGATGGGGATATGCCGAGGATGATGGCGCCGGCCTGGGTGGAGTCCGTCGAGAAGACGCCGACGACGCGCATGGTCCGAGGTCCGTCGGAGAACACGACGGTTGTCGTGTCGCCCACCGACAGCCCCGACTTCTCCGCGGCATAGGAGTGCAGGGCGATCTCGTCGTCGCCGCTTGGTTCATGCCCGGAGGTGAAATGCGCCGAGCGCCAGGGTTTGGACGACCCCATGGCGATGGCCACCGTGGGCGAACCCATGGTGGAGACGGCATCGCCCTGGTGATCGACGAGCACCACCCCGGACAGGGACCCCGTGGCGGAGGCGGAGGCGACGCCGGCGACCTTCCTGATCGTGGTCACGAGATCCGAATCGATGGCGTTGTAGCTGTCCGAGCTTCCGGTCGTCGATGTCGCGGCGGCCGCCGATCCGGTCGAGGAGACCTTCTCCGATCCGCGGACGTACACGTCATGGTCGGCGTTGGTCGCCATCATCTCGGAGACCTGGTTGTCGAGCATCTGGCGGAAGCAGAAGGATCCGACGACGAAGGCCACGCCGAGGGCGATGGCCACGATCGACATGACGAATCGGCCGAAATGGCCGCGTGCGTCGCGCAGGCCGATGCGGATCACGAGCGGCCTCCGTCCGTGGGGTCGGCCGGGTCGGAGTCGCCGGCGAACACCTCGAGGATGCGCTCGTAGCTGGGGTCGCGGAGGTCCTCGGTGATGCTGCCGTCCGCGAGCACGAGCACCCGGGTGGCGTAGGAGGCCGCCCGGGGGTCGTGCGTGACCATGACGATGCTCTGACCGTAGTCCTCCACGCTATGACGCAGGAAGCGCAGCACGTCGCGGCTGGAACGGGAATCGAGGTTGCCGGTGGGCTCGTCGGCGAAGATCACGGTGGGACGAGACATGAGGGCCCGGGCGCAGGCGACGCGCTGCTGCTGTCCGCCGGACAGCTGGCTGGGGCGATGGTCGAGGCGGTTCTCCAGACCCACGACGCGGACGACGTGGTCGAACCAGTCGCGGTCGATGGGACGACGGGCGATCTGGAGGGGCAGAAGGATGTTCTCCTTCGCCGTGAGGGTGGGAACGAGATTGAAGGACTGGAAGATGAAGCCGATGCGCTCGCGGCGCAGACGCGTGAGCTGCCTCTGGCCCATGGAGGAGACCTCGAGCCCCTGGACGAACACCTTGCCGGAGGTGGGCGTGTCCAGTCCGGCCATGCAGTGCATCAAGGTGGACTTGCCGGAGCCCGAGGGACCCATGATCGCCGTGAGACCTCCGCGTTCGAAGTCCACGCTGACATGGTCGAGGGCGATCACGGCGGTGTCGCCGGTGCCATAGGACTTCGTCAGGTCGACGGCCCTGGCGACGATGGGCGACCCCTCGTCAGCCGCATCCGGGACGGGAGCCGCGGATGGACCGGCGACGTTTGCGGGAGGTCGGGATTCCATGTCATGCGATGCGGCGGAGAGGGGCGCGTCCAGGGAGGGACGTCCGGATCCGGATTCGCCTTCCTCCTTCAAAGATGAACCTGTTCTCTGCTGTGCGTGTCGGGCCATGTGCGCGTCCTTCCTGTTGTGCGTCGCATTCCGGTTGGCCGGGGAGCGCTGGTGGGTGGGTGTCCGTGTCGACGCGCCAGACATCGGTGGTCATCCTGCGCGTGTGGTTGCTCCTCGCCGCGTATCCTGCCGCGTGCCGTCTTTCGGTGAAGGACTTCGGAAGGTCGGTGGGCGGCCTTGGTCCGTGGTCGCCGGAAGGGATTCCGCCCGGCGTGTCGGTTCGCTCCGTCACACGTCATCCTATCGCTCGTCCTCGTCTCGTAGGTTGCCCCCCCTCCGCCCTCTCGTCGAGTTCTGGTTGCGTCGGCGTGGACCCATACGACAGAGGGTCGTAGAGTCGACGGGAGAGGATGGTTCGTGGGAGGCTGAGGCGTATGGCCGTGGGCGATCGTGGAACTCTGCTGGGGGCGTATCTGTCCTGGCTGTCATCCAACCGGGGGCTGAGCGGGAACACTCGGCGTGCCTATGGGACGGACATCCGGTCCTGCCTGGAGGTGCTGGGTGTCGAGAACACCGCGGATCTGTCACGGGTCCGCATCGACGACCTCAGGGCCTGGATGGCACGGGTCTCGCCGGGCAGGTCGAGGGCCACCATGGCCCGTCGCGTCGTCGCCGTCAGGGGTTTCTTCGCATGGGCCGCATCGCATGGGGTGCTGCAATACGATCCGGCGGCGGGACTGATGACCCCGCGCATTCCCGTCGATCTGCCCGTCGTCCTGACCCATGCGCAGGCGGAACGGATGATGGACGCGGCCGATGACGCCGCCGGCGAGGGCCGGGCCTCGCCGGCGGGGGAGAACGGTCGTCGCGAATCCGCCCCGTCCCCGCTTCGGGGAGGCGGGCCGGGTTCCGCCGCCGACAGGGCCCTCGCGCTGCGGGATGCGGCCATCGTCGAGTTGCTGTACGCGTCGGGCATGCGCGTGGCGGAGCTCGTCGGCCTGGACGTGCCGGACGTCGATATGGGGCAGCGTCTCGCCCGGGTGACGGGCAAGGGGAACAGGCAGCGCATGGTCCCCTTCGGGGCCCCCGCCGCGGCCACGCTCGACGGATGGCTGTCTCGCGGCCGCGTGCTGATCGCCGGCACGGGATCCGCTGAGGCGATGTTCCTGGGCGCCCGTGGAGGGCGCATCGATCAGCGCGTCGTCCGTCGCATCGTGCATGACGCCGCGCGTCGGGCCGGAGTCCCGGACGTCGGCCCGCATGCGCTGCGCCACAGCGCGGCCACCCATATGCTTGACGGGGGAGCCGACCTGCGCGAGGTGCAGGAGCTTCTCGGCCATTCCTCCCTGACGACGACGCAGCGGTACACGCATGTGTCCATGGAGGCCGCACGCCGCCGTTACGACCAGGCGTTCCCGAGAGCCTGAGAAGGCCATCATTGTAATCCCCAGAGGAGATTCTCGACATCCGTTCCTCTCTGATCTCAATGTCTTCTTGCTCACATTCCGGCTGTGCTCATCGTGGCGGCGGCTTCCGGGTGGGATGGTCGAAGACGCTGTCCCTTCGCGTGATTGTCGCGCGCGGCTCCGGCTCCGCCACGGGGGGATTGCCCTCCGTCAGACGTGGAGACGACGACCCGTCATCTCCGGAGTGCTTCAGGGCGCGTATCATGACTGCGAACCGACGGGGTCGGCGGTTGGAGAGCCGCGGAACCCATCACGGAGGGATGCCGTCCTTCCGGTCGAGAGAGAGGAAGTCCATGAGAAAAACGAAATTGCTTGCCGCGGCGGCCGTCGTCTGCACGATGGCCATGGCATTGAGCGCATGCGGTGGCGGGTCGTCCTCGTCATCATCGTCGAGCGACAGCGACATCATCACCGCCTACGCTTCCGAGCCGCAGAACCCCCTCGTCCCCGGCAACACGAACGAAACCGGTGGCGGCAAGCCCGGTGATCTTCTGTTCGCCCGCCTGGTGTCCTTCGACGCCAAGGGCAATGCCTCGAACGAGGTGGCCAAGTCCATCACCCCGAACTCCGACTCGAGCGAATACACGATCACCCTCAAGTCCGGCTGGAAGTTCACGGATGGCACGCCCGTGACCGCCAAATCCTTCACCAAGGCGTGGAGCTACGTCGCCAACGCCAAGAACGCCCAGCTGTGCTCCTCGTTCTTCTCCACGATCAAAGGCTATGACGCGCTGCAGGACACCAAGAACCTCAAGGGCACCGAGCAGCTGTCCGGTCTGAAGGTCGTCAACGACCACACCTTCACCGTCACCATGGCCCAGCCCGACGCGACCTTCCCGATCAAGGTCGGCTATCTCGCCTTCGCGCCCCTGCCCGAGTCCTTCTACAAGGATCCCAAGGCCTTCGGTCAGAAGCCCGTCGGCGATGGCCCGTACAAGTTCGAAAGCTGGACGCACAACTCCGAGATCAAGCTCGTGAAGAACCCCGACTACCACGGCAACGACGTGGCCAAGAACGCCGGAATCACCTTCAAGATCTACACCGATGACGAGGCGGCCTACGCCGACATCCAGGCGGGCAACCTCGACGTGATGGAGACCGTCCCGGCCTCCGCGACGAAGACCTTCGAGACGGACTCCACCGTGCAGGCCTACAACAAGGCCGGCTCGGTCATCCAGACCTTCACGATCCCCTCGTCGCTCGAGCATTTCAAGACGGACACCAAGGAGGGACAGCTGCGCCGGCAGGCCATCTCCATGGCCATCAACCGCAAGGCCATCACCACCAAGGTGCTGAACGGCGTCGCGACGCCGGCGGTCGAGTTCACCTCGCCGCTGACCCCCGGCTACTCCAAGAGCATCCCCGGCAACGACAACCTCACATACAACCCCACCAAGGCCAAGAAGCTGTGGGCCGAGGCCAACGCCATCTCGAAGTACACGGGAACGCTGACCTTCTCCTACAACGCCGACGGCGGGTCCAAGCCCATCTACGAGGCCGTCGTCAATCAGCTGAAGAACAATCTGGGCATCAGCGCCGCCACGAACCCCATCGCCACCTTCCAGGAGTTCCGTGACGCCATCACCAAGCGTCAGATGACCGGAGCCTTCCGCACCGGCTGGCAGCCCGACTACCCGTCCGCCGAGGACTATCTCTTCCAGCTCTACGATTCGGCGGCCGGCAACGGCAACGGATCGAACGACGGCGACTACAGCAACGCCAAGTTCGATGCGCTGATGACCAAGGCCTACGCGGCGAAGACCACGGCTGCGGCCAACAAGATCTACCAGCAGTCCCAGGAGATCCTGCTCAACGATCTGCCCGCCATCCCGCTCTACTACTCCAACGCCGACGGCGTAGCGGCGATCGGGGTGAAGGGCTTCGAGATGGACTGGCAGAATCTGCCGGTGTACACCAACCTCACGAAGTGAGGCATGACGCCTCCTGACGGTCGCGCATGACCGGCGGCCGTCACCAGGGCGATCGTGCCCGGGGCCCGGACGGGATTCGTCCGGGCCCCTCTTCATGCCAGGCATCGTGATCGCGCCGAGGATCCCCAGGGGTCGCCGCCGGCACCTCGGCGGAGGAGCGGCATCGGACGTCCTTGGTGATTCCGTCGTCCGCAGGTCGCGGATGACGCACCTTTGACTGTGGCGGGAATGAAAAGACGAACATCGGAGAGTGGCGGTCCCGGGCATCGTCCGGGCGGTGTCTCTCTCGCATCGGTGGGGTACACTGTCGTGACGAACGGGCCGCACCCCGCGCTTCGCGCGCCGTAGCAGGACTCGACGCCGGGGGAAGGAGAGAGATGGGCAAGTACCTTCTACGAAGGGTTCTGCAGATGATACCCGTGGTGCTGGGAACCACGCTGCTCGTCTACGCACTCGTCTTCGCCCTTCCGGGCGACCCCGTCAAGGCGATGTTCGGGGACAGACCGGTGAACCAGGCCGTCGCCGCCCAGATACGGGCCGAATACAATCTGGACAAGCCCTTCATCATCCAGTATCTGCTCTTCCTCCGCAACGCCCTCACCCTGGATTTCGGGCAGACCTTCTCCGGTCAGTCCGTCATCGCCGAGATCGGCAGGGCGTTCCCCGTCACCATCAGGCTGGCCCTGATGGCCTTCGTCTTCGAGGGCATCTTCGGCATCGTCTTCGGCGTCATCGCCGGACTCAAGAAGGGCAAGTGGTACGACACCGTCATCCTCGTCGTCTCGCTGCTGCTCATCTCCGTGCCCACCTTCGTCACCGGCTTCCTCGGCCAGTACTTCCTGGGAGTCAAGTGGCGTATCCTCCCCGTCACGGCGGGCAGCGACCCCGGCTTCCTCGACCTTCTCATGCCGGCGATGGTGCTCGGCTCGGTGTCCATGGCCTACATAATCCGGCTGACCCGCTCGGAGGTCTCCTCGAACCTCTCCGAGGACTACGTGCGCACCGCCCGCGCCAAGGGCATGAGCGGCTCCTCCGTGTTGATGAGGCATGTGCTTCGCAACTCCCTCATCCCCGTCGTCACCTACCTCGGGCAGGACCTCGGCGCGCTGATGGGCGGCGCGATGATCACCGAGACGATCTTCAACATCCATGGCGTCGGCTTCCTCACCTATCAGAGCATCCTCAAGGGCGAGGGCAACATGGTGGTCTCCATCGTCACCCTGCTCATGCTCGTGTTCGTCGTGTCCAATCTGCTTGTCGATCTGCTCTACGCGGCCCTTGACCCGCGCATCCGCTACGCGTGAAGGGAGAACGCCGATGACGCCAGACATCCCCACCGGAAACCAGAAGGACAGGACGGCGATAACGGCCGCCGTTCCCGCCGAGACCTCGCCGTCGGCGCCCCTGCCGGGCCAGGAGCGCTATGTCGCCCCCGTGGACGAGACGCCTCTGCAGGCGGTCGACTCCCTCGACGAGTCGGCTCCCGCGACGAACATGTGGGCCTCCGCATCGCGGACGCTGCGGCGCAACCCGCTGTTCATCGTCTCGGCGCTGCTCATCCTCGTCATCCTGGTCGTGGCGCTGTTCCCTGGCCTGTTCACCCGGCAGGACCCCAACTACTGCAATCTCGACAGGTCGCTGGACCCCGGCTCCGCCGGGCATCCCTTCGGATTCGACCTTCAGGGCTGCGATATCTACACGCGAGTCGTCTATGGCACGCGCACGTCGCTGAGCGTCGGCGTGCTGGCTACCCTCCTCGTCGTGATCATCGGATCGCTTGTCGGTGCCGTCGCCGGCTTCTTCGGGGGATGGGTCGATGCCGTGCTCAGCCGGCTTACGGACATCTTCCTCGCCCTGCCCATCCTGCTCGGTGCCATCGTCGTGCTGCAGATGTTCCGCACCAACGGGTCCATCTGGAAGATCATCCTCGTCATGGCCCTTTTCGGGTGGGTGTCGGTGGCGAGAATCGCGCGCGGCGCCGTCATGGAGGCCAAGAACCTCGAATTCAACACGGCGTCCACCGCGCTCGGCTCCACGCCGATGCGTAACCTGTTCCGGCATATAATCCCCAATTCGCTGGCGCCCATCATCGTCGTGGGCACGACCTCGCTGGGCTCCTACATCGTTCTTGAGGCGACCCTGAGCTTCCTCGGCATCGGACTGCCGACGACGACGGTGAGCTGGGGAGGCGACATCTCCAACGCCCAGTCGATGCTGCGCACCGACCCGATGGTGCTGTTCTATCCGTCGGTGGCGCTGGCGATCACGGTGCTGGCCTTCATCATGATGGGCGACGCCGTCAAGGACGCCCTTGATCCCAAGAGCCGCACCGCATGAGCAGGCAGGAGAACACGATGGACGGCATGGATGCCAACGGGCGGCCCGCGGGACCGCAGCGCGACGGGAGACCGCTTCTGGCGGTGAAGAACCTGCAGGTGGATTTCACCGGTGAGGACGGCCGGCCGGTCCACGCCGTGCGTGACGCCTCGTTCAGCGTCTACCCCGGCCAGTGGGTGGCCATCGTGGGAGAGTCGGGATCGGGGAAATCCACCTCCGCGATGGCCGTTCTGGGCCTCCTGCCGGGAACCGGACACGTCGTCGGAGGGTCCATCGACTTCGAAGGCCATGAGCTCGTCGGCCTGAAGGACCGTGACTTTCACGGTCTTCGCGGACGGCGCATGGGTCTGGTCCCCCAGGACCCCATGAGCAACCTCAACCCCGTGTGGAGAATCGGCACGCAGGTGGGGGAGGCTCTCCGGGCCAACGGGATGGACGTCGCCCACGAGAAGCGCTCGGAGCTGGCTCGTGCGCTGTCCGCCCGGGACGCGGAAGCGGTTGACGCCGTGGATGAGGGCGACGAGACGTTCCTTGGGTCTCGCGGGCTTCCCGCTCTCCTTGACGAGGTCCGTGCCGCTTTGCCGGAGGCCGGGGTGCCGGATGCGGACGCCCGGATCGCGGATTTCACGGAGTCCTGGACTCCCGGGGCGTCGACCCGCGTCCAAATTGCGCAGGACCTCGAAAAGGTCGGGGTACCGAAGGCGAAGGCTCATGACATCGCCGAACGGCATGTGACCGGCTCGACCATGAACGACCGCGTCGCCGGCCTGCTCGCCGAGGCGGGCCTTCCCGACGCCGCGACCCGTGCCCGTCAGTTCCCGCACGAGTTCTCCGGAGGCATGCGCCAGAGGGCGCTTATCGCCATCGGACTGGCCTGCCGTCCCGACCTTCTCATCGCGGATGAGCCCACCTCGGCCCTCGACGTCACCGTCCAGAAGCGCATCCTCGACCATCTGCACGCCCTCACCGATTCGATGGGCACCGCCGTGCTGTTCATCACGCACGATCTGGGGCTGGCGGCGGAGAGGGCGCAGCATATCGTCGTCATGTACCGCGGCCGCGTGGTCGAGTCGGGCCCCTCCCTCGAGGTTCTTCAGCATCCGCAGCATCCCTACACCCGGCGTCTGGTCGCCGCGGCGCCATCCCTCGCCTCCCAGCGCATCATCTCGGTGCGAAGCCGAGGCGGGGACGCCAGCGCGCTGCTTGAGCATCACGTCGCCGATGATGCCGACCTGGCGCGCCGAGGGCCGATCATCGAGGTCGAGCATCTGGTCCGCGAGTTCCGTCTGCCTCGGCGCAGGGAGATGTTCCGCGCGGTGGACGACGTCTCGTTCGGGCTGAGGCGCGGCACCACCCTGGCTCTTGTGGGGGAGTCCGGCTCCGGCAAGTCCACTGTCGCCAACATGGTCCTGCGGCTTCTTCGGCCGACCTCCGGGACCGTGCGCTACGAAGGCCATGACATCGGCGAGTTCTCGGGGGCCACCCTGCTCGACTTCCGCCGGCATGTCCAGCCGGTGTTCCAGAACCCCTATGGCTCCCTCGACCCCATGTACTCGATCTACCGGGCCATCGAGGAGCCTCTGCGGATCCATCGCATCGGCACGCGGCGCAGCCGGGTGGCCCGCGTGCGCGAGCTGCTCGACATGGTCGAGATTCCCCAGTCCGTCATGGGGCGCTATCCCAACGAGCTGTCCGGCGGCCAGCGGCAGCGCATCGCCATCGCCCGCGCCATGGCCCTCGACCCCGACGTGATCGTCTGCGACGAGGCCGTGTCCGCCCTCGACGTGCTCGTGCAGGACCAGGTCCTGCGTCTGCTCAACGATCTGCAGGCGGAGAAGGGCCTGAGTTATCTGTTCATCACCCATGACCTGGCGGTGGTCCGGCAGATCGCCGACGAGGTCGTCGTCATGCAGAAGGGGCGGCTCGTCGAGCACGCCACCACGGACGAGGTGTTCGACCATCCACGGCGGCAGTACACCCGCGACCTGCTGGCGGCGATTCCCGGAGGAAGCCTGAAGCTGGGGATCGACTGATGTCGATCACCATCACCACCTCCAACGTCAATGGTCTGAGGGCGGCCGACCGCAAGGGCATCGGGGAATGGGCGAAGGGCCATGCTCCGGACGTGTGGTGCCTGCAGGAGGTGCGCGCTCCGCAGCCCGACGTCGACCGGATCGTCGGTGCGCTGGGCTTCGACTACGCCCAGTCCGGACGCATCGCCGACCCCACGGGGCTGGCCTCCATGAACGAGGTGTGCCGGATCAGGGGACGCGCGGGTGTGGCTCTGCTCACCACCCTCCCCGTCGTCGGGCGCCGCTACGGTCTTCCCGGTCTCGGGGAGGACGTGGACACCGGTCGTTGGATCGAGGCGGATCTGCGCACGCCGACGGGTGCCGTCATCACCGTGGTCTGCGTGTACGTCCACGCCGGCAACGCCGACGACCCCGTGAAGATGGGGCAGAAGTACCGCTTCCTCGAGGCCATGCTCGCACGACTCGGACAGCTGCGCGACCAGGCGGCCTCGGATGGCCCTCAGGTCGTGCTCTGCGGGGACTTCAACATCGCCCACACCCCGCTGGACATCAAGAACGCCAAGGCCAACGAGAAGCATTCGGGGTTCCTGCCGCAGGAGCGCGCCTACGTCGACCGCTGGCTCGACGAGTATGGGCTCGTCGACGTGGTTCGCGGTCTTGCCGGAGAGGTGCAGGGCCCCTACACCTGGTGGAGCCAGCGCGGACGGGCCTTCGACAACGACGTCGGCTGGAGGATCGACTACCAGTTCGCGACCCCGAGGCTTGCCCGGGCGGCGCAGGGCTTCGCCATCGACAAGGCGCCGAGCTACGAGGCTCGCTGGTCCGACCATGCCCCGCTCAGCGTCACCTACGACCTCTAGGCGTGCGTGCCGCGCGAAGCGTGTCTTCCGGGATCCACGGACCGCCGCATGCGCGGGTGCTAGGCTGGTTCCGATCGCAGACCGCGGAAACGAGGCATCATGGCATGGTGGAAATTCGGTAGGAAGACGCATGACGGCGTTGACCCGACCGAGGATGACGAGGACCGCGACGACGCGCAGGAGGAGTCCGAGGCCGAGGCGTCGGATTCCGCGTCGGACCTCGACGGAAAACCGGAGACCGTGTTTTCCGACGAGGAGGATGACGAGGGGTCCGAGGACGACGAGGACGACCTCCTTTCCGATGAGGACGTCGATGAGGACGGCCAGGACGATCCCTTCCCCGTCGAGCCAAGCGAGGAATATGAGGACCGCGGCGACCTCTATGGGCCGTGGGACCTCGACGAGGAGAACGCTCCGGACGACGGGGAGTATCTCGACCTCGGAGGCTATCTGCTTCCCGTCCTTCCCGGCATGGAGCTTCGCGTGAAGGCCGCACGAGCCACGAAGCAGGTCCTCGGATGCATCGTCACCTTCGGCCGTTCGAGTCTTGAGATCGAGCCGTTCGCTGCCCCCAAAACCCTCGGCCTGTGGGACGACGTGCGCGCCGACCTGCTTGACGGCAACGAGAAGGCCACGGAGCATCCGGGGATATTCGGCATGGAGGTGGCTCTTCCGGTCGGCAACAAGGCGGGACGCACGCTGCACACCCGCATCGTCGGGGTGGACGGCCCGCGCTGGATGCTGCGGGGAATCTTCTCCGGTCCCGCAGCGACGGAATCCGGCGGCGAGGCGGCGGCGCTCAACGGCTTCTTCGCATCGATCATCGTCGTGCGCGGAGAGGATCCGCTGGCACCCCGCGACCTCATCCCCCTGCATGCTCCTCTGACGCCCGAGCAGCGTCGCAAGGCCGAGGAGGATTCGCAGAAGGCGGACGACGAGGACGAGACGAAGGACGACACGCCCTCGATTCCCAAGCGTCCCACCGGACCCTTCGACTCCGACCAGCAGACCGAGGTCAAGTCCACGCTGTCGCGTGGCCCCATGTTCTCGGAAGTCCGGTAGTCCGCCCCATGGCCGAGCGCGAACGACGGGGAATGGCGGCGCTGGCGCAGGCCGGTGACGACGATTTCTCCGTCATACGCGCGATCGGCGGGGTGCGCGGTGTGGCGGAGTCCATCCTTCCCGGGCTTGTCTTCGTCGTGCTGTTCATGGTCACCTCCGATCTGCGGCTCACCATCGTGGCATCGGCGGGGCTTGCCGTCGTCCAGGTGCTGGTCCGACTCCTGCAGCGCCAGTCCGCCATGGGGGCTCTGGGCGGTCTCGTCGCCGTGGTCATCTGCCTGGTATGGGCGTGGAGAAGCAATGACGCCCGCAACTACTACATGCTCGGATTCATGACGAACGCCGTCTATCTCGTGCTTCTGGCCGTCTCGCTTCTCGTCAGGACTCCGGGGATCGGCCTTCTTGTCGAGTTCATCAGAACCACGCCGACAAGCCGCTTCGGGGCGTGGCTGAAGGGCTGGCGTGCCGACCAGGATTTGCGGCGTGCCTACGCAGCCGCCACGGGGCTGTGGATCGGAGTCTTCGCCCTGCGTCTCGCCGTTCAGGTCCCTCTCTACGCCGCCGATCGCGTGGGGTGGCTGGGAACCGCCAGACTGGCCATGGGCCTGCCCTTCTGGGCTCTGGCGATCTGGGCCTCGTATCTCCTCATCGCCACGCCGCTGCATCGTCATCGTCTCGCCGAACGCGGCTAGGCTGGTGGACCAAGGGCTCCGGATTCCCGAGGGGCCGCGAGACGTGGATTCCGGCCAGGCAATCGTGCGATGGCCGGCGGAATCCGACATTCCCAAGGAGACAGGCATGCAAGCAACCGTCCGCATCGAACGCTACGCCGACCAGGGCAGATGCGTGGCTCATATCGACGGACGCGTGGTGTTCGTGCGCTTCGCGCTTCCCGCGGAGCTCGTGACGGTGGAGCTCGACGAACCGCATGAACGCGAGGACAGGTTCTGGACGGGCGAGGTTGTCGCCGTCCAGGAGCCGAACCCCGAGCGTCGCGAACCCGTCTGGCCTCTCGCCGGACCGCTGTCGTCCGGGGGAGGGGTCGGCGGGGCCGACCTCGTCCATGTCAGCCTTCCGGGGCAGCTCGCGTGGAAGGCGGCGACGATTCGCGAGCAGATGACGCGGCTCGGCCATCTCGACCCCGGTCCCGTCACCGTCGAGAGGATGCCCGGGGACGAGGAGAGCCGGGGCCTTCACTGGCGGACGCGCATCGATCTGGTCGCCGATGTGGAGGGCCGTCCCTCCATGCGGCGACGGGGTTCCCACGATCCGGTCGCCGTGGACGACATGCCTCTGGCCACCCGGACCGTTCTGGATGCGGCCCGGGATGCCCACCTGTGGGCCGGAGGGTTCCCTGCGGGGACGCGTCTGCGGGTCGTCGCCGCCGGGACCCCGGGGTCCTCATCCACGGCGTCCTCCTCGTCGCGCCCGGAGTCAGGAGAAGCCGATTCCGTCGGTCCGGATCGTCGCCGTGCCGTCCTCGTCGGCGGGAAGGTCGTCCTCGGGTCGCCGACGATCCGCGAGACCGTCGTTCTCCCTGAGGGATCCTTCGACTACGACGTGTCCGCATCCGGCTTCTGGCAGGTCCACCGTCTGGCGCCGGCCACCCTCGCCGGTCATGTCCTGTCCCTGGTCCGTCGCGCCCTGGACGGCGTCGACAGGGCGGCGGTGTGGGACCTGTACTCCGGTTCGGGTCTGTTCACGCTTCCTCTGGCTGGGTTCGCCGCCGATGATTCACGAGTGCTCGCCATCGAGGGCGTGCGCGAGGCCGCGAAGGACGCTCGGCGCAACCTCGCCGCGGCGGGGCTCGACGACCGGGCCGTCGTGCGCTGCGGTGATGTGGCGCGCGTGCTGCGCGGCGTGGCATCGGGGCATGACCGGGGCATGGGCAGGGCGGAGACGGCCGCGCTCGCCCATCCCGATGTGGTCGTCCTCGACCCGCCGCGTTCCGGCGCCGGTGCCCAGGTATGCCGTGCCATGGCCGCGGCCGGGGCGCGGCACATCGTCTACGTGGCCTGCGATCCGACGAGCCTCGCCCGCGACACGGCGACCATGACGACGCTGGGATACCGGCTCGCCGACATCCACGCCTTCGACCTGTATCCCCTGACCCATCATGTGGAGACGGTGGCCTGGTTCGCGAGGGGTGGGCGCTGATGGCGGCTCCTTTCCGTGACGACCGCGGTCCCCTCTCAGAGGGGTTCTCGTCGTCACGGGACGGGCTCTGACGAGATCGCAGGGAAGAGAGGCCGGACGACATATGCCGTTGTACGAGGACACGCGCAGAGCGCTGACCGTATTCCCCGTGGATTCGGCCAGATGGTCGGACCTCGAGCTGCTCTTCGGGGACAGGGGAGCCTGCGGCGGTTGCTGGTGCATGTACTGGCGCGTCGAAAAAGCGTCGTTCGAATCGGGTAAGGGAGATGCCAACAGAATCGCCCTCAGGGAGCTTGTCATGTCGGGCGAACCTGTGGGTGTGCTGGGGTACAGAGGCGACGTCCCCGTCGGATGGTGCTCGATCGCCCCCCGGAAGGCCTATCCGCGGCTGGAGAGGTCACGAGCCCTCAAACGGGTGGATGATCGTCCGGTCTGGTCGGTCGGCTGTCTTTTCGTGGAGAGGCGTCATCGTCATCAGGGCGTGTCCTCGGAGCTTGTGCAGGGGGCGGTGGAGTATGCACGGGTGAACGGGGCCACGATCATCGAGGCGTACCCCGTCGTGCCACACGGCGACGGCATGCCAGGGGCGTTCCTGTGGACCGGAGTTCCGTCGGCCTACAGGGCGTTGGGCTTTACGGAGGTCGTCAGACGGACCAGAACGAGGCCGGTCATGAGGCTTTTTCTGTAATGGGCCCGTTCCTGACGACGCATCCTGGATGCTCATCGCATGCAGCCGCGGATGCATCGCGCTTCCGATCCTTCCCATCCGTGCGATTTCCGGAGGAAAGACCATGGGAGGTGGTCGCGGATGCGATCCGGCGACGACCACGCCTTCGAACCCGGACTGGTACGGCGCCTGGGCGGAGGACGGTTATGGTGGATTCCATGAGAACGGATTGCCTGACGGCGATGCACGTCGGACCATGGGCGGACTACTCCGCCATCGGGTCTCGTCCATGAGGCGCCTGGGACGTGACGCCCATGCGACGCGCCGCGTCGTCGGCTCCGCACTGCGCGTGCTCATCGAGGCGGTGCCCCTGCTGGTCGTCGTCGCGCTGGCTCTCTCCTTCTCACTGATCCCCGCGCGGGCGCTCGGCGTCGCGGCCGACGGCACCG